>JAJDUQ010000297.1 GCA_022826505.1 Gammaproteobacteria bacterium
TCGCGGGCTGAAGCGCCGGGATCGAAGGCATCTGGTCCTCGTTCGACGGCCGGATGCCCTCGATCCCAGATGCTCGCGCCAAGCCGGGGGTCGACATGGCGAGACACGAACGCTGAACGGCGACTTTTGAATAGGCCTGTCGACCGCATCCAGAAGGGCGTCGAGATCCTGGTTGCAATAGTAGGATTCGGTCCACTCGGCGCCGCAGCGCAATGCCAGGTTGATGTTCTTGGTCGCCGGAATCCGCCCGTTCCAGCCGCTGACGGAAAACGGCCACTCCTGCCACTGATCCCAGAACGCGGAACTCGGAAGCATGTTGATGTTGACGCCGGCCTTGGCCGCCATCTCCGTGTACACCTGGGCGAACGCCGGCCGGAAGGCATCGTCGGGGGTGGAAAGCTCGATGTCGAGACCATCGGCATGGCCCGCCTCGGCGAGCAGCGCCTTGGCCCGTTCGATGTCCTGCGGGCGCCCGTCGGAGTCGGTGTCGGGGCAATAGGCGGCGGCGCTCGTCGGAATCCAGTGGTCGTAGGCGACCTGGCCCTTGGGCTGGACGAGCTCCTGGATCTTCTTGCGGTCCTGCACCAGCTTGAGAGCCTGGCGCACGCGAACGTCATCGAACGGCGTTATGTCGACCCGCATCACGATGGGCGTGATCCAGCCCGTGGTGAAGGACTGAATCCTGATCTCGTCGGGGTACTTCTCCAGCTCCTCGATGATCCCGTCGCCCGGCGTCAGGAGGTCCGCCTCGTTGCCGATGAGGGCCGCGAGTCGCGCCGCGTCGTCCCATCCGGCGGTCACGATGACCTTGTCGACGTACGGCAGCGCCTTGCCGTCGGCGCCCTTGCGCCAGTAGTTCGGGTTTCGCACCAGGACGATGCGTTCGTCGGGAATGAATTCCTCCATCATGAACGGCCCGGTCCCGACGGCATCGGCCGGATTGCCGCTGTAGAAGTCCTTCCAGCTACGCAAGATTCTCCGCGGAGTCCCCGCAAGCCAACCGTCCGGAAGTCTCCCTTCTCTTTCGGTCTCTCTCGGCATTTGCAAATTAGAAATCCATTTCTAAAATGCATCAATGCTCCCCAGGAAAACAACCACGCTTCTGCGCGCCCGCCTCGGCGCCTTTCCTGCCGTCGCCCTGGTCGGGCCCCGTCAATGCGGCAAGACGACGCTGGCCCGCCGCCTCGGCGGCCGATACTTCGACCTGGAGCAGGAACCCGATCGCCTGCGGCTCGATCTGGAGTGGGAAGAGGCAGTGGGAGGGTCGCAGCTCGTGGTGCTCGACGAAGCGCAGGCATGGCCGGAGATTTTCCTGCGGCTGCGAGGCGCCATCGACGACGATCGACGGCGCAACGGGCGATTCCTGCTGCTGGGATCGGTCTCCCCTTCGCTCATGACTCGAGTTTCCGAATCGCTCGCCGGCAGACTTTCGCTCGTCGAGCTCACTCCGTTGTTCCACTCGGAACTCAGAACCGATCCGCAACGACGGCGGCTTTGGCTGTTTGGCGGTTATCCCGATGGCGGAGTTCTGAACGGCAGAGGCTTCCCGGTCTGGCAGCGAGACTATCTGAACCTGCTGGTGCAACGAGACCTCCCCGACTGGGGTCTGCCCGCCCACCCAAGGACGACACATCGACTGTTGCAGATGCTCGCAGCGGCGCACGGGCAGGAGTGGAATGCCAGCCGGATCGGGAAGAGTCTGGGGCTGTCCTACCACACGGTCAACAGCTACCTGGACTATCTGGAGGGTGCATTTCTGGTGCGCCGCCTGCCCGCATATCACGCGAACCTCCGCAAGCGCATCGTCAAGCGGCCAAAGGTGTACTGGCGCGACGCAGGACTCCTGCATGCGCTGTTGAACGTGCCCGACCGGAATACCCTGCTGGGTCAGCCGTGGGTGGGGGCAAGCTGGGAGGGATTCGTCGTCGATCAGACGCTGGCCGCGCTGCAATCCACCGGCAGGGCGTTCGAGGCGTACTATCTGCGCACGAACGACCAGCGCGAGATCGACCTGCTGATCAGCACCGAAGGCGAACTCTGGGCGATGGAGATCAAGCTCACGACACGCCCAAGCCTCAGCGACATGGCGCGGCTCCAAGCCAATGCCGACCTCGTGAATGCGAATCGACGATTCCTCGTGTGCCAGCGCAGCGAATTCCTCGAAAGCGGCGACCGAATCGTCTGCGACCTCGGAGGTCTCGTCGGCCGTATCCGACAGTGAGTGTCCCGGGAGTGGGCTCTCCCGGCGCTCCTCGTCGCAGTCGAAGTTGCTGTATCGTCCGGCACCGCTCGACTCCTCAAGGTTTTCCGGCGGAACGACAGGCGAAAGGGATTCATGACCAGAGAAGCGGCAAGACTTCGTATCGGAGTCGATGTCGGCGGCACTTTCACCGACGCCGTTGCATACGACACGGCGGACGGCTCGTTGCGGTGGGCGAAAGCGCCGTCCACACCGTACGAACCGGCGCTCGGGGTTCTGGACGCGGTCTCCGCGCTGACCGACGACCTCGGCGCGGTGGAACGCTTCGTCCACGGTATCACCATCGGCACCAACGCGATCATCGAGCGCAGGGGAGCAGACGTCTGGGTGGTAACGACGAAGGGATTCCGCGACACGCTCGAAATCCAGCGCACCGAGCGGCGCGAGCTCTACAACATTCGGACGCTGAAACCGCCGTCGTTCGTTCCGCGCCCCCAGGTACTGGAGGCGGACGAGCGGATGCGCCACGACGCGAGCGTGCTCCGGGCGCTCGAGCCCGCCGAATGCGAGCGCATCGCCGAAACCCTTCGCTCGGCCGGTGCGGAAAGCGTCGCGGTCTGCTTCCTCCACAGCTTCGCCAACGATGCGCACGAGCGCGCGATGCGGGAAGCGCTCGCCTTGGCGGCACCGGACGCCTATGTCTGCACTTCGAGCGAGGTGCTGCCGGAGCTGCGCGAGTACGAACGATTCAGCACCACGGTGCTGAACGCCTACATCGGCCCGCTGATGAGCCGTTATCTGGGGGGGCTCGAATCGCGCCTCGCCTCACGGGGATTCGCCCGCACCATCTTCCTGATGACCTCGAACGGCGGGGTGGTGAGCGCCGAGCGTGCCCGTCGTCTCCCGGTGCAGACGGTGCTCTCCGGCCCGGCCGGAGGCGTGGCCGCGTCGGTGGAGCTGGGCCAGCGCCTCGCCGCCGGGAACCTGATCACCTGCGACATGGGCGGCACGAGCACCGACGTGTGCCTGGTCGAAGGGCTTCGCGCGCCGCTGACCACCGAGCAGATGATTGCAGGCTATCCGAACCGCACCCCCCAGGTGGAGATCGTCACCATCGGGGCGGGCGGCGGCAGCATCGCATGGCTCGACGGGGGCGAAACGCTGGCGGTGGGTCCGCGCAGCGCCGGCGCCGATCCGGGACCCGCCGCATACGGTCGAGGCGGGACCGAGCCGACCGTCACGGACGCCAACCTCGTTCTCGGCCGGCTCGGGAACGAGACGAAACTCGCGTCGACCCTGACGCTGAACGGCACACTCGCGCGCGCTTCGCTCGAGCGCCTCGGGGCGGATTTCGGTGAAATGGAAGTGCATGCACTCGCCGACGGCGTCATTCGCATCGCCGTCGCACGCATGGTCAGCGCGATCAAGGAGATCTCGATCGCGAAGGGATACGACCCGCGTGATTTCGCGCTCCTCGCCTACGGCGGAGCCGGTCCCATGCACGGTGCACTGGTCGCCTCGGAACTGGACATCGACCACGTCATCGTGCCTCCCAGCCCGGGCAACTTCTCCGCGTTCGGCTGCCTCGTCTCCGACCTCCAGATCACCCGTACCCGAACCCTGCTGGTCGAGACGCGGCGCGGAGAGTGGGCAACGGTTACGGACGAGTTCGCGGCCCTGGAGCGCGAAAGCGGCGCCGAGCTCGATCGCGAAGGTGTCGGGGCGTCGGACGTCGAATTCCGGCGCGAGCTCGGCATGCGCTACGTCGGCCAGTCGTGGGAGCTGGTGGTGTCCATCGGCCCCGAGGTGGACTCGATGCGCGACGCGGAGCTTGCGTTTCACGCCGCGCACGCGAAGCGCTACGGCCACGGCGCCGACGCCCCGGCCGAGGTCGTCACGGTTCGGGTGACCGCCGTCGCACCGACCGCGAAACCGGCCCTGCCGAGTCCTGCGCGCGACGGAGCGGATGCCGGCGTCCGGACCCGCCCGGTCTACTTCGGCGGCGCATGGTCCGACACCGTGGTCCTCGTCCGCCCGGAGCTCACGGCCGGCGCCGCGGTCGAGGGGCCAGCGCTCGTCGAGGAGATGGGGGCGGTTACGGTGGTCCCGCCCGGCTGGCGCCTCGAGGTCGGCGCCATCGGCGAGTTTCATCTGCGACGCGAGCACGGCGAGGAGTCGACGGCATGAGTGGTCGGGAGCTGGCGGCGGAGTCCGCCGACCACCCCGGGCACTTGATTCTGATGCCATGGCGCAGATCGCCGCGCTTGCGTTTTCCGTTCCGGACGCGCACGGTATGTCAATGCTTGACATGGAGGTTCCCATGGCGACGAACGTACATCTGACCCCCGAGCTGGCGTCCTTCGCGCGTGCGTGCGTGAAGGACGGCCTCTACAACAACGTCAGCGAAGTCGTGCGCTCCGGCCTCAGGCTTCTGAAGGAGCAGGAGGACCGCAGGCGGGCATTCGACGCCATGATTGCCCGAAGCCTCAAGGAAACCGATGACAAGGGCGCGCGAACGATGGACGACGTTGAGGCAGCCATGCCCGATTCCATGAATGATTCCGGAAGCAGAGAAATCGTCCCCGGGGCGACGGGTGCGGAGACGGCCGGCACGGATTCTCTGCGGAAAGAGCAAGACAATTTGTTCTGGTCTTCCCTGTCTCTGACCGAGTTGGCGAAAGCGCAAGGCGTTGCGCCGGTCGACGATCTCGATGACGTGTCCGCAATGTGGCCTTCGGACGACAGCCCGGATGAAGTGCTGACGCATGTGCTCACCGAGCGAGCGGCACGTCGTACGGTGGCGAATGGCAACCGGAACCCATGAGTGTTGTCCTGCTCGATACCACCGTCGTCAGCTTGCTGCATCCGAAGAAGCGTGAATCCGAGATCCGGGATCGATACGCGGTCCACATGACGAAACAAACGCTGGCGCTCAGTTTTCAGAGCGTGGCGGAACTCTGGAATTGGGCCGAAACCAGGGAATGGGGCGACGAGGCCCGGCATGGGCTGGATCTCTTCATCAAGCGCTTCCTCGTCATCCCTTACGACTACGCGCTCGCACAGGCCTGGGCGCGGGCAATGCAATCCAGCCAGAGGGAAGGTCGCCGGCTTGAAGCAGGGGACTGTTGGATTGCGGCCACTGCCATTCACCGACGGATACCCTTGCTGACGCACGATCGCGATCTCGTGGATCTGCCGATTCCCGGGCTACAGGTCATCTCATACCTGGAAACGCCATGAATCGGGCCAGTCCCGCGGTTCACGATTCCGCCTCGGAGCACCACGACATCGACCCGATCACCCTCGAGGTCGTCTGCGAGGGCCTGCGCGCCATCGTCAAGGAGATGCGGGCGACGATCATTCGCGCCTCGTTCTCCTCCGTAATCTACGAACTCGACGACTTCTCGTGCGCGCTGTTCAACCCGAGCGCGGAGATGGTCGCGCAGTCCGACGATCATCCCGGACACGTGATGCCGATGCCGTGGTCGGTGCGCTGCGCGATGGAGGACTTCGAAGGGGACATCCACGAGGGCGACATCATCGTGCTCAACGACGCCTATCGCGGCGGCACCCACCTGAACGACGTCACCGTGCTCTTCCCGGTCTTCGCCGGCGGGGAGCTGTTCATCTTCCCCGCGGTCCGCGCGCACTGGGCGGACGTGGGCGGCATGACGCCGGGGAGCTATTCGGGCCTCTCGACCAGCATCTACCAGGAAGGGGTCCGCATCCCTCCCATCAAGCTCTACGAAGGAGGGAAGCGCAACGAAGGGGTGATGCGCCTGCTGATGAGCAACATGCGCCTGCCCGAGGAGCGGCTCGGCGACCTCAACGCCTCGCTCGGAGCCTGTCGGGTGGCGGAGGAGCGCATCGGACGCCTCGTCGCGAAGTACGGCCGGGACACCGTGCTCGGCTGCATCGGGATGAACCTCGACCGCTCCGAGCGGCGACTGCGCAATCGCATCCGCAATCTGCCCGACGGCGAATTCGTGTACGAGGACTACCTCGAATTCTACGATGCGGGCCGCCTCGACCCGGTGCTGATGCGCCTGAAGCTGACAGTCGACGGCGACCACGTCGTCGCCGACTTCGACGGCTCCAACCCCCAGGTGTCCGGAGTGGTCAACTCCTCGCTCGCGGTGGCCGGGGCTGGAGTGTTCGTGGCTCTCAAGTCGACGCTCGACCCGCACGGTCCGGTCAACAGCGGCGCGTTCCGCGCGTTCACGCTGCGGGCCCCCGAAGCGTCCATCGTCGACGTACGCCCCGAGGCGCCGGCCGGGGCGCACGGCGAGGTGAGAAAGCGGGTGGTGTCGGTGATGCTCGGGGCGCTCGCGCAGATCATCCCCGAGCGCGTCTCGGGCGATCTCTCCGGCACGTCGTTTCCAAACTCGATCGGCGGCTACTCCGCAACGCGCGACCGCCGGTACGTCTACGTCGAAGTGCCGGCCGGCGGCAACGGTGGGTTCGAAGGGCACGACGGGTCGAGCGCGTTCGTGAACGTGGACTTCGGCGCCATCCGCTCGATCCACAACGTGGAGTCCCTCGAGAGCGAGATGCCGATCTTCATCGAACGTTGCGAGTTGCGCGCCGACTCCGGCGGCGAGGGCCGGTACCGCGGGGGTCTCGGCATGCACCGCGCGTTGCGGCTGGAGGAGGGCGAGGCAGTGTACTCGGTGCTGGGCGACCGTGCCTTCGTGCCGCCGTTCGGCGTCGACGGAGCAGGTCCGGCCGGGCCGGTGCGGGTGGCGAAGGTGCACGATGGCCGCACCGTGGAGTTCGACACCCCCGGCAAGGTGACCGGGCATCCCATCACCGCGGGAGACTGTGTCTTGATGGAGTCGGCGGGAGGCGGCGGCTACGGCGACCCGCTTCGCCGCGATCCGGACGCCGTGCGAACCGATGTCGTCGCCGGCTACGTGACGGAGGAACGCGCACGCAAGGGCTACGGGGTCGTTTTCGACAATGCGGGCGGTGTCGACGCCGCCGCGACGGTGGCCTTGCGCGAGCGAATCGCCGGTTCGCAATCAAGCCTGTCCATCGTCGCGGACGAACGGCATGCCTACACCGGCGGCAAGGGAATGCGCCGCGTCGTGCGCCTGAATGGCGTGACGGCCGAGCGATTGGGTGTCGTCCACGACGCCCTCGTCGAGCTTCGCGGCACGCACCCGGCGCCGTTGCGCGCTTGGGTGAGGATTGACGACGAGACCGCCGACGGCGATTGCCCGATCAATGCCTTCGGGCGGCGGGTGCTGGGCGTCGCGTCCGGGGACACCGTGACCGTGCGGACGCTCCGCACCCCGCAGGTCACGGCGGGTCTCGCGGGATAGAACTTCGGTACCCCCTCCTCAGCCCGGCGGCACGTCCAGGAATGCGATTGCCATAGCGTGCAGCCCGGACCCCTTCGGACACGTCCTCTCCGGGCGGCAACGCACAGGAGATGATGTCGTCCTCGATCGTGCGGTAGGCGATGTCGTTGAGATACCGCTTGCCGATCTGCTCCCCACCGACTTTCGGCGGCGCCGCGGTTCGAGGAGACGCGGGTTGTTTCCTGGACGACATGGACGCTCGGTTCCTCGACGACGTTCGCAACCCCTTGCCGTCAGGGGGCGTCACCATTGTCCATGCAGTGCCGCGCAAGCGTCCACGGTTCGCGGTCAGGCTCGACAAGCAAGCCCGGCCGCGAGACCGGCTTGCAGGCAGCCTTTCTCTGCGCCTTGCGTCTATCCGAACGTGGGCAGCCCCTCGCCTCCTACTTGGGCATCGGACCCACC
>JAJDUQ010000242.1 GCA_022826505.1 Gammaproteobacteria bacterium
TCGACCTCGCCGACCACCACCTGCGCCTTGTCGAACGCATCCGCCATATCCCCCTTATAGACGAGGCGCTGCGAAAAAGCCAGACCCCAACCTCACGGTCATGCCGTCACCTCTTTGCAGCTAGCATGAAATAGCCCTGGATGGGAGCGGGGTCCGGCGGATCGACACGGTCGGCCGCATCCGTCGATGCGGCGTGGATTCGCTGCCTTGTGATTCGCCCGGCAGGCTTTGGCAAGCCCGGGACCTTCACCTATGCTTGCTTCAACGACACAGACGCGGGACGCCTCATGAAGCTCATCGGAGTCGACATCGGCGGGACGTTCACCGACGTGGTGTTCGCCGACACCGAGACGAACGACATCCGCATCCACAAGGTGCCGACCACCCCCGACGATCCGTCGCGCGGCATGCTCGGCGCGGTGCGCGAGCTCTGCGAGCGGGAGTCGATCGCCCCCGACGAGATCGGGCACCTGTTTCACGGCACCACCATCGCGACCAACGCGGTCCTCACCCACGACGGCGCCCGCACCGGGATGATCACCAGCGAGGGCTACCGCGACATCGTCCACATCGGACGCCACCAGCGGCCCCAGCACTACTCCATTCGGCAGGAGATTCCCTGGCAGGACCGACCTTTCGTGCGCCGCCGGCACCGCCTCACGGTGCCGGAGCGGATCACGCCGCCGGCCGGCGAGGTCCTCGTCCCGCTCGACGAGGAGGCGGTGCGATGCGCCGCCCGCCGGCTCCGGGACCAAGGCGTGCAGGCGATCGCGGTGTGCTTCCTCTTCTCCTGGATCGATCCCACCCACGAGGAGCGGGCCGCGGCCATCGTGCGCGAAGCGCATCCCGACTGCTTCGTGACCACGTCGGTGTCCGTGTCTCCCCAGTTCCGGGAGTTCGAGCGGTTCACCACCGCCGCCATGAACGCCTTCATCGGGCCGCGGGTGCGCGACTACATGAACCGGATTGGCACCCGCATGGAGGAGGCGGGGGTTCGGGCCGAGCTGCACGTCATGAGTTCCAACGGAGGCGTGGCGACGGTGCGCACGGTCTCCGAGCGCCCGGTCGTCACCCTGCTGTCGGGGCCGGCGGCCGGGGTCCTCGGAGGCCGCTGGACCGGCGAGCTATCCGGAAGACGCAAGCTCATCACCTTCGACATGGGCGGCACTTCGGCCGACATCGGCATCGTGGACGAGGGCCGATTCGCCGAGGCGAGCGCGAGGGATACCTGGATCGCGGGATATCCGGTGCTGGTGTCGATGATCGACATCCACACCATCGGGGCCGGGGGCGGGTCCATCGCCCGGGTCGATCAGGGCGGGGGATTCAGGGTCGGACCCGAGAGCGCCGGCGCGGTGCCGGGTCCGGCCGCCTACGGCCGCGGCGGGACCGAGCCCACCGTCACCGATGCCAACGTGGTGCTGGGACGTCTCGATCGGGACTACTTTCTCGGGGGCGCGATGGCGCTCGACGAGGGAGCGGCGGGGACCGCCATCGGCCGGCTCGCGGAGGGGCTCGGCATCGACGAACGCGAGGCCGCGGAAGGCGTGCTCGCCATCGTCAACGCCAACATGGCGAACGCGATCAGCTCGCGCACGGTGCAGAAGGGGGTCGATCCGCGTGACTTCTCCCTGGTGGCGTTCGGCGGGGCGGGACCGCTTCACGCGGCGGAGGTGGCGGCCCGGATCGGGATCCCGGAGGTCATCGTGCCGCCGTATCCCGGCATCACCTCGGCGGTCGGGCTCCTGACCACGGAGCTTCGCTACGATGCGGTGAAGACCCAGTTCCAGGTGAGCGGCGAGCTCGATCTCGACCGCCTCAATCGTGACCTTGCCACGGTCGAGGCGGGGATCGGACACCAGTTCCAGACCGACGGGCTGGATCGGGCGGACGTCGTCTTCGAGCGGTCGGGGGACCTGCGCTACGTGGGGCAGGGCTACGAGCTGCGGGTCCCGTTCCCTTCCGGGGACTTCGCGAATGCGGACGCCGAGGACCTGTTCCGGCGGTTCCACGAGCAGCACCGGGCGGAGTATGGGCATGTCTTCGAGGACAGCCCCATCGAGATCGTGAACGTCCGGGTGGCCGGGGTCGGCCGCACCCCGACCATCGGCGCTCCACCGGCGGTTTCAGGGGACTCCCTGGACGCGGCGCGGGTCAGGACGGGGCGGGGAACCTTCCGTACGTCGGGAGGCGGGCTCGCCGACGCCGAGACCACGTTCTATCTCCGCGACCGCCTGCCGATCGGCGAGCGGTTTTCCGGCCCCGCCGTGGTCCTGCAGCGCGACTCCACGACCGTCGTTCCTCCCGGCAGCACCGCGCTTGCGGACGATGCCGGCAATCTCATCATCACCATCGAGGATTCGCCATGAACGACAGCACGATGACGGCCGGCGGTTCGAACCGCGGCGTGGACCCGGTGACCACGAGCGTCATCCAGGGCGCGCTCGAGAACATCGCGACGGAGATGGGTCACAAGCTCATGCGGATGTCGTACTCGTCGATCATCCGCGAGTCCGAAGACTTCGGAGCGGGGCTGGTGGACCCGAACGGACAGGGACTCGCCGAATCCGCCCAGTCCACTCCCCTCCAGTCCGGCCCGATCCCCGGCTACGTGCAGGGGATGCTCCGCCAGATGGCGGAACGCGGCGACGAGATACGCCCCGGCGACGTCATCATGCACAACGATGCCTACGCCGGCGCGAGTCATGGTCCCGACGTCGCCTTCATCGTGCCCGCTTTCCACGCCGACCGGCTCGTCGGCTTCGCGGTGACCACCGCCCATCATCTCGATATCGGCGCGCTCACCCCGGGAAGCTGCGGCATCGTCGACGCCATCGACGCCTACGCCGAAGGGCTCCAGTTCAAGTCGATCAAGGTCTACGAGGCCGGGCGCAAGGTCGAGCCGGTGTGGTACCTGCTGCGAGGCAACATCCGGGCCTCGGATCTCGTGGTCGGCGACATGGAGGCGCAGATCGCCGCCTCGCGCATCGGAGCGGAACGGTTCGTAGCCCTGCACGAGCGCTACGGTTCGGAGACGGTGGAGGCGGCCGGCGAGGCCGCGAAGGAGCATGCCGAGCGGCTGATGCGCTCCGCCATCGCCGCCATGCCGGACGGTTCGTGGCAGGCCACGACGTTCATCGACGGCTATCTCGACAGCGACGATCCGGCCAAGAAGCACCTTCCGCTTGTGGTGACCATCACCGTGGACGGCGACGAGATGACGGTGGATCTCGCCGGCACCGCCGACCAGGTATCCGATCGCCCCATCAACATGCCCCTGGTGGGCACGGTGGACATCGCGGTCTGGCTGACGGTGCGCTCGGTGTTGCTGGACACCGCGGTGCACGGGCACATCCCGGTCAACGCGGGACTCGTGCGCCCCATCCGGCTCGTGGTGCCGCGCGGCTGCCTGTGCAACCCGATCTATCCCGCGCCCACCATCGCCCGCTTCTGCCCCGGCAACCAGCTTGCCGACACCGTGATGAAGGCGCTCGCGCAGGCGGTGCCCGAGCAGGTGTCGGCCGGCATCGGCAACCTCAAGGTGATTGCATTTTCCGGACTGCGCGGCGAGACCCACTGGGTGCACATGGAGATCTTCGAGGGCTCCTACGGCGGCCGTTACGGAATGGACGGGATGGACGCGGTCGACACCCTGTACGCCAACACCCGCAACAACCCCATCGAGGACATCGAGTCGCACCTGCCGCTGCGGGTGCGTCGCTACGAGCTGCGCGAGGACGTGTGCGGCGCCGGGCGGTGGCGGGGCGGCCTGGGCTCGATACGCGAGTTCGAGTACCTGGGCGACGGCGGCGGGTCGGTGGAAGGCGAAGGCCACCGCTTCCGTCCGTGGGGCTTTCGGGGCGGGGAAGACGGACAACAGTCGGCCCTGGTGCTGGCGCGGGCGGACGGATCACGCACCGCGTTGCCCTCCAAGGTGCCGCACACCGTGGTGGCGGCGGGGGACCGATTCGTCTGCGAGGGGCCGGCGGCCGGCGGTTACGGCGATCCGCTGGAGCGCGATCCGGCGCGGGTGCTCGACGACGTGCTGGACGGCCTCATCTCGGCGCAGACGGCGGAGCGGGACTATGGGGTCGTGATCGCGGGGGTGGCCGTCGACGACGAAGCGACTACCGAGGCGCGCGCGGCACGCCAAGAGAGCTGAAGGATCCAATCGCAGCGGCGTGGACCACTCATCTTCGTCGCCCCACACGCCCCTGGAGCCACTGCGTCAACCCGATCACCAGTACCGAGATGAGCAGGACGAACGTCGAGATCGCGTTGATCTCCGGGGTCACGGAGAACCGCAGTTCCGAGTAGAGGAACAGCGGGAGGGTGACCACGCCCTTGCCGCTGACGAAGAAGCTGACCACGAACTCGTCGAACGACACCGTGAACGAGACCAGGATGGCGCTGACCACCCCGGGCGCGATGAGGGGCAGGGTGACGCGAAGGAAGGTGCGGCGTTCGTTGGCGCCGAGATCCTGGGCCGCGTCCTCGAGCGTCGGGTTGAAGCCGCTGAGGCTCGTCGAGATCAGCAGGACCGCGAACGGAAACGCCAGCACGATGTGCGCGATGCACACCGTGAAGGCGTTGGGCGAGATCCCGATCGCCTTGAAGAACAGCAGCAGGTCGATGCCGAACACCAGATGGGGGACGATGATCGGCAGCACGATCAGGGCCTGCAGCAACCGCTTGCCCCGGAACCGGATCCGTACCAGCCCGTAGGCGGCCATCAGGCCGAGGATCGTGGTCACCACCGCGCAGGCCACCGCAACGCCGAGGCTCGTGCCCAGCGCCGCCCACGCGGCCCGGTTGTCGAAGAACGCCTCGTACCACCGGAGACTCCAGCCGTCGATGGGCAACGACGTCAGCGACGCCGAATTGAAGGACACGATGATCAGCGACACGATCGGGAGGAACAGGAAGACGTAGGCCAGTCCGGAGACGCCGTGGAGGACCGTTCTCATGGCGGGCTCACCGGTTCCGGTACAGGTCGTCGAACGCGACGTAGCGGTTGAACAGCACCAGCAACGCCACCACCGTCACCACCACGATGCAGGACAGCGCGGAGCCGTAGGGCCAGTTGAAGGCCTCGCCGAACTGGGTCTCGACGACGTTGCCGATCATGATCGACTCCGTGCTGCCGAGCAGCAGTGGTGTCACGAAGGCCCCGAACGTCGGAGTGAAGAACAGCAGGATGCCGGTCAGCACCCCCGTCATCGTCAGTGGCAGGGTCACGCGGAGAAACGTCCGCACGGGGGTGGCGCCGAGGTCCTGCGCGGCCAGCAGCAGGTTCGTGTCGAGGTTGCGCACCGCCGCGTAGATGGGCATCAGCATCAGCGGCAGGAACACGTGGACGAAGCCGATGATCACGGCGGTCCGCGTGAACAGCACTCCCAGAGGCTCGTCCGACAACCCCAGCGCCATGACCGTGAGGTCCAGGAGCCCACGTTCCTGGAGGATGCCGATCCATGCGTAGGTGCGAATGAGGAAGCTGGTCCAGAACAGGATGATGACCGACATCAGCAGCGCGGTCTGCCAGCGCACCGGCACCACGCGGCCGAGCCACCAGGCGAAGGGATAGCAGATGAGAAGCGCGAACACCGTCGCGGTGCCGGCGATCTCGAAGGTGTTCCACAGCACGCGCACGTAGAGCGTGGACTGGAAGAACCGCGCGTAGTTCTCCAGGCTGAGCGCCGGCTGCATCAGTCCCGTCACCGGATGCAGCGTCCACACGCTGTAGGTGAGGACGAAGCCGAAGGGCAGAATGACGAACAGGATCAGGAAGGCGATGGGGGCGATGAGCACCCAGTTGCGTCTGAGCTTCTGCACGACCCCGGCTGCCGTTATCCGTCCTCGTCCCGGATGATCCGCGCATCCTCGGCCGACCATCCGACATCGAGAGTGTCGCCGACGGCGAACCGCCGGGAGTGGTGCTTGGTCTGCTCGTCGTAGGTGAGCAGGGTCCCGTCGGGCAGGCGCAGCTCGTAGCGGATCTCCGAGCCCTTGTAGACCACGTCGACGATCTCGCCCTGCGCGGTGGTCTCGCAATCCCGGCTTTCCTCGCCGCCGCGGATCTTTTCCGGACGGATCGAGACATGCACCGCGTCTCCGACCCTCACCTCCGGGGGCCGGAGCCCGACCACCGCCAGTTCCCGGGCCGCGACTCTCACCGTCTCGCCCTCCAGCGCCTCGACCGTGCCGGCCATCAGGTTGGTCTCGCCGATGAAGTCGGCCACGAACCGGGTGCGCGGGTTCTCGTAGAGTTCGTGGCTGGGGCCGATCTGCTCGATGCGGCCCTGGTTCATCACCGCGATCCGGTCGGACATGACCAGGGCTTCCTCCTGGTCGTGGGTCACGTAGATGAAGGTCACGCCGACCCGGTGCTGCAGGTTCTTCAGCTCCACCTGCATGTGCCGGCGCATCTTCAGATCCAGCGCGCCGAGCGGCTCGTCGAGCAGCAGCACCGTCGGCTCAAGCACCAGCGAGCGGGCGAGGGCGACCCGCTGCTGCTGGCCCCCCGAGAGCTGGCTCGGCCGGCGGTCGCCGAACTCGGTCAGTCCGACCACCTCCAGCATGGCGTCGACCTTTCGTCGGATGTCCTCGCGGCTTTCTCGCCGCTCCCTGAGGCCGAAGCCGACGTTCTCGAGCACGGACATGTGGGGAAACAGCGCATAGTCCTGGAACACCATGCTCGACTCGCGGCGATAGGCGGGGCGGGTGCCCATCACCTCGCCGGCGATCAACACGTCGCCTTCGGTGGGATGCAGGAACCCGGCAATCAGCCGCAACGTCGTCGATTTGCCGCAGCCGCTGGGTCCGAGCAGCGTCAGGAACTCTCCCTTCTCGACCTGAAGGTCGACGCGGTCGACCGCCACGAAGTCGCCGAAGTGCTTGCTGACGCTCCGGAATTCGACGTCGTAGCTGGTCATCGCGAGTCGTCTCCGGTGCCGGCGAGGCCCTGTCTCGGACCGGGGAAGGGTGGTGGGCGCCTCCGTCCTGTCGTTCCCGTGCGCGCGGACCTCGCTCCGGGCAACAAGCGCGAAACCGCGGCGCCCCGCATGCCGGGAGCGCGCGCTTCGCGACATGCGGCGTGCGGGTCGTGGTTCGGTCGCGGCAGGGCCGGGGCCCCGGTGGACCCGTAGCGCGGCACGGCACTCCGGTCGCGGGAGCAACTCATCCTTGTTCTCCCGCGGTCGATTGGAGTTCTGGTGTGTTCATGCTCCTGCGGACGCAGCCTGCGCCGGCGGCGCGGGACATCCCGCGCCGCCATCATCCGGTTTCGTGATGGGTCGGCGCCACCGCGTCAGGAAAGCTTGACCTCGAGCCACAGCTCGTCGAGCTGCTTCTTCGTGGCCGGGGGCACATCCTTGAGGATGACCATCTTGTCCTGATTCGGCAGATCGAACGTCTCCAGAATGTTCGGAGGAATGTTCGGCTTCGCCTTCGAGTTCATCGCGTCGTAGAAGATCGTCTCGCTCAGCGCGGCCGAGATCTCCGGCCTCAGCATCCAGTTGATGAAGACGTGCGCCTCCTCCGGGTTCTCCGCGGTCGACGGAATCGCCAGGGAGTCGACCAGGTACATGGCGCCTTCCTTGGGGATGTGAGGCCTGACCGGCGCGCCGGCATCGATTGCGCGGCGAATGCGGCCATCGGTGAACATGCCGACGAAGGCCTGCTCGCGCACCAGCATCTCGGTCGTCGCCTTGTGATCGGACCAGTACTTGAGGATGTGCTTCTTCTGGTCCTTCAGCAGCTCCTTGGTCTCGTCCCACATCGTCGGATTGTTGGGATCGTCGCCGAGCATGAGGCTCGCGATCGCGATGGTCTGGCGTGCGCGGTCGTTCATGATGACCTTGCCGCTCTGCGCCTCGTCCCAGGCGGCGTACCAGCTCTCGGGAGCGGCCGCGAAGTGGTTGGTGTTGTAGAACATCGCGTAGATGACCTGCGACATCGGCACCACGTAGTGGTCGCCGTCCTTCATGAAGTCCGGCACCTTCTGCACCCGCTCGAACAGGTTCGCGTAGTTCGGGATCTTCGACAGGTCGATCTTGTTGAACGCCCCGGCCGCGATGCCGTTCGGCACCCGGTTGCCGCCGGGCACGATGATGTCGAAGCTCTCGCCGGTCTGGACCTTGGCCCACCATTCGTCGTCCTTGGAATACCCTCCCACGTTGTTGACGCGGATGCCGGTCTCCTTCTCGAACTCGGGGATCAGCTTGCGGAACACGACCTGGTACCAGGCATAGAGCGTGATCTCGCCCTTGGCTCCGCTGACGATGGCGGGAAAGCCGAGGGTCGCGAGTCCCGCGCCCCCCAGCGCGGCGCCGGAACGGGAAAGGAACTTGCGGCGGCCCATGGGCCGCGTCGTAGCAGTCTTGGCTCTCTTCTTGGTCATCTGATCTGCCTCCCTGGTGGGTTCGGCGATTGCCGATGAGTGGCCGGGCGCGATGGGAACCACGCGTCATCCGGGGGTCGTACTCTACCCCGATATTTCGCCGGTTCGCGCCGCGAGGGCACGGCGCATCCGGGCAGAGCCGCGTTCGCAACCGCGAATCGGTGACGTATCGGGGGTGGTGCATGTCGCGATTGTCACGAACCATCAGCCCCTTGTCAGGGTCGTCTCGTGCGAGCCGGACGTGGCGGGACCGTGCGCGCGACGGCCGAATCCTCGATGCCCGTCCTCGCGCCGTCGTGTGAAACGTCGCCGCCCCATGCAACGACCGGCTCAAATCCGTGAATTGCGGACGTCATACGCTTCGAACGGCTCCTCGGCGAGCCAGTTCTCGTAGAACGCCTCGACGTGAGGCATGAGCCGTCCGACCATGGCTCGGCGCCGCCGTTCGTCCTCGTCCGCCGGGCGATTCATGAATTGTGCAAGATCGCGAAGCGCCGCCTCCTCGTCGATTCGGGTGAATCGCCCTCCCCGGAGCACCGGTACGCCTCCGATCAGCACCGTGTCCACCGCGTCCGTCTTGCCTCGCTGCACCACCGCGTCCAGTACGCTCACGTCGGGGTCGAGGTACGGACGGGCGATCCGCGACCACCGCATCAGGACCATGTCCGCCGCGCAGCCGGGGTCGAGGCGGCCGATCCTCGCCCCGAATCCGGTCGTTCCAGCGCCGTTCTCCGTCGCCATGCGGAACACCTCGGCGACGCTCGGTACCCGGGCCTGGTGGCCGGGCACGCGGTGTGTGCGCAGCACCTGGCGCATCTCCTGGAGCATGTCGCGGTCGTCGTTCATGCCGGCCTCGTCGATGCCCAGAGCAACCCGGATACCGCGTTCGAGCATGGCATTGACGGGGGCCCAGCCGCTTCGCAGGCGCAGGTTGGAGCTGCAGTTGTGGCAGATGCCGGCGCCGCGCTCGGCAACGAGGTCGAGGTCGTCCGCCGTCGTCCATACCCCGTGACCGAGGGTCATGCGCTCGTTCAGCAGGCCGAGGCGATCCAGGTGGCCGAGGGCCGAGCCACCGGTCCGCTTGCGGGCATATGCGCGCTGGTAGGGCGTCTCCAGCAGGTGCAGGTGAACCAGCGCGCCGCGCTCGTGCGACAGCGCTGCCACCTGTTTCAGCGCGCTGTCCGAGCACCACTGAAAGTTGAGCGGGGCGAGCTGGATCGCGACGTCGCCGGCTTCGTCGAATTCGCCGCTCAGGATGCGAAAGACCTCCAGATTCTCGTCCGCCGAAAGTGCCTGGGCGTCGACGGTCGCCCGCAGCGGCTCGGCCAGGTCGTCGGGCAGACGCGCGTAGAACGTCTCGTCGTCGGCGTAGACGATCCGGTTCTGATCGCGAAGCGCGTAGGCGTAGGACACCCGCATGCCGATATCCCGGTACGCCCGGATCACCTCCCGCGCCCCGGCCGCGACCTCCTCGACTCCGCCCGGCACGCGGCTGTGGAGATGCTGGACGGTGGTGACGCCGGAACGCACGAGCTCGAACGCCGAATACAGCGTGTCCAGGTGGAAGTCGACCCTGCGAGCTCCCATGCGGTAGTTGGCCCAGAGCTCCAGCGGCAGGTCCGGCGCTCCGAGCTGCAACGGCGTCAGGCCGACATGGTGGTGCGCGTTGACGAACCCCGGGAGTACGACGAAGTCGTCGCCACCGATGACTTCCGCATCGTCCGGCGCGCGAAGATCGCGAATCGGGCCGATGTCCACGATCGTCCCGTCACGAACCAGCACCGCCGCGTCGTCCACGCGAGCCACGTTCCCGTCCGGGCCGACGCCGCTCACGATCGTTCGTCCCTTCACGATGAGTGTCTTCATGTCACCTTCCTCCTCGGTTCGGCTCCCGGGTCGCCGACGAGTCGATGTGGCGCTGCCCGGCAACGAGGTCGCGCGCGCGGGCGTCGCCGGCGTCCTTGACCCGATCGTCGGCAATCCCGGGTCGAGCATCCGAGCCGCGTTCAAGAATCCACCGGGAGCGGATTCGGTCGCCCCCAGGGCGCCCCGAAAAGGGCGCGCCATGGATGGCGTGCCTCGGCGCAACCCACGCCGCCGGATCCGCGTCCTCAAGCTGTGCATCGGTGAAATATCGTAGCCGGAAATGCTGCCGAGTCCGCTTGGGGTATGCTTGCCGGCAAGCCGAACCGGGCGTCGCGCGGCGGAATCGACCATGAGCGGGGTCCGTATCGTCGGATGCCTCCGTGACGATTGTGGGAAGCGACGCACCCAATATCCACACGAGCGCCGGATCACTTCGCGTTGCCCCGCATTCGCTGATTCGATCACTCCTTCGAGAGGTGCCACACCCCCATGAGCACGACCGTTCGAGATCTGCCTTTGACCTCCGCCCACTGGGGCGCGTACCGCGCCGAAGTCCGTGACGGCAAGCTGACCGCGTTGCACGGGTTCGAAGAGGACGCCGATCCCTCTCCCATCGCGCAGGGCATGGTGGATACCCTCGATGATCCTTGCCGCATCCCGCAGCCGATGGTGCGCAAGGGCTGGCTCGAGCGCGGCGCGGACTCCGACCGTTCGATGCGTGGTGCCGAGCCGTTCGTCGCGGTGTCGTGGGACGAGGCGAGCCGTCTTGTCGCGCGCGAGCTCCGGCGGGTCATCGCCCGGCACGGGAACCGCGCCATCTTTGCGGGCTCCTACGGCTGGGCGAGCGCCGGGCAGTTCCATCACGCCCCGAGCCATCTCCGGCGGTTCCTCAACTGCATCGGCGGCCATACCTGGAAGCGTGACACCTACAGCCTCGCGGCCGGTGAGGTCATTCTGCCGCATGTCCTCGGCGTGTTGTTCCGGCTGCTCCCGTTCCACACGAGCTGGCCGTCGATCATCGAGCACACGGACCTGATGGTCGCGTTCGGCGGGCTTCCGGTGAAGAACGGCCAGATCAACAACGGCGGCACCGGCCGGCACGTCCAGCGCGGCTACATGCGCGAGGCGGCGGACGCGGGGTTGAACGTCGTCAACGTCTCGCCGCTGCGCGGCGACGTCGTGCCGGAACTCGGCGCGGAATGGATTTCGCTCCGGCCGAGCACCGACGTGGCGCTCATGCTCGGTCTCGCTCACACCCTCTGCGCCGAGGGACTGCACGACGAGGCGTTCCTCGCGAAATACACGGTGGGTTTCGAGCGATTCGTCCCCTATCTCACCGGCACCGAGGACGGTGTCGCGAAGAATGCGGACTGGGCCGAGTCGATCACCGGCGTCGACGCGCGGACGATACGCGGTCTCGCCCGGCGCATGGCGGCGGGTCGCACGATGATTTCGCTGGCATGGTCGCTGACCCGCCAGGACCACGGCGAGCAACCGTTCTGGATGGGGGTGACGCTGGCGGCGATGCTGGGCCAGATGGGACTTCCGGGGGGTGGCGTGGGCTTCGGCTACTCCGCCATCAACGCAGTGGGCAATCACACCGGACATATTCCCGGCACTGCACTGCCGCAGGGCCGCAACGAGGTCGCGGATTTCATCCCCGTGGCACGTATCTCCGACCTGCTGCTCAACCCGGGCGGCGAGTTCGACTACAACGGCGGGCGATACACCTACCCGGACACCCGGATCGTGTGGTGGGCCGGAGGCAATCCGTTCCACCACCACCAGGACCTCAACCGGATGCTGCGCGCGTGGCACCGGCCCGAGACGATCATCGTCAACGACGGGTGGTGGAATCCGATGGCGCGGCACGCCGACATCGTGCTGCCGTGCACATCGCCGCTGGAGCGCGACGACATCGCGGGCTCGCCTCGGGACGGATACCTGTTCGCGAACCGTCGTGTGGTGGAGCCTTACCGCGAGGCCCGTGACGATTTTGCGATCTTCCGCGGGATCGCGCGTGAGCTGGGCGTCGAGTCCGAGTACACCGAGGATCGCGACGTCGACGAATGGCTGCGCCATCTCTACGACGTGACGCGGCAGCGCGCATCGGAGCGAGCGGTGGAGATGCCGTCGTTCGACGAGTTTCGGGATCGAGGGGTTTTCAGGGTTCCCGATCCCGAACGGCCCGTTGTCATGCTCGAAGCGTTCCGCGCCGATCCGGACGCGAACCCGTTGCACACGCCGTCCGGTCGAATCGAAATATACAGCGAGCGGATCGACGGATTCGGCTACGATGACTGCCGCGGCCACCCGCGGTGGTACGAGCCCTGCGAATGGCTCGGTGGTGCGGGGGCGGACCGCCACCCGCTGCATCTGGTTTCCAACCAGCCCGTGACCCGACTGCACGGCCAGCTCGACAATGGCCGGCACAGCCGCGCGGGCAAGCTCGACGGGCGCGAGCCCGTGACCATGCATCCGGCCGATGCGGCCTCACGCGGAATCGCGCCCGGCGATCCGGTACGTCTGTTCAACGACCGGGGTGCCTGCGTGGCAACCGCGGTGCTGAGCGAGGATGTACGCCGCGGCGTCGTCCAGCTACCGACCGGTGCGTGGCTCGACCCCGAGGTGCCGGGCGAACCCGGTGCCATGTGCAAGCACGGAAACCCGAACGTGCTGACCCCGGACAAGGGCACGTCGAAGCTCGCGCAGGGTCCGATCGCACACACGTGTCTGGTCGAGGTCGAGCGGTTCGAGGGCGTTCCTCCGGCGGTGACCGCGTTCGAACCGCCCGAAGTCATATGGGCGCGCGGCGCTTCCGAGCCCGGCGCCGGTCCATGTACAAGTGATGGTGACTCCCCGAAAGAAAAACCCGGCGTGTGACCACCGTAGCCAGACGCCGGGGGATTGATCCCATCGCCCCGCAGGGCTCCAGGTACACCGAAACATGGTGTCCTTTGGACTCCGTGTGAACAAGCGCAGTGGGTCCGCCGGCACGCCACTATGCCTGGTCGGCGATGACCTCCATGAACGTCGCCGCATAGCGTTCGAGCTTCTTCTCTCCGACTCCGGGCAGTGCCGCGAACGATTCGAGGGTACGCGGCTGCTGCTCGGCCATCGCCTCCAGCGTCACGTCGTGGAAGATGACGTAGGGCGGCACGCCCTGCGACCTGGCGAGTTCGCGACGGCAGTCGCGGAGCGCGTCGAACAGGGCCTGGTGCTCGGGGCCGAGCGCGGTCGGCGCGGCTCGGGCCGGGCGTTCGCGGCGTGGCTTCCTCGCGGCCGGAGCGTCGCGTCGCAGGTGCAGCTCGCACTCGCCGCGCAGCACCGCGCGGCTCGCCTCGGTGAGCTTCAGCGATCCGAACCCCTCGACGTCGACCCGCATCAGTCCCCGCGCCACGAGCTGGCGGAACACCGAGCGCCATGTCGATGCGGAGATGTCCGCGCCGATACCGAAGGTGGAGAGCCGATGGTGCCGGAATCCGCGAACTCGATCGCTGCCCTTGCCGCGCAGCACGTCGATGACGTAGCCCGCCCCGAAGCGCTGCCCGGTACGATACACGCACGAGAGCGCCTTCTGCGCCGCCTCGGTCGCCTCCCAGGTTTCCGGCGGTGCGATGCAGTTGTCGCAGTTGCCGCACGGATCCGTGCGCTCCTCCCCGAAATGCGCGAGCAGGGTCTGCCGCCGGCATGTCGTCAGCTCGCACAGGCCGAGCAGGGCGTCGAGCTTGCGCACCTCGAGGCGCTTGCGCTGCTCGTCCGCTTCCGAGCCCTCCACCATCTGGCGCAGGGTGACGACGTCGGAGAGTCCGTAGGCCATCCACGCATCGGCCGGCGCTGCGTCGCGGCCGGCGCGGCCCGTCTCCTGGTAGTAGGATTCGATGCTCTTCGGCAGGTCGAGATGCGCGACGAACCGTACGTCGGGCTTGTCGATCCCCATGCCGAACGCGATCGTGGCGACGATGACTACGCCGTCCTCGTGCACGAACGCGTCCTGGTGGAGCCTGCGCTCGTCCGCGCTCATGCCCGCGTGGTAGGGGAGGGCGTGGAAATCTCGTTCGCGCAGCCATCGAGCCGTCTCTTCGACCTTGCGACGCGAAAGGCAGTAGACGATTCCCGCATGGCCGCGGTGCCCGGCGTCCAGGAAGCGCAGGAGCTGCTCGCGCGCGTTGCGCTTCGGCACGATGGTGTAGCGGATGTTGGGCCGGTCGAATCCGCTGATGAAGACACGTGCGTCACCGAGCCCGAGACGCTCCGCAATCTCGCGCCGAGTGGGTGCATCCGCCGTGGCGGTCAGCGCGACCCGCGGTACGCCGGGAAAGCGTTCGTGAAGCACCGAGAGCTGGAGGTACTCGGGACGGAAGTCGTGGCCCCACTGCGAGACGCAGTGGGCTTCGTCGATGGCGAAGAGGGCGATGCGGACATCGTCGAGCAGCGCCAGCGTGCGCTCGCCCATCAGGCGCTCGGGTGCGACGTAGAGGAGGTCGAGCGCGCCCGTACGGGCATCCGCTTCGATCGCCTGGACTTCCGCGAAAGTGAGCGTCGAGTTCAGGTACGCCGCGCGCACCCCCGCCTGCCGCAACGCATCGACCTGGTCCTGCATGAGCGCGATGAGAGGCGAGACGACGACCGCCACACCGTCGCGGAGCAGGGCCGGAATCTGGTAGCAGAGCGACTTGCCGCCGCCGGTGGGCATGACCACCAGGGCGTCGCCGGCGCCCACCACGTGCTCGATGATCGCTTCCTGCTGGCCTCGAAACGCGCCGTATCCGAAGACGCGGTCGAGCACTTCATGCGGTGTCGGCTGCATGGCGGGGGTTGCTTGCACCCGATTTCAGGCGGCGTGTCGCCTTTCGGCATCGTCGTGCGGAAGGGAAGCACTGGTTTCAAGGCGCTTTGGCATCGGGCGATTTCCCTATCCGAGTCCCAGCCAGGAATCCGGGCAGGGGTGGTCTCCCTTCGGTTCGGCCATCGGGTTGCAGCGTGTGGGGCACTTTAGCGCCCGCGCCGCCTGCCCACACTATCTCGGTTCTTCCCGTCCCGTGTCGGACATCGTCTCGACGAGTCGACCGGCGCGCCGTGTCCCCGCTTCGCGAATCAGCGAAATGCGGCGGCCGGCCGCGTTCACCGATGAAATCCTTTCGAATCGGGCTTGCGGGTCCCGGCCGCGCTGCTACAACATCCGCCCGCTGTATCGGGACACGCACGGAGCAGCCATGAATTCGTTCGATCTGACGGGAAAGGTCGCGGTAGTGACCGGAGGCAACGGCGGCATCGGTTTCGGAATCGCTCGCGGCCTCGCACGGGCCGGGGCAAGCGTCGCGGTGGTCGGGCGCGATGCCGCGAAGTCGGCCGGCGCGGTGTCCCGGATCGAGGAAATCGGCGCTCGGGCAGTCGCGATCGAAGCGGACGTCACCGAGTCCGCCGCCCTCGACCGCATGGCCGAGACCGCGGCCGGACACCTCGGCGGAATCGACATCCTCGTCAACAACGCTGGCACCAATATCCGCAAGCGTCCCGAGGACATGAGCGAGGAGGAGTGGCGCACCGTGATGGACACCAACATCACGAGCGCGTTTCTCGCCTCGAAGGCGTGCTACCCGTTCATGAAGCGGGCCGGAGGCGGGAAGATCCTCAACAACGGCTCGATGTTCTCGATCTTCGGGGCACCCTGGGCGCCGGCCTACGCCGCGTCCAAGGGCGGCATGGTGCAGCTCACCAAGGTGCTCGCGACCGCGTGGGCCGAGGACGGCATCCAGGTGAACTGCTTCCTGCCCGGATGGATCGACACCGCGCTCACGCGCCGGGCTCGGCAGGATGTCGAGGGGCTGCACGAACGGGTGGTCGCCCGCACCCCGGCCGGACGCTGGGGGAGCATCGAGGACATCGAGGGGATCGCGGTGTTTCTCGCAAGCCGGGCGTCGGACTTCGTGACCGGGGTCGCGATTCCGGTCGACGGCGGATTCTCGGTGATGGGTTGAGTCCGGATGCGGCCGGCACTCGGTTTGCGGCGCCGAGCCGAGGCAGTTCAGGGGAGCAGCTTGATCAGGGCCACCGTCACGCCGACGATGCTGGTGCCCATCACCCAGAGGTGCCGGTAGAGGTTCCTGAAGTCGACCGCAATCTCGGCGCGAAGTCCGGCAAGTGCGGCATCGACGTAGTCCTTCGTGGCCATGTTCGCGACGGCGTCCCTGGTGACCATGGTGCGGGAAATCGTCTCTACCTTGTCCGTGAGCGTCGCGACGTTGTGCTTGAGAGTTGCGACGCTGTCCGTGAGCGTTGCGACGTTGTCCTCGACCGTCGAGACGGCTTCCTTCGTCGCCATCGTGTCCGCAATCGCCGCGGTGCCGCTCGCAAGCGGTTCGGTGTGCGCGTGCACGGCATCGCCGACGGTGGCGACGACCGCCTCCGCCTGGGCCTCGTCGAACCCGGCGGCCTTGAGGGACTTCGCGGCCTCGAGCGTGTCGAATGCGTTCGCGGACATGGTCACGGACTCTGCGCCGGTTGCCGACTCACGTCAACGGGTCCGGATGGGCTCCGGGGATCGGCGTTCGTAGGCGCCAGGCGCCGGGTGCCTGCGATTTGCGCGAACGGGCCCGCGACTTCGGAGCCGCTTCCGCCGCGGGGCCCGCATCGCCGTGGTTCGTCCGCAGCCCCGGGTCACCCCCGCGCCCGCTCGCCTCTCGGGTCGTACAGTGCGCGCATCGATGCCTTCGCCGGCACGCGTTCCCCCTCGACCAGAATCTCCCACGCACCGCTTTCGACCCACTCGCGGTTCACTCCATCCTGGTGCTTCGCGTAGCCGAGGCCGACGCCACCGCCGAGCGTGTGCCCGTAGTTGCCGGAGGTGAGGTAGCCGACCGTCTCGCCGTCGCGCAGCACCGGCTCGTGACCGAACAGCAGCGGCTCGGGGTCGGCAAGCAGAAACTGGAGCAGGCGCTTGGGCTGCGGCCGGTTCGAATCGATCTGGCGCGCGATCGCGTCGTGCCCGATGAACGGCGCCGGCTTGTCCATCCGGCACACCCAGCGCATGCCGGCCTCCACCGGGGTGTCCACGTCGGCGACGTCGTGTCCGAAATGGACGAACTTCTTCTCGATTCGACCCGAGTCGAGCGCGTGCATGCCGGCCAGCTTCAGGCCGTGGTCACCGCCCACCGTCATGATCCGGTCGAACGCGTGCCGCGCCTGGTCGGCCGGTGCGTACAGCTCCCAGCCGAGCTCGCCGACGTACGAGACCCTGGCCGCACGGCCCGTCGCGCAACCGATCTCGACGTCGCGAACCGCGCCGAAGGGAAACGCGTCGCTGGAGAGATCCTCTCCGGTGACCGCGCCCACGACGTCCCGGCTCTTCGGTCCCATGACCCCGAACACCGCCCACAGTCCCGTGGCATCGACGACGATCGCGTGGGCATCGACTTCGATGTGGCGCTCGAGCCAGGAGAGATCGCGCCGCGTCACCCCCGCGCCGCTCACCACCAGGAATTCGTTCTCGGCGAGCCGCGTCACCGTGAGCTCCGCCTCGATGCCGCCGCGCTCGTTCAACCAGTGGGTGTACACGAGCCGGCCGGGCTCGACGTCGACATCGTTGCTGCAGATGCGCTGCAGCGCCCGACAGGCGTCGCGGCCCTTGACGATGTACTTGGAAAAGCTCGACTGGTCGAACAGGGCGACGCCCTCGCGCGCCGCGCGATGCTCGGCCGCCGAGTACTCGAACCAGTTCTGGCGATGGAAGCTGTACTCGTAGCGAGGCTCGACGCCCTCCGGGGCGAACCAGTTCGGCCGCTCCCAGCCCGCCGCCTCGCCGAAA
Source organism: Gammaproteobacteria bacterium (assembly GCA_022826505.1). Classification (GTDB taxonomy): domain Bacteria; phylum Pseudomonadota; class Gammaproteobacteria; order HK1; family HK1; genus HK1. The sequence goes on from JAJDUQ010000242.1 coordinate 18,072, forward strand.
CAGGCGCCGCGCTCCGCGAGCCGCTCGTGCACCGGCGAGTGCCGCACGTCGCGCGCGGAGGCGAACTGGCGGTAGGGGTAGTGGCGGTCGTAGAGCAGTCCGAGTGTCTCCGACACCCGTTCCTCGATGTAGGCTTGCGCGCCCTGGAAGGTGAACACCCGGCGGAGATCATTGGCGGTGAGGTCGAGCGGCGGGTGGCCCTTGTCCATCCACTCCGCGCAGGCCTTGCCGATGCCGCCGGAGGTGACGATGCCGACGGAGTTCAGTCCGCACGCGACGTAGAAATTTCCGACCTCCGGCGATTCGCCCACGTGGAACTGGTCGTCGTGGGTGAAGCTCTCCGGACCGCAGAAGAAGCTCCGCCAACCGACCTCCTGGAGCATGGGCACGCGCTCCATCGCGTCGGCGAGGATCGGCATGAGCTGCGCTTCCATGTGGCCGGGGAGCTCATCGAAGCAGAAGTCGTCCGGAATCGCGTCGAGCCGGATGGGCCGCGCGTTCGGCTCGAACGCCCCGACCAGCAGGCTGCCTGCGTCCTCCCGGTAATAGGCGCACTTGTCCTGGTCGCGCAGCACCGGCAGGTCGCTCGGCAGGTCGGCGAGCTTCTCGGTGTGGGCGTAGTAATGCTCGCAGGCGTGCAGCGGAATGGTCACGCCGGCGAGCCGGCCGAGGTGGCGCGACCACAGCCCTGCCGCGCACACCACGAACTCGCAGGCGATGTCGCCCGAATCCGTCTCCACCCCGGCGACCCGACCGTTCGTGGTGCGAATTCCGGTGACCTTCACGTTCTCGATGCAGCGCACGCCACGCCCCCGGGCTCCCTTGACGTACGCGCTCACCACGTCGACGGGGCTCGCCATGCCGTCGATCTCCAGCCATGTGCCGCCGAGCAGGTCGTCGGTGCGCACCAGCGGGTGGAAGTGCCCGACCTCCTCGGGCGTGATGATCTCCATTCGCCCGAATCCGAATGCGTTGTAGGAGTCGGCGAGCCGCTTGAGTTCGGCAAGGCGGTCGCGGCTGTGCGCGACGGCGACGCTTCCGACCTGCCGGAATCCGGTCGACTGCCCGGTCTCGGCCTCCAGTTCCGGCAGGAGGTTGCGCGTGTAGGCGCACAGCCCGGCGTGGGTGTCGCTGTGCCGGGCCGTACCGATGAGCCCCGCCGCGTGCCAGCTCGTGCCGGACGCGAACTGCTGTCGCTCGAGGAGGACGACATCCGTCCATCCCAGCTTTGCGAGGTGATAGGCAACACTCGTGCCGGTCACGCCGCCGCCGATGACAACCGCGCTCGCACGCTCCGGCAGTGTCTGGTTCATCGCGATTCCTCTCCGTTTGCGCAGGCCGGGCGCCGGCTCGCAGGTGGGCGAAGGGTACTATCGCTCCCGGCCGCGTTCACGCTCAGCAAACGCGGGACAGCAATTCCCGCTGGGCCGGATGTTCGATGCGTGAGGCGGTGAGGAGCCGCGGTGTGCTCGCGGGATACGACGCAGGGCGAGCCTGACTGTCGCACGGTGTGGTGCGCGGTGTCGATGGCGGCTACGTTGTTGTCCCCTG
>JAJDUQ010000061.1 GCA_022826505.1 Gammaproteobacteria bacterium
CCGCCGCTGCGGCACACTGAATCTTCTGGGAAGTCGTCAGGTCGGTGCGTTGGAGTACGGTCACTGGCTTGCTCCTGTGGATGCCCGAGTCTTGAGCAACTCGAATCATCCCACAGACCCCGACCGGCGCCTTCCCAGTTCTCCCGCTCCAGCACCCCTCAATTTGTAAAGCTGGATGACCAGTCCCGTGGCGAGGGCACCGATCAAAATCCGGGGATTCATCTTTACACATGCGAGTGGTGCCGTCTGCTCGACCAACGCCTCGAAGTGCTCGCGGTGCAACTGCCGGTGTGGAGGTCGACACATTCGAGCGCCCCGCGCAGCGTCGCCATCGCCGCCTCGAAGGCGTCGAATCCCCCGATGGCCTCGGTGCACTCGCGCCGCGTCCTCGACCGCGCCCGCTTGGCCTTGCGCCGGCGCGCCTTGTCATGCGCGTGTATCTTGCCCAACCGCCCCAGCGCCTCGCCCTCGCGTTCAATCGCAGCATGCGGATTCCGGCCCAAACCCTCGATACCGTCCCTGCGATATTCGCCACCCACCTCCTGATGCCGAGGGCCGGTGAACATCCCGGCGATGTATTCGTCGGGATCGCCGCCTCCGAACAGACCGTTCTCGACCGAAGGGCCCCCAGCTCATGTCACGATGCCAGCCACTTGCGACGAGTGGTTCTGTTCATGGCTTCCCCTCCCGCCGCGGTATTTCAGATTTTCCTTGAAGCGCTGAGGAAAGCGCGGGCGCGCTATCCCCCTGGCCATCCCGTCCCGGCAGGGGCCGTGTGGCGAATTGCGGTCCCACGGATTGCCCGGACGCCGCAATCGTGCGTGCCGGCGCTGTCGCCCGTTCGACGACGCGGCGAAAATCGCCCGAGTTCATGTACCCGATGACCCGCAGCTCACGCCGCTCGCGCCCGTCGGGGCCGAAGAACAGGATGGCGGGTGGGCCGAACAGGTCGAACTCGTCGAGCAGCGCCTGATCGAGCGCATCGTTCGCGGTGACGTCGGTCTGGAGCAGGAGCACGTCGGCGAGCGTCGCCTGTACCGCCGGGTCGCTGAACGTGAACCGCTCCATCTCCTTGCAGCTCACGCACCAGTCGGCGTAGAAGTCGAACATGGCCACCTCGCCGCGGGCCGACGCGGATTCGAGCTCGGCGTTCAGTCCGTCGATGCCTTTCACCGGCCTGAACTCGAGCTCGTGCTCTCCCGCCGCCAGGCCGACGCCTTTCAGGGGTCGGAACAGATCCCCTCCGCCTCCGGCGACCCCCACCATGAGGAGGACTCCGTACACGAGCGCGACCAGGCCCGTACCCTTCCACAGGCGCCGCCAGCCGCCGCTCACCGCGGAGAGCGAGTCCAGCGCGCCCATGTAGATCGCGCACACGATGAACAGCGCCGCCCACAGCAGGAGCGCCACGGACTCGGGGACCACGCGCTCCAGCAGGTAGATCGCGACCGCGAGCAGCATCACGCCGAACACCGCCTTCACCGCGTTCATCCACGCGCCCGCCTTCGGCAGGAGCTTGCCGGCCGACACCCCGGCCACCATCAGCGGCGCCCCCATGCCCATCCCGAGCGCGAACAACGCGACCCCGCCGAGCACCGGATCCCCGGTCTGACCGATGTAGATCAGCACCCCGGCGAGCGGCGCGGCCACGCAGGGGCCGACGATCAGCGCCGAGAGCGCCCCCATCGCCGCGACCCCGGCAAGGGTCCCGCCGCGCTGCCGGTGGCTGACGGCGGCGAGCCGGGCCTGCCACGAGGCCGGCATCTGGAGCTCGTAGAACCCGAACATCGAGAGCGCGAGCAGCACGAACACGAGGGAGAAGGCGGACACGATCCAGGGGTCCTGGAACGCCGCGGCGAGATTCGCCCCGAACAGCCCGGCCAGCACCCCCGCCACGGTATAGGTGAGCGCCATCGCCAGCACGTAGACGAGCGAGAGCACGAAGGCGCGGCGGGTCGACGCGGCGGCGCTTCCGGGCTCCGCGCCCCGGCCCACGATGATGCTGGTGAGGATCGGCACCATCGGCAGCACGCACGGCGTGAACGTCAGCAGCAGCCCCGCCCCGAACAGCGACAGGACCACGAGCCAGCGATTGCCCGACATGAGCGCGGCGGCTACGCGGTCCTGCTCCGGCATCTCGAGAGGTGCGGCGCCGGGAACGGCGAACGGGTCCGCGGCCACGTCGTCCCGTGCCTGGAGATTCGGGGCACCGGTTGCCGTACCTGCGCTCCCCGCACCCCAGAGGCTCGATGCCCCGCTCCCCGTGCCGGCGCCGGTATCGGCCATGGCGGCGGGCAGCAGCAGCGACACCGTCTTCGTTATCGGCGGGTAGCACAAGCCCGCCTCCGCGCACCCCTGGTAGGTGATGTCGACGTCAACCGGGGTTCCAACGGCACCGACGACCGGAACGCGTGCAGCGACCGAGTCGTAGTACACCTCCATGGGGCCGAAGTACGCGTCGTCCTTGAGCTTCCCTTTCGGGAAGCCGGCTTCGCCGAGCGCTGCGCCGGAGCCGTCCGCGGCCCGGAACTGAATCCGATCCCGATAGATGTAGTACCCCTCGGCAATGTCCCACCGCGCCTCGATCGCATCGGGGCCGATCGCGGCGGCGCTCAGCACGAAGGCGATCTCGGGGTCGAGAAACTCGTTCCCGCCCGATGCACCGATCACGATGCCCTCGCCGAGCCCGAGCAGCCTGGTCAGTGCGGAGCCCGCCTCCACGGGCCCCGCCGGTGCATCCGACGCGTTCGTACGTGCGATTGCAGGGGTTCGAGCCGCTTCGGTTCCCGGGTTGGCGACCGATTTCACCTCCAGGCCGGGGCTCGTGTCCGCGGGGACGATTGTCGTCGGCTCAGCGTGGTCGGTCGCGTGAATGCCCGATCCGGGCCAGGACGCGCCGATTGTAACCAGCGCCGCGAAGACGACGATCCGGTCGAATCGGCGGCGAGTGTCCTCGCGTAAACCGGAAGTCGAGGTCGAACGCGTCATTGGCAGGCCGATTCCGTTCAGTGGGCGATGTCGCCCGCGGAGGCTGCAAGCACCGCCGGGCGTCGCGCCACCGCAACCGGGACCCCGTTCGCGGCCACCAGCGCTTCCTCCACCCGATTCCAGTCGAGCGTCGGCGGCAGCCCTCCCGCCGACGTCGTCGCAACCAGCGCCCGCACCGCTTCGGTCATGCCGGGACGCCCCTCCTCGTCCGCAGCGCCCGTGGTCGGATGTACCTCGACGTACAGCTCGTTGCCCGCCCATCCCGCCTTGACGCCCTGGTGCACCAGCGTGACGGGCGTCCCCGGACCCACCATGTCGAACAGCTCGACGATGTGCTCGGGGTACAGGCGCACGCACCCGTAGCTGACCCGCATCCCGATGCTCCAGGGCTTGTTGGTCCCGTGAATCAGGTACGCCGGCAGTCCCAGGTACAACGCGTGAGACCCGAGCGGGTTGTCCGGACCGGGCCGGACCACGCGCGGCAGTATCTCGCCGCGCCGAGCGTAGTCTTCGCGCACCGACTCCGGCGGATACCAGGTCGGACGCACCTTCTTGCGAACCACCGTGGTCTTCCCGAGCGGCGTCTCCCAGCCGACCCGGCCGATGCTGACGGGCCATGTATGCACCACGGACCCGTCCTCCGGATAATGGTAGATCCGCATCTCGGGAAGGTTGATCACTACCCCGGCGCGGGGCGCATCGGGAAGGATGAACCGGGAGGGAATCCGGATGGGCGTCCCCTCGCCGGGAAGCCACATGTCGGCGCCGGGATTGGCGAGGCGCAACTCCGCAATCCCCATCCGGAATCGCCTGGCGATGTCGAGCAGCGTGTCCTCGTGCCTGCCGACGTAGACCGTGGTACGGCCGACCACGGACTCGTCCGGCGTCAATTGCCAAGTGCCGGAGAGCGCGGAGGTGGTCGAGATCGGCGCCGCCAGGACGAGTGCGAGACACCACCGCTCGGCGAGACGCTTCGCGGTTCCGGTCACGGAGCGCCATTCCAGTGCCCGTCGCCGCGCAGGAACAGGACTTGCCGGTGCATTACCGATCGACATGCAATTCAGCGACACGTGAACATCCATGACCCCCCCGACCGCGGTGAACCGCGCACCGGCAGGAGCGCCGAGGCGCGCGATGTGGGCGCCGATGATTCGGGTGGGCGGTGAATGGCGCCTCGCCCGCGACGAGCCCGTGGCCGGTCACATCCCGCACGGAGGGCCGTTCATGCATCCCGATTCGCGAGAGCCGGGAATCGACTCATTCCACGGCGCGCACCCTTGCGCCACGCCGTGCATCGGCGATTCGCCCGTCGGCGGTCCTCGCGTCGTCGGACTCGCCGTGGCAGGACTTGCCCATCATCTTGAACATGAGAAAGTGCGCTCCGACACAGAGAAGAATCGGGGCAAACGCGACAATTTTCCGTGTCAGGCCGCCGTCCGCGCCGCCTGCCGCGAAGTACCATACGACGGGCAGGAGCATGAGCGCGCAACAGGCCCACATCCCGTACTTCATCAGCGTGCTGCCGGACTTGCTCCTGTGCGTGCCGTCACTCATGTTCGAACTCCCTCGTTGTCGACGAGTCCACAATCGAAATCGGACACCTGAACGTCACCCGAGTTCCCACGTCCACCGCGGTGCAGGCACTGCGACCGACCGCCGGGTCCCGTCGTGCTCCGGCCAATGCGCCGCTACCGCTCCGCCTGCACCTTCTGGATGTCGGCGGGCCAGCGGCTCTTGATGTAGGCCAGCACCGACCAGATTTCCCGGTCCGACAGGATTCCGCCGTAGGCCGGCATGGTCGTTCGGTAGTCCTCGCCGGCGATGACGCCTAGGCTGTCGCGCGTCAGGCGGAACAGCAATTCGTCGGAGTGGTGCCAGGTGTGACCGGTCGCGTCATGGGGCGGGGCGGGAAGCGTGCCGTCGGCCTTGCGCCTGCGCCAGTCGGGCTCGCCCTCGAGCTCCCGGCCATGGCAGGCGGCGCAGTGCTGCTCGTACACCGCCGCGCCCAGGGCCACCAGCTCGGGGTCCGTGGCATCCGCGCCCCGCCCGCCGGCGTCCACGACGACATACCACGCAACCCCCGCGACCACGACGGTCGCGGCGAGGCCGGCCACGCTTGCCGGGCGCAGCATGCGGGTGCGCGAACGGAGCCGATTCACGCGGAAGACCTCGCCCACCTCGAACCGATGCGAGCCGGCTCCTTCATGCCACGCGAAACCAGGTCTTCATTCCCGCGACCGAGTGCTCGGGCATGTGGCAGTGCAGCAGCCAGTCCCCCGGGTTGTCCGCAACGAACGCGACGTCGGCCGTCTCCTCGCGGTCCACCAGCAGGGTGTCGCGAAGCGGACCCGCGGTGCCGTCGGACGCGACGGCCCGGAAGTGATGTCCGTGCAGGTGCATCGCGTGCGGCCACGCCGTCGCGTTGACCATCGTGAGGTGGACTGTTTCACCCACATTTGCGGTAAGCAGAGGCTCCTCCGGCATCTCGGCGAGTCCGTTGAAGGCCCAGACCTTGCCCTGCTCGGCCAGGTCCCGCACCCCGACCATGCGCCCGCCGAGCATCGCTTGGCGCATGCGCCCCATCGCGCCACCTTCCATGTGAAGGGTCGCGTGGCGCGCCGTCCCCAGATCGCCGAGCGGTGGGACCGGGTTGGGCGGAAGCGGCGCCGGGGCGGGGAGCCGGATCTTGCGCGCAGTGCCCTGAATCGGAAACGCGGCGAGCGTGTGGGTGTCTTCGCGATCGCGGGTTACGAGAAGGGCCTCCTCCCCCTCGCCCGCAACCACGTCGACGATCAGGTCGGCCCGCTCGCCTGGCGAGAGCACCAGCGATCCGGCGGTTTTCGGCGCCGGGAGCGGTTGCCCGTCCAGCGCCACCACCCAGCCCTGCATGTGCTGAAGCTCCAGCGCGAAGATCCGCGCATTCGCCGCGTTGACGAGGCGAAGCCGCAGTCGCTCGTGCCGCAAGGACGCCCGGCGCCACGCGCCGTCGCCGTTGACCGTGATCCAGTTGCCCATGCGGCCCGCGTGGGCCCAGTCGTGCAGGGCGCCGAAGCTGTCGTGGAGCGTGGCGTCGTTGGTGAGGCGCCAGTCGTCGAGGAGAAGCACCTCGTCCCAATCGACCTCCGGCGCGATACGCTCCTCGACGATCAATGCGCCGTAGCCCGACTTCGCCAACTCGGCCCATTTGGAGATGATAACTCATTGATTTTCCGTGATCGGACCCCAAAGGTCGGCACTACACGGCGCGACCGGGAGGACCCCCCACCGGGGCTTCAAGACAGCAGCTTCGGCGCGGGTTGCTTCGGCAATGTCAAGTCGAGCTGACGCAGTAGCAGTTCGTGGTCCTGGCTCGGTTGGGTAT
>JAJDUQ010000102.1 GCA_022826505.1 Gammaproteobacteria bacterium
CTACGTGAGCATCGACATCGACGTGCTCGACCTGCCGCTGATTCCGGGCTGCGTGTCGGCCGAGCCGAACGGGATGACCTACGCGGAGCTGCGCGACACCCTCGCCGCGATTGCCGAGCACTGCGACGTGGTCGGGCTCGACCTCGTGGAGGTGAACCCGACCCTGGACGTGGGGACCGGCATCACTTCCTATCTCGCCGCCCACACCGTGTTGGAGTTTCTGGGAAACATCTGCCGCCAGCCGCGCTGGGAAGGGCGCCGAGAGGCCCGTGCCGCCGCGCGGGGCTGATTCCGCAGGGGGTCTCGCCCGCGCGACATCGAACGCGCGCTGAATTCGCGGGTGTCGGTACTTCAGGTATCGGCGCGCGACCGGTAGCGAATCGACACTCCGTGCGCGCACGGCCGAGGGTCGGTCCGTTGGTGGACGGGAGCGTGGCCACCGCGCCGGACAGCCGGAAGATCCCGCAACGGCGGTTCGGGCCGGGACTCCGATTCGACGCGTGTCCCGAACGGGGCAGGAGACGGCGAAACACTCCATGACTCAGCCTTCGGACCGTGGAAGCGTCGTGGTCATCGGCGCGGGCATCGTCGGTGCGGCTTGCGCGCGTCGCCTGCAGTCCCTCGGATTCGAAGTGGTGCTGATCGACCGCGGTGCCCCGGGAGAAGCGTGTTCGTTCGGCAACGCCGGCCGTATCGCCACCTCGCTGGTCACTCCAAAGTCCGTGCCGGGCCTGTTGCGCAAGATTCCGGGGATGTTGCTCGACCGGCACCATCCGCTGAAGACCAGCGTCGGGTTCCTCCTGCGAAATCTCGCCTGGTGCACGCGTTTCGCGAGGGCGGGGACACCCGACGAGGTTGCCCGCATCACCGACGCCCTGCACGTTCTCCTCTCGCGAGCGGACGCGGCCATCGATCGGATGGCGGCGGCGGTCGGCGCGACAGGGCTCTTCCGGTCAGACGGCGTGTTCTACGTCTATCGCAATCCGGCACTCGCGGAGGCGGCGCGCGGCCCGATGGCCGAAAGTGACCGGCGAGGCACCCCTGCGAAGTACGTGACCGGCGATCAGATTCGCGACATCGATCCGGCGATTCCGGAATCGGTCACGTGTGGATTCCACAAGCCCGCGGAGCGGTTCGTTCGCAGTCCGGTGGAGCTCACGCGACGGGTCGTGCAGGCGTTCGCGGCGGATGGCGGTGTCCTCGTCCGCGACGAGGTCCTCCGGCTCGACACGCGGGCCGGACGCTCGCCCCTGGTGCGTTGTCGCGAGGCAAACCACGAGGCGGACAAGGTCGTCATCGCGGCCGGCGCCTGGTCGCCGAGACTCGCCGCGCAGCTCGGTATTCGAATCCTGATCGTCCCCGAACGCGGCTACCACGCGATGCTGCCTCACGCGGATGTGGGTCTGAAGACCGCGATTCACTACGGCGACCGACTCGTCTCGATGACGCCGATGTCCGATGGGCTCCGCGTGTCCAGCGGTGCGGAGCTGGCGGCCGTGGACGCGGCGCCGAACTGGGCGCGCCGCGATGTCGTGGTCGAAGCGGCGAAGGCGCTCTATCCGGACCTCAACGATGCCGGGGCGACCCGGTGGATGGGCTCGCGCCCCTCGACGCCGGACTCCCTGCCGATTGTCGGAGCGCATCCGGAGCACCCCGATGTGCTGTTCGCCACCGGTCACGGGACTCTGGGGCTCACGCTCTCGGCAGTTACCGCGGAGATCGTCGCCGACCTTGCGGCAAGAAGGGTTCCCAACTTCGACGTGGCGCCGTATCGGCCGGATCGATTCTGACCTCGGAGTCCGAATCTCCATGCGGGAGTCGACATGCTCCGCGAGAGGATTCCTGAAACAGGGACGGGCCGCGGTGCAGGTTTGCCGGTGCCGGTCTCGCCGCCGACACCGTACGCGTACGGAGCACGTCGCGTTGGATGCGGAAAACTCGGCGTCGAAGGGTCGACCCGGCGCAGCCCCGAGAGCTGATTCCGTCCCCGGATAACGTCCGAATCGATCCGGTCGGGGTCCGCGAACGGCAGCGCTCGAACGCGGGGCCCACTACACCCCGATCGCGAACATCTCCTCAAGGTCGTGCCGCGAGTATGCCCGGAATGCGAGCATCGTCTCGGTGTGGATGATGCCGTCGACCTGGGTGAGATGCTCCGTGACCAGCGTCGCCAGGTCGTCGTTGCACGGCACGCGGACGATGGCGACCAGGTCGTACGTGCCGCTGACCGAGTACACCTCGGAGATTTCGGACCTGTCCGCAAGCTGCTCGGCCACCGCGTTGACCAGCGCCCGCTCGACGTTCATCAGAATGATCGAGGTCACCATGATCGCCACCTTCTCCAGATGACGCCGCACCCCGGGGCGCGGCGTGTCGGTCGGCATGAGCCGGGTCAGTATCCGCCGATTGCCGGTGCCACCGACCATAGCATGAACACGCAGACCACCAACCCCACTGCAATCGGAATCCGCACGAAGACCGGCCGCCAGCCGGCCATGCGTTCGACGAGCCTGGTGGTGCGGTCGTTCCCGAGAACGAGTGCCGAGAAGGCGGCCACGATCATCACCGTCGCGAGGACTCGGAACCCGCCGGGGGTCGCGGAAACCGGGGCAGAGAACCAGAGCAACGCGGCGAACACCAGGCGAGCGGCCACCGCGCCAGCGATCCCGGAGGCCCCCAGGATCCTGCGGGCAACCGCCATGAGGGTGCGCGGACGAATTACGCCGAGCAGGAACAGAGCGCTCAGCAGCGTCGAGAGAATGGCGAGAACATGGGCCAGGACAAGGGTCATCGGATGGTACCGGGCGGAGGACTCGTGTGGAGGTAAACAGACGTGGAAAGTTGCACTACTATGCACGGCAGCGGTCGAACCCCCGTTACCCTCGAGGCCGCCAGTAGGCAATGTTCTCCCGAATCTTCCGCATCGCGCTACCGCTGCTGATTGTCGCCGCCGGCATCGGCGGTATGACGGCGTTGGTCAAGAGCAAGCCCGAACGCGAGCCGCTCGGTGCCGAGGAGCCTTCCTGGCCGGTGGCGGTCACGGCAATCGAACCGGGGACGGTGACGCCCCAGCTCGTGCTCTTCGCCCTGGTCGACTCCCCTCGCGTCACGCACCTGTCCTCGGCGGTGACGGCGGACGTGGAAGCGGTGGATGTGCTCGAAGGAGAGCAGGTGCTCCTCGACGACCGGCTGCTCGCCCTCGACGATCGCGAGATCCGGCTCGTGCTCGCCCAGCGCGATGCCGAGATGGCGGGCTTCGAGGCCGATCTGGAGCACGAGACGTTGCGGCACCGGAACAATCTCGCCGCCCTGAAACACGAGGAGGAGCTTCTCGTGCTCGCCCGACGCGAGGTGGCTCGGGCCAGGGACCTCGCCGAACGCAAGGTGGGTTCGCAAGCGAGCCTGGACAAGGTGCGCCGCGACGAGGAGCGCCAGATGCTCGCGGTCGAGCAGCGCCGGCTCGCAATCCGGGAGCATGACAGCCGCAGGAAGCAGATCGAGGCGAAGCTGGCAAAGGCGACGGCCCAGCAGTCGCAGGCGATGCTCGACCTGGAGCGCACACGGGTGTACCCCCCGTTCGCGGGAAGGATCACCGAGGTGTTCGTCTCTCCGGGCAATCGGGTGCGGCCCGGGGACCGGCTGATCGCACTGTTCGACAGCGACATGCTCGAGCTTCGCGCCCAGATCCCGCTTCGCTACCTGCCGGTGGTGCGCGCCGCCCTGGACCGCGGCGAGCGCCTGACCGCGAGGGCGCTGGTCGACGGCGAGGAGGTGCACGCCGTCCTCCATCGACTCACCGCGCGGGTCGACCGCGGCTCGGGAGGCGCCGACGGCCTGTTTCGCGTGACGCAGGGCAGTGCGTGGCTGCAGCTCGGCCGCACCGTGAAGATCGTGCTGGGTCTGTCCGCCGTGCAGGACGCGGTGGCGGTGCCCCGCGAGGCGCTCTACGGCACCGACCGCGTGTTCGTGCTCGACGGCGAGCGCATGAGGAGCGTCGAGGTGGAACGGCTCGGCGAGACCCACCCGGACAGCGGCGACAGCCGGGTGATTCTGCGCAGCTCCCAACTGATGCCGTCCGATCGGCTGATCGTGACGCATCTGCCGAACGCGATCGACGGCCTCAGGGTCAGGGTCACGGGTGCGTCGCCCGGCTGAGCCGCAAATCGTGCGATCGTCTTCGGGCCACTGCGCGATTCGCCGCACATTCGACCTCCATTCGACATGACCACGCCCCCCGCCACGCCCGCGCCGTATCGACCGACGGGGCTCATCGCCGCGTTCGCCAGTCACCCCGTCGCCTGCAACCTGCTGATGGCGATCATGCTGCTCGGTGGCGCGTGGGCGCTCACCAGGCTGAACACGCAGTTCTTCCCGACCTTCGACATCGAATTCGTCTCCGTCACGGTGAAGTGGACCGGTGCCTCGGCGGAGGACGTTGAAGCCGCCATCACCGATCCCATCGAGCGCGAGCTGCTCGGTCTCGACACGGTGCGCGAGATGACGTCGAGCTCGAATCGAGGATTCGCGTCGATCAGCCTCGAGTACGAGGAGGGCAGCGACATGGCCGTCGCCCTCGAACAGGTGAAGGAGCGGGTTGCGTCGATCCGCAACCTGCCCGGGGCCGCGGAGGAGCCGATCATCAAGCGGATCATCAACTACGAGCCGGTGGCCCGCCTGCTCGTGACGGGCCGCGACGGACAGAACCTGCGCCCGATCGTGCGTGAGATCGAGCGCGAGCTGATCGAGCTCGGTATCGCCAAGATCGAGATTTTCGGCCTTCCCGCCGAGGAAATCGCCATCCAGGTGCCGTCCGCGGCGTTGCGCGAGCTCGACATGTCGCTCTCCGACATCGCCCGCCGCGTCGCATCGTCGAGCGTGGATCTGCCGGCCGGCAGCATCGGCCGCGATGAAACGGCGAAGCAGTTGCGCACGCTGGATCAGCGGCGCGACGAGACCGGGTTCGAGCGTCTGTCGTTGCGCTCCGGCGACGACGGCCGCTTCCTCGCGCTCGGCGACGTCGCGACGGTGGAACGCCGCGCCCGAAAGGGCGAGATCCGCACCACCTTCGAGGGCCGTCCAGCGGTCAGCATGCAACTGAGCCGTGCCGAAACGTCGGACAGCCTCGAGTCCGCCCGCGTTCTCCACGAGTGGCTCGCCGCCCGGCAGGGCCAGCGGCCGCCGGGAGTCGAGGTTCTGGCCTACGACGAGTCCTGGGAGCTGATTCGAGAGCGCACGATGCTGCTGCTCAAGAACGGCGCGGGCGGCCTCGTCCTTGTCGTCGCGGTGCTGTACCTGTTCCTCAACGTCCGCGTCGCGTTCTGGGTCGCGGTCGGGATCCCGGTGTCGTTCATGGCTGCCCTCGCGGTGCTCTGGGCGCTCGGTGGCAGCATCAACATGGTGAGCCTGTTCGCCCTCATCATGGCCTTCGGCATCATCGTCGACGACGCGATCGTGGTCGGAGAGGACGCGCTCACCAAGCGCCAGGCCGGCGGCGAGCCGCTCGTCGCCGCGCGCGACGGCGCTTATCGCATGCTCGCGCCCGTGCTCGCATCGTCGCTGACCACGGTCGCGGCGTTCATGCCGCTCATGCTGGTGAGCGGCATCATCGGCAAGATCCTGTTCGACATACCGCTCGTGGTGATCTGTGTGATCATCGCTTCCGTCGTCGAGAGCTTCCTGATTCTGCCGGGCCACCTGCACCACACGTTTCGCAGAAGCGTCGGTGCGAAGACCGGCGGGTTCCGGCGCTGGTTCGACGACGCGTTCGAACGTTTCCGCGACGGCGCCTTCCGGCGGCTGGTGACGATCGCGGTCCGCCGCCCCTGGACCACGCTGAGCTGTGCGCTGGCCGCGCTGCTGCTCACGGTGGGACTGCTCCGCGGCGACCGGCTCGCCTTCAACTTCTTCCCCACCCCGGAGGGGCAGATTCTGTTCGCCAGCGTGAGCTTTGCGGCCGGCACTCCGCCGGAGCGGGTGGAGCGGTTCATCGGCCATCTGGAGCACACCCTGAAGGAGACCGAAGCGCATTTCGGCGAGGACCTGGTCGAGCTGGCCGTCGCCCGGCTCGGCCAGCAGGAGCGCGCGGGCCAGCGGCAGGGATCGCGGGGCGATCAGTTCGCGAGCCTTCGGGTGCAGCTCGTCGAGCCCGACGGCCGGGAGACGCGCAACAACCGGTTCATCGCCGCGTGGCGCGAGCGTATCGAGCCGGCGCCCGGTCTCGAATCGCTGTCCCTGACCGAAGTGCGCGGAGGTCCACCGGGCAGAGACATCGAAGTCAGCCTCACCGGAAACGATCCTGCCGCGTTGAAGGAGGCGGCCCTGGAACTGGCCTCGGTGCTCGCCACGGTGCCGGGAGTGAGCGGCATCGAGGACGACATGCCCTTCGGACAGGAGCAGTTCATCGTCCGGCTGACCCCGCAGGCGAGCGCCCTCGGTCTGACCGCGTCCGATGTGGGCGAGCAGCTGCGCGCGGCCTACGATGGGCGACTCGCCCAGATCTTCCAGCACGAGGGTGAAGAGATCGAAGTTCGCACCGTCCTGCCCGACCACGAGAGAAACGACATCGCGAGCCTGGAGAACATTGCCGTCGCGCTGCCTGGTGGGGGCGTCATGCCGCTCCTCACCGCGGTCGACATCGAGACGAGACGGGGCTTCGACATCCTCCGGCGCAGCAACGGGCGGCTGGCGGTCAAGGTCTCGGCCGACGTGGATGCCGTGGTCACCAACACCAACGCGGTGATTGCGGACCTGAACGCAGGGCCGCTGTCCGCGATCGCCGAGCGTTACGGGGTCGCCTGGACGTTCAAGGGCCGTCAGGAGGACCAGGAAGAGACGCTGTCCGACATGGCCTGGGGCGCTGGACTCGCACTGGCGCTGATCTACCTGGTGCTCGCATTCGTGTTCGGCTCCTACGGCTGGCCGCTGGTGGTGATGGCGGTCATTCCATTCGGTCTCGTCGGCGCCGTCGTCGGCCACTGGCTGATGGGCATCAACCTCACCATCCTGTCGATGTTCGGCTTCTTCGGTCTCTCCGGCATCGTGGTGAACGACTCGATCATCCTCGTCAGCTTCTACAAGGAGATGAAGCGGCGCGGCTTCCCCTGGCGGAACTCCGTGGTGGACGCTGCCTGTTTCAGGCTGCGGGCGGTGCTGCTGACCTCGCTCACCACCATCGGCGGCCTCACTCCGCTGATGTTCGAGACCTCCGTTCAGGCTCAGTTCCTGATTCCGATGGCGGTATCCATCGCGTTCGGCCTCGCATTCGCAACGTTCCTGGTCCTGCTGCTCGTTCCGGCGCTGCTCACGGTGCACGAGTCGGTTGCGACGCGGTGGGAACAGCCGGCGGCTCCGCCGTTGCCCGCGACCGGGTGAGAGGCGGTGTCCGGGGTCGAGATTCCGAACCGCCGGTTGCGCGAACGCCAACCTGGTGAACGTCTCGTGTGCCGCGAGGCGGAACGCCGGCGTCCTGCCGCCAGTAGCGCACCTTCATGGACCATCCGGGAGAGAACGACATGAGGCATTGGACGAGGGAGTTGACGGCTGCGGCTTGCATTGCCGTGTTTTCCTTTCCGGCGACCGCAGACACCATATTCGGCGTTGACGCCGGGGTCGGGCTCTGGCTGGCGGGACCCGATGGCAATATCGGAGGCACCGCGGTCGATGTCGAAGCTCTCGGGCTGTCGAGAGAGACCAATGCGTTCGTCCACGTCGCTCTCGAGCATCCGATCCCGCTGTGGCCCAACCTCATGCTGCAGCACACCCGGCTCCGATCCAGTGGAACCGGCACCCTGTCGAGACAATTCGAACTCGACGATGTGGTGTTTTCGACGGGAGAGACCGTGTCCACCGACCTGGATCTCAGTCACACCGACGCCGTGATGTACTACGAACTGCTGGACAATGTACTCAGCCTCGACCTCGGTTGGACGTTGCGGGTGTTCAGCGGCCATGCGAGGGTGGCCAGTCGGAGTCGGACCCTGAGCGAGAACGTGGACATCGATGCCGTCATTCCGATGGTGTACGGCCGGGCGTTGCTCGAGCTGCCGGGTGGTTTCGCCGTGAACGCGCAGGCGAATTTCATCGGGTACAGTGGCAACTCGCTCCAGGATCTTTCCGCGCACGTCGCTTATGCGTTCGAGTCCGCAGTGGACGTGGGGGTCGAGGTGGGCTACCGCCGATTCGCCCTGGAACTGGACGACGATGCGCGAACGGATGTTTCCCTGAGTGGGCCTTACGTGGCGGTTGCGGCCCACTTCTGAGTCGGCGTCGGCTCAGCGTCCGCAGGGCTCGCTGGACAGTCCTGGCGTTCTCTTCGCCAAGCCGCTCCAGGATGTCCTCGTGTTGCGCCTCCACGTGCCGCCGCACCTTGCCAATCAGCTCGAGGCCGACGTTGGTGAGCACCAGATGAACCCGGCGGTGATCCTCCGGGACCAACCGCCGGTGTACCCGCCCGTTCGCGACCATCCAGTTCGTCCACGTCGATGAAGAGACCACCGCGCGCTGCATCCCAAGGTCCCGTGATCGAGCCTGAGCCCATCAAGCGGTTGAGCATCAAATGGAGCGGCATCGCTGTCGGCTCACGGCGGGCGTTTCGTGTCGTGAGCATGTCCACTCTCCGTAGACATGACGCTCCCGATGGTGATGATACCTTTTGTGTGGAGGCAAACCGAATGTCGGTGCATGCCAACCACGAAATGCGTGCCTGATTCGAATCACTTGTCGACACCAACCGCCGGCTGGCTCGTCGAGCTTGCGGGCGACATGCTTGATGCGCCTCTGTTTCTGTCCATTTCGATCACGAAGGCTCGTTTCGGATGGACGCCACGCCGCGACCAGGCGCTCATGCTGGCCCGCGAGACCGACGCGGACGCTTTCGCGAAGTACGCCAACGCCCGGACAAGGGAGGGCACCACGGCGATCGTCCGAAGGGTCGACCGGGACCGGGACACAACGGCTCTGGAACGCGAGAACGACCGGCTGCGACGCCGCATCGGCGATCTGGAGTCCATACTGACCGCGTTGAGGAAGATTCGGGCGACCGATATCGAGCGGGCGATGGAGGAGAATCAGTCAACGGACAAGTAGACCCCTGATCGGCGACCTGCCTTTCTCACCGGTTCACGGCGGCGGACGCGGATCAGACTGCATTCGCCGTGTCAAACGCGGCCAGGGTGATCGATCCGACGTTGATCAACATTTGGAGAAGGGCATGGGTTTCGGCGCCGCCCTCGCGCTGATGATTTCCGGTGCCGCGGTCAGCCTGTACGCAGCCGTGGCCGTCGTGTCGATCGTCCGCCTCAGGGTCTTCGTGCTCTACGTGCTCCTCGCGCTGGCCGGTGCGTGCATGGCCGGCTATGCGGCGGCGTGGCTGGTCTGAACCGCCTTCACTCGCGTCACGAATGCGAAGGGAGCAAGAATTGTCGGGAGGGGGGAATCGCGTTCGGACGCAGAAGAGCCGCAGACGACACCCCTCACACAGGATTGTGAGGGCGGAGAGCTGCCGACGTAGACGCTCGGCCGCATCAGGGGTTCCGACGGAGCCCTCGGAGGACCGCCCCGGGACTGGTCTGCCCGGGGCGGGAACGATCCCGAAGTCCTCTACAGCGTCTGCCGGTTCATCTCGTCTGCGATGTAATCCGCCTGCCGAATCGCCAGGCTGACGATGGTCAGGGTCGGGTTCTCCGCCGCACCGGTGGTGAACACGCTGCCGTCGCTGACGAACAGATTGTTCACGTCATGCGCCTGTCCCCACTTGTTCACC
Source organism: Gammaproteobacteria bacterium (assembly GCA_022826505.1). Classification (GTDB taxonomy): domain Bacteria; phylum Pseudomonadota; class Gammaproteobacteria; order HK1; family HK1; genus HK1. The sequence goes on from JAJDUQ010000102.1 coordinate 9,761, forward strand.
ACCCCGTCGGCGGGGTCGGCGCTCATGCGGTTGGTGCCGAGGTTGTGAGTGGAGGGATACGGCGGGACCTCGTAGTTGCGGATGGCGCCCACCGCGTCGTAGACGGCCGAGCCCTGGCGATAGGCGTGGCTTCGCATCGCGATGTCGTTGGGATGGTCGTCGAAGTGCACGTTGGGCACCGGCAGGCCGTGCTGGTCCTTCTCGGTCGGATGCAGGGTGACCGCGTTCGACTCCTGGGGCATGTCCTCGCCCACCAGCCACATGCCAGCCATGTGGTCGTAGCGGTCCATCGCGTCGGCGAACAGCGGCCCGTAGGCACCGGGGTCCAGGAATGCGGCCATGAACGGAACCCCGATGGACAGGGTCTCCATCTCGTAGCCGCCCACGAACCCGCGGCTCGGGTCGTTGATGCTCTCGTCGGTGATGATGCCGGCCATGGTGGTGCCGCGGTACATGTTCACCGGCTTGTCGAAGGTGGCGTACACCGAGCCGGTCATGTGCCGCATGTAGTTCCTGCCGACCTGGCCCGAGGAGTTGGCGAGTCCGTCGGTGAACTTCGAAGACGCGGAGTTGAGGAGAAGCCGAGGGCTCTCGTATGCATTGCCCGCCACGCAGACTACCCGCGCCGCCTGGCGGTGCTGCGTGCCGTCCGCGGCGGCGTACACCACGCCGTCGACCAGCCCCTGGTCGTTGTGGGTGATGGTGAGTGCCTGGCTCTCGGGGCGCAGATCCAGGTTGCCGGTGGCTTCGGCCTTCGGGATCTCGGCGTACAGGGTCGACCACTTGGCGCCGGTCTTGCACCCCTGGAAGCAGAACCCGAGCTGCAGGCAGGCGCCGCGCCCGTCCCGCGGCCGGCTGTTGATGGCCATGCGCCCGGTGTGCACGTCCTTGTAGCCGAGTCGCTTTGCGCCGTTCCACATCACCTTGAAGTTGTTGTTGCCGGGAAGTCCCGGGATGCCGTTGGTCCGGGTGACCCCCATCTTGTCCTCGGCCCTGGCGTAGTAGGGCTCCAGGTCCGCGAGGCTCAGCGGCCAGTCGAGCAGCGATGCGCCCTCGATGTCGCCGTAGACGGTACGGACCCTGAACTCGTGCTCCTGGAAACGAAGGCTCGCGCCTGCCCAGTGGGTGGTGGAGCCGCCCACCGTCTTGCAGATCCACGCCGGCAGGCCGGAGAAGTCCTTCGCCACCCGCCAGGTTCCCGACGTGGTGCGCTTGTCGAGCCAGGAGAGCTGCCCGAAGGCGTTCCACTCGTCGTTGGTGAAGTCCGCGATGCTGTAGCGCTTGCCGGCTTCCAGCAGCACCACCTTGATGCCCTTCGTGCACAGCTCGTTGGCGAGGGTGCCGCCGCCCGCTCCGGAACCGATGACCACCACCACGCCGTCGTCGTTGTTGTCGAATTTCGCCATTTTTCGTTTCCTCCCCTCACGCCGGCGGCGGGCTGGCCTGTTCGTCCGGATCGGGCAGCCAGTTCAGGTCGTCGAAGCCTCGGGTGATGTATCCGCCGTGCTGCGCCGAAGGCCCCTCGTAGCCGAAGTGCCTCCACACCAGCGGGTTGTTGTAGAGCGAGACCACCGCATCGCCCTTGACGGTGTGGAGCAGCGCCTGACCCGCACCTTCGAGGATGTCGAGCTGGTAGCCGTCGGAGAGTTCGACCCACGGTACGGCGGTCGCCGAATCCAGCGTCTTCACCCCATCCGCGAGTGCCGCCGCGACGTCGGCGTTCGCGGCCGCCTTGCCGTCGAGAGACTGCACCACGCCGGCGTAGTAGACATCGTCGAGGGTGTCATGCGGGAAGACGTGGCGCGCGACCTTGAGCAGGGTCTTGCCCTGGTGGGCATCGAGGCTCGTGAGCGCAAGACCCCAGGCGCCGGGCGAGGTGGCGGTGAGTCCGACTCCCGCGGCGACCATGGCGGCCCCCGCCGCCGTGCCGCCGGTGAGGTGCAGGAACCGTCGCCGGTTCATGGCTTGCAGTGTCATGGCGTACTCCTCAGTGATGGATACGACTCCTATGGACGGCCAGGTGGGCGGGAATCCCGAGCGAGCCCGATTCGAGCCTATCGCCGCCATATCCCGTGCGCAACCAAGAGGCACCGCCTTCGAACCGCCGGATCAGGGCGCCCGCGTGCCTGACAGTTGCGATTGTCGGGTGCACGTCTCATTTATGAGATTCATGCTGCTACGCAGGCGCGTCGTTCCCAGAAGTCGTCGAAGCGGTTGCTCTCCACGGCGCAGCGCAGGGCGATGATGGCGTTGGCGCCAGCGACGGTCCAGCGCATCCCGCCGC
>JAJDUQ010000146.1 GCA_022826505.1 Gammaproteobacteria bacterium
CCTGATGGGGGGGATTCGGGACGGGGTCGATGCGGTCAAGGCGTTGTGCCTGGGGGCGGACGCGGTGGCGTTCGGCACCTCGGCGATCATCGCGGGCGGGTGCATCGCGTGCATGCAGTGCCACATCGGGCAGTGCGTGACGGGCATCGCGACCCAGGACCCCGAGCACGAGAGCCGCTACGACCCGGAGGCGGAGTCGCACAACATCCATCGCTTCCTCGAAGGGGTGCGCTGGCAGATTGCGGCGCTCACCCACGCGCTGGGGTACAGCGACTTCCGTGCTCTGAACCGCGACGACCTCGTCGCGCTCACCCCGGAGGCGGCCGAGATTACCGGCCTCCCCTTCGAGCCGGGGGTGAGGGCGAAGAGGCCGGAGCTGCGGGTGCAGTTGGGCTGATGGGCTGATGGCGGTCTACGACATCAACCGCATCCTGGTGCCGGACGCGCCGCCGGAGTACGAGGACCACACCCGCGACGTCCACTACGTCCCCGCCCCGTGCCAGGTCGCGTGTCCGATCGGCACCGATGCGCCGTCCTACATCGCCCATATCTGGGACGAGGACTACGAGGCCGCGTTCGAGGCGATCACCGCCACCAATCCCTTCAGCTCCATCTGCGGGCGGGTGTGCGACGCCCCCTGCGAGCCCGCCTGCCGGCGTGTCGACAGCGACGGGGCGGTGCAGATTCGGAACCTGAAGCGCTTCGTGATGGACAAGCTCGGGGCGACGTACCGCCCGCCCGCGGCGCCGGTCACGCGGAGTGTGAGCGTCGGCATCGTGGGCGCGGGCCCGGCGGGGCTGGTGGCCGCGCACGATCTCTGCGTCGCCGGCTACTCGGTGCACGTCTACGAGATGACGGACCGCCTCGGGGGGATGATGATTTGGGGGATCCCGGCGTTCCGGCTCCCGCCCGGCATCATCGAGGAGGACGTCGAGCGGCTGATGCAGCGTTGCCCGGGGCTGGAGGTGCACCTCGACACCGCGCTCGGGCGCGACGTGAGTCTGGAGGAGCTGAAGGAGCGCCACGACGCGGTGCTGCTCACCATCGGCGCGTGGTGGGGCAAGCCGATGGGGATTGCGGGCGAGGAGGACGAGCGGGTGGTGGACGGCGTGGGGTTCCTGCGCCGGGTGAACGCGGGCGAGCGCCCCGAGATGCCGGAGACGGTGGTGGTGGTCGGTGGTGGGGACGTGGCGATGGATGCGTGCCGGGTGGCGAAGCGCCTGCCCGGGTGCAAGCACGTGAAGGTCATCTACCGCCGTGGCCCCGGCGAGATTCCGGCCCGCGCGATCGAGCTCCACCATGCGGTGAAGGAGGACGTGGAGTTCCTCTACCACACCCAGCAGGTCGCGGTGGTCCCGCGTGGCAACCAGCTCGCGCTGCAATGCGTGAAGACCGCGCTCGGCGAGCCTGACGAGGACGGGCGCCGCCGTCCGGTGGTGATCGAAGGGAGCGAGCACGAGATTCTCTGCGGCTCGGTGATCGCCGCGGTCGGGCAGCGCGGCCTGTGCGAGGAGCTCGACCGGGCGGAGATGATGGGGCCGGACCGGGTCCGGACCGAGTGGGATTCGATGCGGACCTCGGATCCGAAGGTGTTCGCGGCGGGCGACGGCGCGTTCGGAGGCTCCACCATCGTGATGGCGATGCAGCACGGGCAGCGCGCCGCGTACTACGTGCGGCACTTTCTGGAGGGTAACGGGGACCCGCTGCCCTACCGCACGCCGTACCGCACCCGCCGCGTGCCGGTGGCGCAGGACCTGATGTGGGAGAAGTTTCCCATCCAGGAGCCGGTGTTCTGCGGATTGGGCGAGCGCCCGGCGGAGTTTCCCGAGATTGAACTCACCTACGACACCGAGACCGCGCGGGCGGAGGCGGCGCGCTGCTACCGCTGCGACGCGGAGACCGGCTCGGCGGATTACTCGGTGCAGCACCGCGAGGACATCTTCTCGATGGCGCGCACGGACCCGCGCGATGCGCCGAAGCTCAAGGCGATGCTGGAGCGGCGCCTGCGGTTGCGGGAGAACCCGTTTCCGGAAGAGCGCCCGGCGTGCCTCGACGACCTCGTGTTCCTGCCCGCGAACCTGTCGCGGCTGGTCATCGACCCCTACCGCGAGGCGTGCAAGATTAGCTGGAAGCTGGGCGAGCGCCTCGCACTCGACATTCCCTTCTTCGTCGCAGGCTTCGACACGGCGAGCGAGGAGCTGAAGGTGGCCGTCGACCGTGGCGCCACCGCCGCGGGCGCCGCCTACCTGGGGGCGACCCGCCCGGGTCCGCACGCCCCGTGGCTGCAGCTCTGCGAGCCGGGCCGCGACGCCCCGAGCGACGAAGCGGCCGGAGTGGTGTACCGGGTCGGCGAGCGCTGGCACCCGATGCCGACCGAGCGGGCGCGTGCTGGGCAGATACTCGGGCTTCTCCTCACCTCAAGCCAAGGCCTTGAGGATGCAATCGTCTACGCGCTCGAGCGCGACTTTGACCTGCTGGTGCTCGACGGCACGGGGGCTCTGGGCGGTGAATGGCCGGAGCTGCGCGCCGCCCCCGACCTCGCGCTGGTGCGCGACACCATCGCGACGCTACGACGGCTGAAGCAGGAGGAGATGATCGACATCGCCTGGTTCGGCGGCGCGCGCTCGGGCACCGACGCGGCGAAGCTCGTCGGGCTCGGGGTGAACGCGATCGGCTACGGAGTGGCGGTAGGGCTTGCGCTCGGGGGCGAGATCACGCAGACCGGGATGCGCTTCGCGCCGGACCGCACCGAGGAGGAGCGCACCGACGCGGTGGTGAACATCCTCAAGGCCAATGCGGGCGAAGCGTCGATGATGGCGCGCTGTGCGGGCAAGACGCGGCTGCACAACATCGAGCCGGAGGACCTGCGCTCGGTGACGCGGGCCACTGCGGCCGCCACCGGCATCCCGCTCGCGGGGACACGGGCGGCGTAGCCGGCACACTGCACCACTTCGCGGCTGCGGACGCCCCGACTGCCCTGAGTCTGGTCGCGCAGAATTCTGCCGCGGCTCCTTGACGCTGCGCACCGTCGCATCCAACCCGCCGGCCGGCACCCGCTGCCGAGCCCATGAGCGCGACTCTCTCGAACGCCTGTGCCGCTACATCGCTCGCCCGGCACTCTCGAACGAACCCCTCTCGGTCAATGACCGCGAGCAGGTCGTGTTTCGACTCAAGCACCCCTTCGGGGCAACCTCCGGCTGTGCAAATCGGCAATCCTGCCGATTGGGCATCGTCCGCGTCGCCGCCCCTGAAGTGCCGCTCGCGCAGCGAGCTCGCTCTGTGCCACGCCCCCGAGCCCATATACGGGCTCCAAATCGCGTCACCTCGACCACGATATGTTCGTTCCCGCGCCGACATCGAACGCGACAACGACCACACCAATACTCCCCCAAGAACGCAGGTCGGCTCGGCCGGTCGTTTCACCTATCCTTCTTGACGAAGTAGGGCAACGAGACTCACTGGCGGGTGCTGACAGAATGAAGCGACGGATCGTGCGAGGGGTGCAGGTGGTCGTGAGCATCGGTACATTCGGAACGATACTGATGCTGATTGTCTTGCTCGCCCGTGGGCCATTCGTCGCGCCCTGGGTGGAGCGGGACGCCGAGGCGCTCGCCCTGCGGCTCGACCAGATGATCTCGGAGAAGGTGGATCAAGGTTGGATAGACGTTCGATTGGAGACCGCGCTGGCAGAGGAGCCGCGCGACTGGCTCGGGATTGACTTGACACTGGAGGTCGCGGCCGCGGAGCAGATCTCGCCCGATCCAGCGTTGGCGGCGCGGGTAGAATCGGCTCGGGAGACGGATGCCGTGACGTTGTCCCGCGCGAAGCGTTGCGCGCGGTGTGCCCTTGATATCGCCGAATGTTCCGATCTTGGCATATTGGCGACCTGCAATATCCCGCTGGAGCTAACGCCAATCGGGGATGCCAACGCCCTGCGCCGGAACCTTCTGGCATGGACGGAAGGGGAGCCGGTTGATGATCTGGAGGTCGGCCTTGCCGCCTTGGGACTCGCGGCCACCGGTGCCATCCTCGTCACCGGTGGGGGGTCGGCGACACTGAAGGTGGGGGCGGCGACACTACGGGTTGCCCGGCGCGCGGGCGTTCTGACGAAAAGCTTCGAGGCGGCGCTGCTTCGTCAGGTGCGCGCGCTCCACCCGCAATGGAGCAACGTACCTGCCTGGCTCGCACAGGGCGGGGAAGACATTGCACGAGTGCTGGACTTCGGCGCGTTGTCCCGGCTCGGCAAATCGGTAGCCGATCTCGGCCGAGTCCATCGTGCAACGGGATCGCTTGCCGGAACGCTCGATCTGCTGCGCTACGTCGACAGCCCGGTCGAGGCCGCCCGGCTAGCGCTCATCGCCGAGGCAATCGGACCACGTACACGCACGGCCTTCGCGGTACTTGGCAAGTCCCGCGTATTTCGCGCCGCTCTCCGCCTGAGCGACGAGATTACTGCGGTGATTGTCCTGGTCATCGCAACGGTCGTACAGGCGGCGGGGCTCGCCGCCTCGGTCGTGCTGAACCGACGCCTGAGTTTCGCTGCCTCCAGCGCGGAGAAGAGCATGGAATCTTTGGACCGATGGATGGGCAAACACTTCGTCGAGTGGCGCAAGTCTCATGTGACATCGAGAGAATGGGGATGGTGGAACGGCCGCCAATATCCTTGGATCATACCCGAACACTTATGGGAGGAGGGCCTCTGGCCGGGCATCGGCAGGAGTTCCGACAACTCCCTGCCGACCTATCTGGACAAAACCGGAGTTCAGAAGCATGACGGCGTGCATAACCTCAAGAGCTCGTGGATGCTGTGCGCCAACTTGTACTTTCCCTTCCGGGCGTCATCAGACGGTCGAGAGTTGTTGGCTTCGTTTCTCCGACATCACGTCGCCGCGGAGATTTTTTCGCTCGAATCCGTCGAGTTGGAATTCGCTGAGGACGGCGCGCTGCATCCCGCGATCTTGCTGGGAGAAACTGGCGGAGTGAGGGGGGCCAAGCAAACCTCGCCGGATCTTGGCCTGTCGGTGAACGAAGGCAGGGGGCTGGTCCTGGTGGAAAACAAGTTCCTGGAGCACGGCTTTTACGACTGTTCGGCTCGCAAGCGCAACGTCCGCGGACGTCACGAACAGTCGGGAAACCCCGACCCGTCCCGCTGCAACCGTCCGTTGGCGGTGGTGCAGAATCCGACCGACCAGTGCCACCAGACGGTTTGGGGCCGGCGGTACTGGGAACACTTGGCGTCCGTTGCCGACAGGAAATCCTGGGCTTCTCTCCACCAGTGCCCGGCCGCTTCCGGCGGCTATCAGTTGTTTCGCCAGCAGGCCCTGGCCGAAGGCATCGCCCAGTCGGGGAAGTATGATTTCGTCATATCCGCAGTGGCGGTCGATGAGCGCAACGATGCTTTGAACGCTTCTCTCGAGAACTGCGGCCTTGCCGAACTGAAGCAGTGGGAATCACTTTTCACCGGTCGGGCGCGCTTTGCCGTGCTCTCACATCAACAGTGGGTCGGCTGGGTTCGGAAACACGATCCAGGGGGTCGATGGAAAGATTGGTTGTCCTACGTCCATGCCAGATACAGGATAGGGGAATAGCGGTTCGCCACGAAGCCCGTCGACGGCCAGCTTCCTCTTCGGGCTCTACGATGGATCAGCCTTGGTATTCTGTGCATCCTCCTTGAGGATGTCGGTCAATCGCTCGGCGAGCTTCTCCTTCGCCTCTTCTACGCGGCTCTTCGACCCAATAGCGTTCTTCTGGAGTCTCTTGAAGAGCTTCATGAGTCGATTCTTCCGCTTTTTTGTCAGCGGTGCGATCGCCTGCACTTCCGGATTGGCTTCATGACGCAAGTCGGGTTCGTCTCGGCAAGCGGAGGGGCCTCGTGCGATCAGCATGTGGTGATGGCGGGCGCGTTCGATCAGGACAAAGCCCAAGTTCTGGTTGGGAATCAGACCACAGCGACGCGGTCGGCCGCCGAAGCGTTGCGTGAACCTGCCCCTGCGAAGGCCGGACCGCAGTCGAATGACCTTGGAGAACAGATCTGCACTGAGATTGGCAACGTCGTCCTCCCGGGGGCGCGGTCCGTTGTAGGAGTAGACCTTTTCGACATTCATCCGGCAGTCATTTTCAATGCGGCGGAGTGTCTCCTTGAAGCGTTCTTCCAGCTTCTGGAGGCATATCACCTCGTCGTCGTCCGCGGACAGCTCTTGTTCTTCCGACAGCGTGGGGATCGCTTCCAGCATCTCGGCGATATGGCGCGCGGCCTTATTCGCGCGATTAGCCCGACCAACCGTGAGGCCTTCCGATGGCTGACTCAGCGGCTCGCACTGCCCTTCTCTGAGAGTTCCACGAGTTTTCGGCACCTTCTTGGACCGGCGTCCGATTCGTTCCTTGATGGACGCGAAGACGCCGCCGACAAGTCGCGGTTTGGAGTCGAATTCGACCGTTGCGCCCGGTTGGGGGGCGGCTTTCCGACATTCCTCGTCGGTCTGCGTCTTGATATGCGTGCTGACATCGGATTGATTGATGTCCGCCGAGGCGCCGTCGGCCCGTGTAGCGTCGGAGCCAGAATTGAACATCTCGGCCGCACCGGGATGGAATTTCGTGTCTTCCCTCGCACCTTGTGTCTCGACATCCTTGCAATTTAGACGATTGAGAACATTCTGGGCTCCGTCGAGCTGTTCCAGCGCTCCGCGGATTGCGGCTAGAAGCTTACAGTGGGCGACTGCGAGGGTCACGAATCTTGGCAATAAACCCCAAAACAGCATGCACAGGAGCATGAACTGCCACCAGCCCCCCAAGCGCTCGGCCGTCGTCGCGTCAACCCGCTCAAGTCCCATGCTCATACGGTAGTTGCGTGAGATTTCCACAAGCTCTTCGTCCGGCACGGCGTTCGGAAGCGCCCACGCCCAGAAAAACGCGAGAAAATCCACGACTCGTTGCATGCTTGTGGGAGACAGCACCGTCGAACTCCAGCCGAAGGCGAGATCCGTGACCATCATCAGAGCGCCCGCGATGACCAGAACACCCATATTGAACGCAATCGCCATGTACTGCGTCGAGCGGAGCACCAACAAGTTGGCCACAGTGCCGTAGTGGTGCTCGTGTTGGCACGCGTGTCCAAGCACTTCGAGCACCTTACAGTGACCTGTCCGGGACGGTTGCGGATTCCAGAGCAAAGTGATCACTCATTCCACGGCAAAGTGATCACCGATTCCAGAGCAAAGTGATCACTCATTCCAGAGCAAGGTGATCACCGATTCCATCAGCAAAGTGATCACTTTCGGGGTGTGCACCGCACCGGTGCGAGAGGTCCGACCCCGGAGCTGAGCGACGCGGGACAACCAGTTCACCGTGTGACCCTCCCCACTCCATTTTCGGGGAGGGCATCACGGTGGCGAACAAGGG
>JAJDUQ010000312.1 GCA_022826505.1 Gammaproteobacteria bacterium
GGTAACGTCAAGAGTTATGTGTCAGGGAGAAGGGGGAAGAGGTTCCCTGAGATTTGTTTTGGTGGATGAAGACGGCGAAGAGGATGCGGTCCATGGAGGTTCGGTCCTGGAAGGTACCCATGGGCCTGGTTCTGCGCCGGACTTCTCGGAAACGTCGTTCGATAGCGTTTGTGGTCCTGACCTGCTTTCGTTCGGCGAGTGTCTTGTATCGGAAGCATGTGAGCAGGTCGTCGAGGTCGTTTCGCAGGCAGGCGACGGCCTTTGGGTAGGCGTGTTCCCAGGCATCTGCGAAGCGGCGGGCGGCTGAGAGCGCCCTGGGTCTGTTGGGGGCGTTCATGATGTCGTGGAGGCCGGCCTTGACGGCGTCGTGGTCTGGTTTGCGGACCTTGTCGAGGACGTTTCTGATCTTGTGCGCCCAGCAGCGCTGGACGGCGATGCCGGGATAGACGGTGGGCAGGGCGGCGAGGAGGCCCTGGCCGCCGTCGGCACAGATCACCTCGAGGCCCTCTCCGGTGAGCCCGCGGCGGTACAGGTCGGAGAGGAACCCTTCCCACGCCGCGGCGCTCTCGCCGGCCGCCAGGCGGAAGTCGATGACCTCCTTCTTGCCGTCGGCGCGGATGCCCAGCGCCACCAGGACGGGACGCCTCAGCGCGCCGGCGCCGGTCTTGCGGGCCAGCACCACGCCGTCGAGCATCAGCGCCTTGTAGCGGGTGCCAAGCGGGCGTCCGTGGAAGGCCGCCACCGCCGCGTCCAGGGTCCTGGCGATGCGGCTCACGGTCGAGGCCGAGACCGGACGCCCGAGCAGGGCGAGCAGAACCTCGCCCACCTTGCGGGTACTGAGCCCGAGCACGAAGCCGGCGAGGATGGCGCGATCGATCTCCGGCCCGCGCCTGGCATAGCTCCTCAGCACCCCGGTCGGACAGAAGCGCCGGGTGCGCGGTACGCTGAGTTCGATCGCGCCGAGCTCGGTCAACAGATGACGCCGATAGAAGCCGTTGCGCCGGTCGCGCATGGCGCTGCCGTCGAGGCTGTCGAGCCAGCAATCGACCGCTTCGCTCATCCGGCCCTCGATGATCTCGGCCAGCGCAAGGCGGCCCAGCGGGCGGTAGCCCTCGCCCCATTCAAGCCCATCGGCTTGCATCTCCTTCACCAGCGCAAAGGCCATCGGTAAACTCTCAATCGTCGCAGCTCGCTGTGGCATCGGGGTGCTCCTGATCGTGGCTCTTCCATAACCACAGGGAGTACCCCCTTCCCCGATGACACATAAACTCGTACGTCACCCTCTCTGTCCATGCCTGGACGGCGGCCGATCCCAACGCCTAGACTCCCGCCAGCGAGAAGAGCCGAGACCGCGAGGCTCGCGAGGAGGTCCGCCGATGCCATCCCGCAACCGCGAGACATGGGAGCGTCCGCCCGACCTTCCCGAGACCCACTACGTCGATGCGGCCGCCTACGCCGACCCCGATATCTTCGCCGACGAGATGTCGCGGATCCTGGCGCGATCCTGGCGGTTCGGGTGCCACGAGAGCGAATTGCCCGACGCCTTCGATTTCCGCACCATCGACCACGCCGAGGTGCCGCTGGTGATGATCCGGGGCGAAGACGGCCGGATTCGGACCTTCTACAACGTCTGCCCCCATCGCGGCGCCAAGCTGTTCAACGACCTCTCGGGCAACGCCAGGCTCAAGACCTGCTTTTTCCATCATTGGACGTTCGATTGGAAGGGCGACTGCGTCAGCAGGCCGCGCCCGAAGGCCTATGACGACATGAACCTGCGTGCCGAGGACTGCGGGCTTCGGGAAGTGCACACGGACACTCTCTACGGCCTCGTCTTCTTCAACCTCGACGACCGCCCCATCCCCTTCGCCGATTACTTCGGCGACGCCCTCGCGTCCTTCGAGCGGACGCTGACGGAGGAACCCGTGGAGGTCTTCCACTATCACCAAGCCGTAGTCCGGACGAATTGGAAGCAGTGGGTCGAGTCCAACATGGACCACTATCACGAGTGGATGCACGTCATGCTGCGGCGCACGAACGTGCTCACCGAGGAGACGCTCTTCAAGCGTCACGTCGAGCTTTATCCCTACGGCCACATCATGTTCCGGGGCATGCAGATCGATTACCAGGACGAGGCCACGGTCGTGCCGCGCGAGCAGTCGAAAGCGCTGCCTGGATTGACCGCCGAGACCTTTCATTCGACACCGATCTTTCCCAACACGGTGCTGATGACCCGCGGCACCGTCATGCGGATCGACACGACCACGCCGCTCACACCGGACACCTCGCTCGTCGAGTTTCGCGGGCTCGGGCTGAAGAACGACAGCGAGGAGGACCGGATAGTCAGAATTCGCCAGCACAACGAGTTCTGGGGGCCGATGAGTCACAATCTGCCGGAGGACCTCTTTGCCGCAGAACAGTGCGCGAAGGGTTACCGCACGGGCGGTGCCACCTATGGCATCATCTGCCGTGAAGAGAACATGTCAGCTCAGGACGATGGGGGCATGCGCCATTTCTATGCGGAGTGGAGCAAATGGATGGGCCGGCCGGCAAGCGACCCCAGGACCAAGGCCGCGTGAGGGCTGGAGCTTGGCCGTCGGCAACGAGGATATCCGCGATTTTTTGAACGGAGTGGCCGATGCACTCGACCGGGAGGCGTGGGACGAATTCCTGTCGATGTGCGCGCCCGAGTTCGAGTATCGCGTGACGGCATACTCCTACGAACTCGACAAGGAGATGGTCTGGCTGATCCACGACATGGACGGCCTGCGTTACCTGTTCGATGTGCTGCCCGAGCAGCTCGGCCGTAAGGGAACCCGGATGTTGCGCCAGATCTCGGTCACCGATATCTCGCGGGGAGAGGCGAAAGGGCACGTGGACGTGACGAGCAAGGTCATCGCCGTTCGAACGTCGCCGGAGGGCGTGTCGGAACTGTTTGCGGCGGGCCGATACCTGGATGTCGTCGATGTCGCCAACGGGACGCCGCGCATGATCAAACGGGAAACCCGGCTCGATACGCGCGAGCTCGGCATAGGCTCCCACGTGCCGATATAGGCGGTGGTCGCGTGAAGCCCGCACCATTCGAGTATTTCGCGCCGGAGACGGCGGAAGAGGCGCTCGCCCTGATGGCCGAGCACGGCGTGGAGGCGAGACCGCTCGCCGGCGGGCAGAGCCTTGTTCCGTTGATCAACATGCGCATGGCACAGCCCTCGGTGCTGATCGACCTGAACCGCTGCCCCGAGCTCGCCTACCTGCGCGAAGAGGACGGCATGCTCGTCAGCGGCCCCATGACGCGGCAGCGCGAATTGGAACTCTCCGAGACCGTTCGCGCCGCCTGCCCGCTCATTGCCAAAGCGATGCCACATATGGGCCATGCCACGATCCGCAACCGCGGGACCGCCGGCGGCAGCCTGAGCCACGCCGACCCGTCGGCGGAGCTCCCGGGCGTGGCGCTGGCGCTGGGCGCCGAGATGATCGCGGGCGGGCCGAACGGCCGACGCACCGTGCCGGCGACGGAGTTCTTCTTCGCCGAACTGACGACCGCTCTGGAACCGGATGAGATGCTCTGCGAGATCAGGTTTCCCGAAGCCCCGGCCGGGTCCCGGGCCGCCTTTGCCGAGGTCGGCAGTCACTTCGGCGGACTGGCTCTCGTCGGCGTTGCCGCGCAGATCGACCTCGATTCCGCCGGCCGTTGCACCAAGGCGGCGCTGGCCGCCACGGGTGCCGGGGAACGGCCGACGCGTCTGTCGTCCACGGAGGCGGTCTTGACGGGCGAAGTCCTGGAGAAACAGTCGATTGCCGAGGCCGCCGAGGCCGCAGCAGGCGACGTGGAGCCCCTGGAGGACCTTCATGCCACGGCCCATTGGCGGCGGCGAGCGGCTGTCGCCATGGCGGCGCGGGCCCTTCACGAGATCGCGGACGAGGCGGGAACGCGATGACGGCGCGCCGCGATGTCCGCGTCACGGTCAATGGCCGCACGTACACGCGGAACGTGGAACCCCGGATGCTGCTGGTCGATTTTCTGCGCCATGAATGCAGCCTGACGGGGACTCACGTCGGCTGTGCGCACGGGGTCTGCGGTGCGTGCACCATCGTGTTGGACGGCGTCTCGGTCCGAAGCTGCCTCACCTTCGCCGTTCAAGCCGAGGGAAAGGAGATCACGACCGTCGAAG
>JAJDUQ010000221.1 GCA_022826505.1 Gammaproteobacteria bacterium
GCGGTGTGCCTCCAGCTCCGAAATCGACGCAGACATGGCGGGCCTCCCAACCTGTCAAAACTCTATCTTGACAGAAAACCCGCCATTCCACACCGCATCCCATGCCCTTTCTCAATTCACCACAAATCTGACGTGCACCCCGACGCGGCGAATCGGTTGCACCGGAGGTGATCATATGGGAGCCGACACGATCGACCGTTGACTCGCGCCGAGAGCAGTGCTCCGGACGAGATGCGACCTGATCGAGAAACGACACCTCACCTCGGCTTCCACACAGGCATGATTGCGTGCATCGCCGTTTCGTCCGACGGAATCGCCGCCTTCTGCTGACCGGCGCGGGACTCCCCGACCCGGGTTCCGTTCTCCCGACTTCGCCGCACCTTATTCGGCCCACTCACGAATTCGTACGTTGGCATTGACGTACGTTGGAATTCACGTATGACTGCCGGGTCGGCCAGGCGTCGCCGATCCGTCCTGGAACTCCTCAATCTGTGATCGGTTCCAGCCACCTGCCAACGGGACTCACCGCGCTCGGACCGATGTATCGCGTCCGGCCGCCATCGTCGTGTCGGGCTTCTAGCTGTGAGTTTCAGGGCTCCATCGCCCTGACAGGCGCATCCATCGCCATCTTGATGAGCTGTCTGTCGAACGTCAGCATGATCTCGCATCGCGCGGCGGCGCCGAGGTGCAGCGCATCGGCGAAGTCCATGCCCTTCTCCGCGCGGTCGAGGGCTTCGGCGAGCAGGACCGGACTCTCGATCGACACGTTCGGCAGTCCCGAGAAGGAACGCAGCGCCGCCGCCACCTCGGTCCCGCCGAAGCCGTAGACGCTGCGCAGCACCCATTCGCTTTCCAGCATGACCGTCGTGCTTGCGAAGACGGGTCCCCCGTCGATTGCAGCGCGCGCTTTGGCCGCCTGCCCCGGATGGTCGCCGGTGAGGTACCGGACGACGACATTCGTGTCAATCGCCCGCATGGCGCCGCTTCGCTTCCGCCATGATCCCGGCTTCCATCTCCGCCAGTGACCGGGGTGCACCGTCGTGCGCGAGGCAACCGAACACGTCCTCGCCTCGGGTTTCGGCGAATACCGGAGCGGATTTCAGCAGCACGCCCTCGGGCGTGTTCTCCACGACGAGCCGTGTTCCGGCTTCCCAGGACAGAGCCTGGCGAATCGCCTTGGGCAGAATGACCTGACCCTTCGTCGAGACGGTGGTGGTGAGTCGTTCGGTCATCGGCATTGCATCGTCCCCCGGAAATCAGGTAAGACGGACGTAAGATAACCGTTGCGGCACCTTGATCCAAGGTGCGCACTTCGGATGCGCGTATCAGATGAGCCACCCCGGGAGTCCGGGGCGGCTCGACGATTCCCGTGACCGCAGCGAGACCGCCCGACATCCCGCACCCCCGGTTCACACCACGATGCGTGCGGAGATGGAGAACTCGACCCGCTTCCACGGATCCCGCGAATCCCGGAGTCGTTTGACCCGGGCGGCCAGACGTTCGCCTCGGTCCATCATCTGGGAGACGGCCGTGTTGGCTGCCCGCGGCACGTATCCGAGCTTGGATTCACCCCAGTACACCGCGACCGCCCGTCGATCGTAGGGATTGGCCGGCTCGCGCAGGAGTTGCAACGAATCGCCCGCGGAAAGACGAGGCCATACGGTCTCTCCGTCGTGATACTGGAAGCCGGCGACCGGGCTCTCCTGAATGAGAAGCTCGCGTTCCGCTCCCTTGCCGTGGAACTCGTCCGGCCGTACCGCCGCCTGCGCATGACCCACGGAGGGGAGCGTCGCGGATGCGGCGAGAATGGAGTTGAGAAAGGATCGGCGTTTCATGGTGCTGACCTCTTCTTCGTGATCGGGCGCCGGCTATTCGTCGCCGAAGAAAAATCCACCCGGGAGAAAGCCGATACCCATCGCCAGGAGCGCACTGCATTCTGCTGCCGACCTCGAGGCTGCTTCTTCGGCACGATATCGGGCGGCTTCGAGTTCTCATAGCTGCTCGAGGTCAATTGTGACGTCGATGTCGATCCGGCGTGTGTTCTCGGCGGATTCCGATGGCAATTGCTTGTTCATTCCTCATCTCCGGTCATTCGATTGGAATACCCGGCGCAAACGGCCAGCGGTGATCTGACCGGTAGCCTTGTGCGGTGGAGTGCCGGAATGCTTCTTGTACACTCCCCGGTGGCTCAATACGTGAGCCTGCGGCTCGCGCATCGCACCGCCGTGCATTCCCGGTGGGGTGTGCCGGCTCAGTCTCC
Organism: Gammaproteobacteria bacterium; assembly: GCA_022826505.1. Lineage (GTDB taxonomy): Bacteria > Pseudomonadota > Gammaproteobacteria > HK1 > HK1 > HK1. The sequence continues at coordinate 2,261 of JAJDUQ010000221.1, forward strand.
CTCGTACCGCGCAAGCGCCGCAGCCAGTCTTGCGTGTACTTCTGCGCGCAGGCTTGCCGGACTCGTCACCTCGACGTCGGGTCCGTATTTGAGGATGTCCAGCACCAGCTCCCGGGGATCGTCGTAGGGGACGCGCAGCTCGTAGCTTCCATCCTCGCGGAACCGGGCCTGCTGGTCCCGATGCCAGCGTTCCTCGGCCACCCACCGCGCGCGCTCGGGAGAGAAAAGCAGAACGGCCGTGTTCCCGGGGATGCCGGAGAAAATGCCGTAGGCATCGGAAAAGTGGCGATCCAGGCGTTGATCGTCGAGATCCGCCGCCGTGTCTCCGGTATCCCTGGCCTTCTGGATCCGATCGAGGGAGAAGCTGCGCAATCCACGCCGGGTATGGCACCAGGCATCCAGATACCAGTTGTCCCGGTAGTGCACGAGGCGTTGGGGAGACACCGTACGTTCGGTGACGGTGTCTCGCTGGCGCCCGTGGTAGACGATGGCGAGTCGCCGCCGTTGCATCAGGGCGCTGGCGACGGAGGTGAAGGAGTCCGGCGGCATGGTGCGCGAACCCATGGAGAGGATCCGCACGCGCTGCGTCACGTCGCTCCTGCTCAGTCGCTCGCTGGCGAGAATGTGCTCGATGCGTTTGCGCAACGGGGCAAGGAAGCCGTCCAGCAGTCCCGGGCCGACACCGGCAAGCAGCTTCTGGGTGGCGAGGAGCGCATGGAGCTCGGAAGCGTTGAACCAGAGTCCCGGGAGCTCGTAGGGACGCTCGCCGTCCTTCTCGTCGTAGTAGTAGCCGTTGCGCAGGCGGTCATATCGGAGAGGAGCCGACAGGAAGTCTCTCAGATCCTCGATGGCCCGATTGACCGTCGCCCGCGAGCACTCGAGCTTCTCCTCCAGGGTCTTGCGCGAAACCGGATGGCGAGCGCTGCGAAAGATGCGATGGAGCCCGTAGATGCGGTCGAAACGATCCATCGTTCGAGGCCCTCCGGTGACTCGACGCCGGGCCGAGCTTCGCTTGTCCCGGGTCCGGCAAGGCTGGGCTGTCCGCCGCAATGGTACGGCACATGCGGTGCCGGAACGCGATGCACTCGCCCCGTGAATCGAAGAGGGGTTGGACACTCATGGCAACGCCATGCACGATGCTGCAAGTCGGCGGCGCCGGAGGCGAACGAGTAGACGACTGGCCCTGACACCACTATCCGCCCGGGCCATGGGGTCAGATGCTGAAGTTCAGATTCCCCAACCGCTGGCTGAGTTTCACGTTCTCGGCGTAGTCCACCGGCACCGCGAGCAGCGCCGGACCCGGCTGCCGGAACGCCTCGTCCAGCGCGTCCGGAAGCTGCCCCGCACCGGTCAGGGTCCTGCCCCATGCGCCGAACGACCTCGCCAGCAGCTCGAAGTCCGGGTTGTTGAACGCGAGGTCCGAGTGTCGCCCGTCGAAGTGGTTCTGCTGCTTCCACTTGATGAGGCCGTACTCGCCGTCGGCCCAGACCATGATCAC
>JAJDUQ010000040.1 GCA_022826505.1 Gammaproteobacteria bacterium
GCTCCGGCATGCGCTGGACCGTCGCCGGCGCCAACGCCATCATCGCCCTGCGCTGCGCCGTCGAGAGCAACCGCTTCGACGACTTCTGGGAACGCCGCGCCAGCGTAGCAGCATGAATCTCATAAATGGGACGTGCACCCCTGCTGGCATTGTTCGTACGCGAAGCCGGCTATCAGGGACTGGCGGTGTCGCTGGACGAACTGGTCAATCTCTACAAGCTGACCTCCTCACAGGCCCGGAACGCGAACTACGAGCAGATCCTGCGCATCCTTAACGATGTGCTGCAAGGCAGCGCCAGTCATCTCGGCTTCATGCTGGGCGGGACGCCCGAGTTTCTGATGGACACGCGCCGTGGCCTCTACAGCTACGAGGCGCTCCAGTCTCGACTGGCCGAGAACACCTTCGCGCGCGACGGACTCGTCGATTTGTCGGGTCCGGTGGTCCGGCTGGCCAATCTGACGCCGGAGGACATGTTCGTCCTGCTTGCCAATATCCGCCGCGTGATGCGGGACGAGAACGCCGCTTTGCCGGATGACGCGCTCACCGCCTTCATGACCCATTGCTCCGACCGAATCGGGGATGCCTATTTCAGAACTCCCCGCAATACGGTCACTGCGTTCGTGAACATGCTTTCCGTGCCGGAGCAGAACCCGGGCGTGGACTGGCATGGGCTGATCGGATCGGTCGAGGTCGCCGAAGATGGCGGGGACGACATGAGCGATGTTTCGGATGACGGGGCGGATGATGAGCTCGCGTCCTTCAGGCTCTGAACGATCGACAGGGTTCGACCGACTCGCGGAGCCCGTCCGTCGCTGGATCTGGCACAAGGGCTGGAACAGCCTGCGCGACATCCAGGAGCGCGCGATTCCGGTCCTGCTGAACGGCGACGGAGACGTGATCATCTCGACGGCCACCGCTGGTGGAAAGACCGAGGCCGCTTTCCTGCCGTTGATCTCCCTGATTCTGGAACGCCCCGGTGAGGGCGGCTTCGACCTCGTCTACGTCGGCCCTCTCCGGGCACTCATCAACGATCAGTTCGAGCGCCTGGAAGACTTGTGCGACAGAGCCGAATTGCCGGTCCATCCGTGGCATGGCGACATCTCCCAGGGAGCAAAGGCCCGCGCCCGCAAGAACCCGCGCGGCGTGCTGCTGATCACGCCGGAATCACTCGAGGCGCTTTTCGTGTTGCGTGGGCTGGAGATTCCGACGCTGTTCATGAGCGCCCGCGCGGTCGTCGTCGACGAGTTGCACGCGTTGCTGGACACCGAGCGCGGTGTCCACCTGCGGTCGCTCCTGACGCGGCTGGAGTTGGCGGTCGGCCGTCGGATCCGCCGGGTCGGGCTGTCGGCAACGCTGGGCGAAATGGCGTTGGCAAGGGAATACCTTCGGCCCGAAGCTCCCGAGGCAGTGACGTTGCTGGAGAGCAAGTCCGACAGCCAAGTGCTGAAGGTCCAAGTCCGCGGCTATCTTCGACGGCGGCATCCAAGCGGAAGCGACGAAGAAGATGGGGATGAAACGGCTGCACAACGCGCGGTGGCCAGCCACCTGTTCTCCAGGCTGCGCGGCAGCCGGAACCTGATCTTTGCCGGAGCGCGCCAGAGTGTTGAATGGTATGCGGACGCTCTGCGCGAAATGTCCGAGAAGGCGCGTCTGCCGGTAGAGTTCTTCCCGCATCACGCCAGCTTGTCCCGCGAACACCGGATCGACCTCGAAAAACGTTTGAAGACGCACCCGGCGACGACCGCCGTCTGCACCTCGACCCTGGAGCTTGGCATCGATATCGGCGACATCGCCTGAGTGGCGCAGATAGGTGCCCCATTCTCCGTCGCGTCGCTCAGGCAGCGACTCGGCCGATCGGGGCGACGGACCAGCCAACCGGCGGTGCTGCGCATGTACGCGATAGAGTCAGCGCCCTGCGCCGATTCCCATCCGCTGGACCGCCTGCACCTGGGTCTCGTCCGCTCGATCGCCATGGTCGAGCTACTGACAGAGGGGTGGTGCGAACCTCCCGCCCCGCAGGCGCTTCGTCTTTCGACGCTCACCCACCAAGTCCTTTCCGTAATCGCCGAGCACGGTGGGGTGAGCGCAAAGCGCCTCTACGCAACGCTTTGTGAGCGGGGGCCGTTCCGGCGCGTCGCCCCTCGCCTGTTTGCACGCCTTCTCAAGCAACTGGGCAGGCCTGACGTAGCGCTAATCGAGCAGGCGCCCGACGGCGCCCTGCTTCTCGGCCGGCAGGGTGAACGGCTGGTCGAGCACTACAGCTTCTACGCCGTATTCCGGACCCACGAGGAATACCGGATCATCGCCGGCGGCAAGCCGCTGGGGACGCTTCCAGTCGTCATGATCCTGGCGCTCGGCATGACGATCATCTTCTCAGGGAGACGCTGGCGCATCACCGAAATTCATGACGAGGACAAGGTGATTGAGGTGACTGCCGACCGGGTGGGGAGGCCGCCACCTTTCGGCGGTGACGGCGGCCTGGTCCACGACAGGGTTGAGGAGAAAATGAAGGGTGTGCTTTCGGGCGCAGACCTTCCCGCCTATCTTGACGAGAGCGCGGCTCGTCTTCTGGAAGATGCACGCTCCGAATGTCGGAGACTGAATGTCGTCCAGAGGCCCATCTGCGAGCTCGGTAAGCGAAGCTGCCTGATCGCCACGTGGACAGGCACGGTCAAGACCTCGACGCCCGCCCTGGCACTCCGAGCCATGGGATATACGGCCGAGACCCATGACGGGTTCCTCAACGTCAATTGCGAGGAGGATGCCGAGCCCGTGGAAGCTGCCCTTGAGGAAATCGCCCACTCGGGGCCGGTTTCCGCCGACAGCGTGTTGTCGGGCAAGGGAAACTTCATGACCGAGAAGTTTCATCCCTATCTGAGTCTCGATCTTCTCCTCGAGGACGCGACCAGCAGCCGAGTCGATCTCGGCGCACTGCCGGAGCTGGCGCGCGGCATCATGGAAGCGCGTCGCGAAGCCGGGAGTCGGGTTTGAGTCTGGGGCTGTCCTCGGACGCCGTCAACCGGTCACCAAGTCCCTCAGAATGCCTCGATAGTGCTCGAAGTCCGGCGTCTTCAGTCCCGGAACGACGGCGGCATCGTCCCAGCGCCTGAGCATCGCCGCGGTCCGGCAGTAGGGGTTTTCTTCGAAGGCGGCTACATCGTGCGGGGACATCGGACCACCCTGCAGACCCAGGGTGTGCAGGGCCTGCGGAGCCAGTGTCTTCACGTAGTCCTTCTCGATCGCGCTTAGGTAGCGCTTGGCCTGCACGTGCAGCCGGATCGGTTCCACTACTTCGGCCGAGAAGTATGGCTGCAGCATCCGGGCGCCCGCGTTCTCGTGGTGACGGTCGACCTTGGCCTCCAGCATCGACGCGTGCTTGGGGTCGTCTTCGAGCCGGGCGAAGTCGGTGATGAAGTGTCCGACATCGTGCAGAAGCGCGGCCGCGACGACACCGGGTGTGCAGGATGCACCCTCGGCCGCCGCCGCCGTTTGCAGCATGTGCTCGGTGATGGACACGCCCCCTCCCTGATAGGAGCGCGCGCCGTGGCGAGTAAAGATTTCGGACAGTCGGTCGATGATGTCTTCGTTGGCCATCTTCTCCTCCCATCGGCAGTCGTCTCGGACATGGTAGTCCACCGTTTGCCGAGTGGACCCGAGACCGAACAGGTTCGCGGGACAATATAGCCGCTGCGGCACGTCCGGAACCAGGAGTTCGCCGCGTAGCGTCCATTTCGGCGAGGAAGCCCCGAGCTCGGAGGCTGCCTCCGTGATGCTGCCCTGTCCGCCGCCGCCAGCACACAGATCGGGCGGCGGAGGTTTCACGCGAAAATTCCACTGAATTAGGCTGCGGCCGCCGATCGGTGACAATAATTGCGTTAATCATCAGAAATCCCGAGGATAAATCCTAACTACTCTGAGTTTGCAATACCGACGATACGGTGTAAGCCTCTTCCCTCGGAATGAGACACAACATTCATTCATGAGGCAAGGAGACATCGCATGAAACTCGACGAGCAATCCCAGCGTTCCGTCAACGCCGACAGACCCGACAAACCCGTCAAGCGAAGGCACCTGTTGAAGGGATCGCTAGCCGTTGGCGGCGCGGCAGCCACGGCAGCCATCGCATTCCCCTACATCCGTGACGCCAGGGCCGCCGAGACGACCACCTGGAAAGTCCAGACGGCCTGGTGGCAGGGTGTTGCCGGCTGGCCGTACTTCGAGAACTGGTGCAAGACCATCGTCGAGAAGACCGGGGGCGAGCTGGCCTTTCAACCATTCGCCGGCGGGGCGGCGGTCGGCACCTTCGAAATGATGGATGCCACCCGGACCGGCGTGCTCGACGCGATGAACTGGTTCACCCTCTATGGGGCCGGCAAGCTGCCGGCGACGGTGTTCCTGAGCTCCTATCCGCTGGGCCTGCGCAATCCGCATGAATGGGATGTGTTCTTCTACGGGCTCGGCGGCCTGGAAATCACGCGGAAATTGTACGCGCAGTACGGTCTCTTCTATGTGGGTCAAATCCAGCACGGCCCCAACATCATTCACTCCAAGACGCCAATCCGCTCCATCGAGGACTTCAAGGACAAGAAGATGCGAGTGCCGGGCGGCATGGTCGCCGAGTTGTTCACGGCGGCAGGCGCCAAGACCACCTTGCTGCCGGGAAGCGAGATCTATCCGGCGATGGAAAAGGGCACGATCGACATCACCGACGTGGTCGGTCCCGCGATCAACTACGACATGGGTCTCTCGCAGGTTGCCAAGTTCATTTCAATGGGGCCCCCTGGATTCATGTCCATCTACCAGCCCGTCGACCTCATGGACCTCACGGTCAACATGGATCGATGGAACGCCCTCTCACCGCAGATGAAGCAGTTCGTGGAGATGGAGACGCAGGTCTACTCGAACAGTCATCATGCGGAGATCCAGCGCCTCGACCAGCTTGCGTGGAAGAAGTTCACGGACGACAAGGTCAGGGTCATCCGCCTGACCCAGCGAGACGTCGAGGCGTTCACCAAGCTCGCTGTTCCCTTGTGGTACAAGTGGGCCAACAAGGACAAGACCGCGGCGCAGGTCTTCAAGATCCAGCTCGACTACATGATGTCGGGAAGCCTCGGGTATGTAACGCCCGACATGATCAAGGGCCAGACGCTGAACATGTAGCGAGAAGCCTCGCAGGGCAACGGGACGCCGTCGGAACGTTGCCCGGACCGCTCGTCCGCAGGGCCGGGTGTCCGCTCGACTGCGAGCCGGGACGGGTTCGAGTCGGCGTCGAGTACCGCCACGACGGCGGCCGATGAGGCTGCCATCGTGGCGGTGCCGCTCAATTCGAAGAGCAATGGGAATGCGGAATGCCTAGTCTGACCTTCATCCTGCCCCATTCGCTGTACTGGGCGGGTCTGCTGCTGTTCCCGTTCCTTGCCATGTATCTGGTGCACCGGGAAGGGAAATTCAGGTCCGGTGGCGCCGTGTCCATTCCGCTGGCTTACCTGTTTCTGATTGGAGGAGGGTACGTAGGGCTGCACCGCTTCTATGCCCGCAACCTCCTGGGCATCGTCTACATCCCGCTATTCCTCGCGATCCTCTTCGCCAACGTCGAGGGGCGACAGGCCCGCGACGGGGTATCGCAGGTACGGGCCGAGGTTCTTGTCGCCGAGTTCGATCTCGAAGAAGCTCAGGCCGCGGTGGCCGAGGCGACCGACGGCGCAACGGAGTTGCTTGCCAAGGCCGAACGGACGATGGCCGAGTTGCAGCAGGACATGAATGCCGCCACGGCATCGTTCGACTTCTGGAATTCCCTCGCGGGTGCGTTCGGCCTGGCCATTGCGGTGCTGTTGTTGATCGACGCCTTCCTGGTTCCGCGGCTCGTTCGGCGTTGTGCGCAGACCGAATCCACGCAACGAGCCGCGCAGTCGAGCGAGCCGGCGGCGCCGGAGGTGGCGCTGGTCGGCACCCATGAAGCCGCCTCGCTCAAGGTCCACACGAAAGTCACCGACGTCATTGACGCCATCAGTCGCCGGACGGGCGAATATGTTTGCTACTGGTCGGTCATTGCAGTCGTTGTCTACTACTACGAGGTGCTCGCGCGCTACGTCTTCAACTCACCGACGAACTGGGCCCACGAGAGCATGTACCTGATGTTCGGCATGATGTACCTGATTGCGGGCGCGTTCGGCCTGCACGAAGACCAGCACGTACGCGTCGACATCATCTACTCCCGTCTCTCCGATCGCGGCAAGGCCCTGGCCGACGTCATCACGTCGACGCTGTTCTTCATATTCACCGGAGCGCTCCTGGTGAGCGGATGGGTATTCACCTCGTTCGCCGTGGGAATGTGGGAGGTCTCCTTCACCGAGTGGGCGGTGCAGTACTGGGCCGTGAAGGCCACCATCGTCATCGGCTCGGTTCTGATCATCCTGCAGGGTCTTTCCAAGCTGGTGAAGGACCTTCGCATCCTCCTTGCAATGGAAGGCTAGATCGTGGGCATGGAAATCGGAATCGAGTGGCTCACCGTATTGATGTTCGGCTCGCTGACCGTCTTCCTGCTGGCCGGGCTGCCGCTGGCGTTCCTGACCGGTGGGCTGGGGGTCATCTTCCTGGTCGTGTTCGGCGACCTCTCCATGATTCACATTCTGCCCTCCCGAATCTTCCCGTTCATGACGCAGTACCAGTTGTCCGCCCTCCCGCTCTTCCTGTTCATGGCGGCGATCCTCGAACGGGCCGGTCTGATCGATGCCTTGTTCAATGTGGTCTACAAGCTTCTCGGCGGACTCAAGGGCGGTCTCGCCTCATCGACGATCGTGGGCTCGACGATCCTCGCGGCGATGGTGGGGGTGGTCGGCGCCACCGAGGTGACGATGGGGATCATTGCCTTGCCGGCGATGCTCAGGCGCCGCTACAGCCCGGAGCTCGCGTGCGGATGCATTCTGGCCGGTGGCAGCCTGGGCATCCTGATCCCGCCGTCGGTCATGGCGATTCTCATCGCCCTGGTGGTGGGTCTGTCCATCGGTGAGCTGTTCGTGGGGGCGGTGTTCCCGGGGCTTCTGCTCGCGGGGATCTACATCCTGTACATCACGGTGCGCTGCTACATCAACCCGCAGATGGGGCCGGCGCTTCCACTCGAGGAACGTGTCGATTTCCGGGAAAAGCTGCGGCTTCTGCGTGGCATCATCGCTCCGCTCACCCTGGTCTTTCTGGTGCTGGGCATCATTTTCACCGGGGTGGCGACTCCGGTCGAAGCCGCCGGAATCGGTACCTTCGGGGCCTTGTTCGTCATGGGCCTGCACCGCCGGCTCACCTGGGTCGCCATTCGCGAGGCAGCCCTCATGACCGTGAAGTACACGGTGATGGTCCTGTGGATCATCTTCGGCGCCAGCATCTTCGTCGGTTTCTACATCGTTCAGGGTGGAACGGATTTCGTCGGCAACACGCTCCTCGGCCTCGGCCTCGGTCCCTACGGCATTCTCGTGGTCATGATGGTGCTGCTGGTCATCCTGGGCATGTTCCTCGACTGGGTGGGCATCATGTTTCTCGCGTTGCCGATTTTCGCACCGATCGTGAACAGTCTCGCCTGGGACGGCGTGCTCGGGTTGCCGGGTGTCGCCCCCGACGAGGTGCTGATCTGGTTCGGCGTGGTCTACATGCTGAACATGCAGATGTCGTTTCTGAGTCCGCCATTCGGCTACGCGCTGTTCTATCTCAAGAGCGTGGCCGGACGCGACGTCTCCATGGGAACCATCTATCGCTCGGCGATTCCATTCCTGGGGCTTCAGGCGACGGCCCTGGCGATATGCGTGATCTTTCCCGAAATAATACTTTGGCTACCTCGCCAACTGTACGAATAATCGGATAGTTGGACCGCGGGTGTCTCGCAAGGTATCGAAGGCACCTGGCCGTGGCGCGCGATCTGCTGGAGACGGACCATGCCGCTACTGACCACCACGATAGGGGCCTATCCCAAACCGGACTACGTCGAGATTCCCGACTGGTTCACCGACCGCACCGACAAGATGCGAAATCCCACTCGGGATTACGTGGAGGCGTTGCGAGCACTCGGAGACCAGGGAGAAGCTGTCTTCGAGCGCGCTACTCGCGAGGTGGTTCTCGATCAGGTCGATGCCGGCATCGACATTCCCACCGACGGCGAAGTCCGACGGGAAAACTACATTCACTATCACTGCCGGCATCTGGACGGTATCGACTTCGACACGCTCACCACCGTCGATATCCGCAATGGCGCCTACGCCGACGCTCGTCTGCCCACGATCACCGCGCCGGTGCGCGCGCGAGGAAATTTTCTGACGCGCGACTGGCGGATTGCTCAATCCTTTACCGATCGGAGCGTCAAGATCACCATGCCCGGACCCATGACCATCTCGGGCACGGTCGCGGACGCCCATTATGGTGACCCCAGGAAGCGTGGAGCCGATATCGCCCAGGCCCTGAACCACGAGGTACTGGCGCTCGTCGAAGCCGGCGCCCGTCACGTGCAGATCGACGAACCACTCTTCGCACGTCGACCGGCGGACGCGCTCGACCATGGTATCGAGCACATCGATCGCTGCTTCCATGGCGTGCCCGACCGCGTCACGCGCACGGTTCACATGTGCTGCGGGTATCCCGACGCGCTCGACAACCCGGAGTTCCCGAAGGCCGACATCGAGTCCTACGTGCAGATCGCACGTGCCATCGAGGACTCCACGATTCAGGCCGTTTCGATCGAGGACGCCCACCGGCACAACGACTTGTCGTTGCTGGAGACGTACGAATCCACGACCGTGATCCTGGGGGTGGTGGACGTCTCGTCCAGCCGCATTGAAGCGGTTGACGAAATCGAAGCCCGCCTCGAAGAGGCACTAGAGCACATCGATGCCCGTCGCCTGATCGCGGCTCCCGACTGCGGCTTGGGTCTCTTGACCCGAGAGATGGCGATCGACAAGCTCACGAACATGGCGACGGCGGCAAAGCGGGTCGAAGGATAGCGTTCGGAGTAGTTGCCGGGGTCTTCTGCGCCGACAGGTGTGTCCGACACCACCGGCTTCAGAGTGGCGCATGACGACACGCGCCGTGGCGAGCCGATGCAGTTCGGCACCACGTGGGCCGACGCCGGCGAAGTTGCCAATCGCCGCTCGCCCATGTTGTCCTTGCCGGGTCGAGCCCGATTCGCGCCGAACTTCCCGCTCGCGCCGCAGCCCTGCCAGCTCCTGAAGATTATCGGCGCCGCCGGGCCGTGCCGAAACGGAGACTTCGATGCGACCACGTGCGTACTCCTGGCCGAAAGGGCACTGGGACTGGTATCGCCACCTGGCGTTCAAGCACGGTGTGCGCACCGAGCAGTTCATCCACGTCGGCGGGCAGGTCGACAAGACGAGCCGCGGCGATCCGCTCCACCCCGACGATCTCCCCACCCAGATTGGTGTGGTGATCGCGCACATCGACACCGTGCTGCGGGAGTTCGGTGCCACCCTCGCCGACACCGTCAAGCTCACTGCGTTCTACGCGGCCGGCGATGGGGTCGACGAGACATGGTTTGTCGAGGCGGTGGCCGAAGCGTGCAGGGCGAACGGCCTCGGCGCGGCACGCTCCGGGCCGGTGCTCGTGCCGGTACCGCTGCCGTGGCTCGCACTGCCCGGCATGAGGGTCGAGATCGAGGCGGTGGCAATGCTCGGCGAGTATGGCCAGAGGTTCGACCGTGACTCCGCCTCCCCCGACGGGGTTCCGGATCTGCCGGCACCGCTCAACCACGCGCTTCGCTGCGGCGGGCATGTGTTCGTCGGAGGGCAGAGTGCGGCAGGCGGCGATCCCGGAACCGGAGCTCTCGCCCACGAGCGTCTGGCCGACGCGCTCGGAAAGCTGGGCGCGGCGCCGGCCGATCTCGTCCGGCTCGCGGCGTGGTACGCAAACGAGACTCCGTCCCCGGTCCGGGCCGCGGACTTCGAACGTCACGTCGCGCCGCTCGAATGCGCGTACGTCGAGCTGCCCGCGCCGCGACTTGCGCCGGAACACGTCGTGCGCGTAGACGGCTGGGCGGTGCGCCCGCAGGCCGATTCGGCCGTCGAGCGCCGGATCCTGCGGCTCGATTCGCCATGGCGGCGGCCGGGACGCTCCGCGCACGTCGACGGGGTGTGCAGCGACGGCATCGCGTTCCTGTCGAGCCAGCTTGCGCTCGACGCCGAGGGCACGGTCGTGCACCCCGGAGATCTGAATGCGCAGACGCGGTTGTGCGTCGAACGCACTCGAGCGCTGCTGGCGGCGGCGGATCTCGGTCTCGACCACATGGTGAAGCAGACCAGCTACTTCTTCGGCGAAGCCGATCCGAAGGACATCGTGACCAACCAGACCCTGCGCTCGTCGTTCTACCGCGAGCCGGCGGGTGCCTCGACCGGCGTTCCCCTGGTGGATTTCGGTGTGGCAGGAGCGCTCGCGGCCATCGATACCATTGCGATGGCGTAGACGCGATTCACTGCCCGGGATATCGGACTCACCGTCCGGGAATTCGTGGGGCACCGCGGATAGACAATCCCGTCGGACTCGGTGCGCCGGTTCCTCGACGGGAATCAATCAAATCGACAAGGGAGACAGAACATGCCGGGCTACTGGATAGTGAAGGGCGGGGCAGTCAGGGACCAGGCCGCGTTCGAGGAGTACGTGAAGCGGTGGGGGCCGGTGGCGGAACGATTCGGCGCCAGGATTCTCAACGCCGGCGGGCGGCTCGATGCGCGCGAAGGTGCGTGGGGCCGTGTCGTGCTCGTGGAGTTTTCGTCGTTCGAGCAGGCGGTCGCCTGCTACGAGGACGAGGACTACCAGGCGTCGCTGCCCTTCGCGCACAAGGCGTTCGAGCGCGATCTCGCGATAGTCGAAGGCACATAGGGCGCGAGCGGCCATGAACTCGCATGTCCAGGTCGCGGTGATCGGCGGCGGGGTGGTCGGGTGCAGCGTGCTCTACCACCTCACCCGGCTCGGATGGAGCGACGTGATGCTCATCGAGCGATCCGAGCTGACCTCCGGCTCCACCTGGCACGCCGCGGGCGGCTTCCACACCCTGAACGCCGACACCAACATGGCCGCGCTGCAGGGCTACACCATCCGGCTCTATCGCGAGCTTGAGGCGCTCACCGGCCAGTCCTGCGGACTGCACCACGTGGGCGGCCTCACCCTCGCGGCGGATGCGGACCGCCTCGATTTCCTCAAGGCGGAGCGGGCCAAGCACCGCTACATGGGCCTCGAGACCGAGATCGTCGGGCCGGAGGACATCGCTCGGCTCTCGCCGATCACGAACCCGAAGGGGCTGCTCGGAGCGCTCTACGATCCGCTCGACGGGCACCTCGACCCCTCCGGCACGACCCAGGCGTACGCAAAGGGGGCGCGCATGCAGGGCGCGGAAATCATGCTCCGCAACCCGGTGCACGAGCTGCGTGCCTGCCCCGATGGAAGCTGGGATGTCGTGACCGTCGAGGGCACGGTCAACGCCGAGCACGTCGTCAACGCGGCGGGGCTCTGGGCGCGGGAGGTGGGCGAGATGGCCGGCGTCTACCTGCCGTGCCACCCGATGGAGCACCAGTACCTCGTCACCGACGATCTCCCGGAGGTCTACGAGCGCGACACTGAACTGCCCCACTGCATGGACCCGGCCGGGGAGAGCTATCTGCGCCAGGAGGGGAGGGGACTCGTCATCGGGATGTACGAGCAGCGGTGCGACCTGTGGGCGGTGGACGGGACGCCCGCGGACTTCGGCCACGAGCTGCTGCCCGAGAAGATCGACCGAATCGCCGACAAGCTCGACGTCGCGTACGAGCGGTATCCGATTCTCCGGACGGCCGGGGTGAAGCGCATCATCAGCGGCCCCTTCACCTTCGCGCCGGACGGCAACCCCCTCGTCGGCCCGGTGCCGGGCCTCACCAACTACTGGGCGGCGTGTGCCGTGATGGCCGGATTCAGCCAGGGCGGCGGAGTGGGGCTCGCGCTGGCGGAGTGGATGGTCGAGGGCGAGCCCTCGCGCGACATATTCGCGATGGACGTCGCTCGGTTCGGCGACTGGTGCACCCGGCCCTACACCCGGGCGAAGGTGCGGGAGAACTATCAGCGCCGGTTCGCCATCTCGTATCCAAACGAGGAGCTGCCCGCGGGGCGGGGACTGGTGACGACCCCGGCCTATGGAGTCTGGGCGGGGCGCAACGCGGTGTTCGGGGCCGGATACGGACTGGAGCACGTCAACTGGTTCGCCCCCGATGGCGACCCCGCGTTCGAGCAGCCGACCTTCCGGCGCTCGAACGCGTTCGAGCCGGTTGCCGCGGAGTGCCGTGCGGTGCGCGAGGCGGTCGGCATCAACGAGATCCACAACTTCGGGAAGTACCTGGTCGAAGGGCCGGAAGCGGAGGCGTGGCTATTGCGCCTGATGGCGAACCGGATGCCCCGAGAGGGCCGCATCGCCCTGACCCCGATGCTGAGCCCGAAGGGGAGGCTCATCGGAGACTTCACCGTGGCGCGGCTGGGACCGGAACGGTTCCAGCTCACGGCGTCGTACGCTGCGCAGGCGTTTCACATGCGCTGGTTCGAGGCGCACCTGCCGCCGAGCGGGGTCTCCGTGCGCAACGTCTCGCTCGAGCGTGTCGGATTTCAGATTGCCGGACCCCGGGCTCGTGACGTGCTGGCGGCAGTGACGTCGGCCGATGTCTCGAACGGGGCGTTGCGCTTCTTCGACGCACGGGAGATCGAAGTGGGGCTCGTCCCCGCGCTGGCGTGCCGGGTGAGCTATACCGGCGACCTGGGCTACGAGATATACGTGGACACCGAGCACCAGATCGCGCTCTACCAGGCCCTGGCCGAAGCCGGGGAGTCGCACGGAATGCAGCCGTTCGGCATGCGGGCGATGATGTCGCTCCGGCTGGAGAAGTCCTTCGGGGCGTGGATGCGCGAGTACCGCCAGGAGTACACCCCGGCCGAGACCGGACTCGATCGGTTCGTCAATCTGCGCAAGAACGACTTCATCGGACGCGACGCCGCGATGCGCGAGCGCGATGCGCCTCCGGGACGCCGGCTGGGCACGTTCGTGGTGGATGCGCGCGATGCCGATGTCTGGGCCGACGAACCGATCTTCGCGGGAGACGACGTGGTCGGCTTCGTCACTTCCGGTGGATATGCGCACTACAGCCGGAAGAGCATCGCGCTCGGACTCGTGCCGGCGGAGATGATGAACGGCGATACGGAATTCACCGTCGAGATTCTGGGCGAACGGCGCTCGGCGAAGCTCATGGGCGAGCCGGTGCTCGACCCGGTCGGGGAACGCATGCGGGGCTGACGACCACACCCGGATGCCTCGATTGTCGCGTGAATCGGAGCAGTGACGAGGGCCGGACGTCGGGCCGCGCTCAGTGGGCGACTCCCAACGATGTCCCGATTCCTGTTCGGCGACGCACTGTTCCACCGAAGGGCGATTCGACCGTCGTCGAGGTCATCAGTCCTTCGCATGGGTGCGGAGCGGGTCCATCGGGGCGTCAGGCGAGGCAGGTACCGGATGCCGGTCGCGCTTTCAAGCAGCAACGCGTCACTCGATTCCCCGTGAAATTCTCGGATTCTCCGCAAAATACGGCGATTTCGTTGCAAATTGGTTGAACATTTCGCGTGTCGATCGGATACTCGGATACAGATGTTGCGTCAGTTCCTGGTTCGATTGTCCTGAAGTGCTGGAAATATCTGAAGCGAACCTGCGTCCGTGAGCGAATCGATACCGTTCACGCAGGACATGCTCGCGGTTCTCCTCATTCTGGGGCTGACCATCTACCTGTTCGTGTCGGAAGTCGTTCGGGTCGACGTCGCCGCAATTCTCATCATGGTTCTCGTCGGAGCGACCGGCGTGGTGCCCGCCGCACACGTCTTCGACGGATTCGCAAGCAACGCGGTCATCTCGATCATCGCGGTGATGATCATGGGCGCGGGGCTGGACCGCACCGGGGTCATGAGTCAGCTCGCCGGTTACATCCTGCGAGTGGGCGGCAGCACCGAGAAGCGGATCATCCCCATCATTTCCGGAACCGTCGGCATCATTTCGAGCTTCATGCAGAACATCGGGGCGGCGGCACTGTTCCTGCCCGTCGTCAGCCGGATTTCCACCCGGACCAGCATTCCTCTCTCCCGTCTGCTTATGCCCATGGGCTTCTGCGCGATCCTCGGCGGCACGATGACGATGGTGGGTTCGAGCCCGCTCATCCTGCTGAACGACCTGCTGCTGAACGCGAACGAGGCGCTGCCCGCCGACGTCACGCCCATGCAGACCTTCCACCTCTTCGCGGTCACACCCATCGGCATCGTGATGGTCACGGCCGGCATCGTCTACTTCGTCGTTCTCGGGACGCGTCTTCTGCCGGAACTGCACGACGGCATGGCCGATTCCTCCGCGATCTCGCAGTACTTCGAAGAGTTGTATGGCCTCAAGGGCGACATCTTCGAAGCATTCGTCCCCGTCAACAGCTCGCTGGTCGGCAAGACCATCGGCGATGCGGAGGCGCTGCCGAACGCCCCGTTCGTGCTCGGAATGCGCGTGGGACGCGAGATCGCGCTCGAGCCTCCCATCGACGAGGTGATTCCGGCCGGCGCCACCTTCGCGCTCATGGGCAGTCAGGATCAGGTTCGACGCTTCGCGCGGGCCACCGGCATCGACCTGGCGCGCGACATGGAGGAGTTCGTCGAGGTGCTCAACCCGTCGCGGGCCGGTGTGTCCGAAGTGGTCATTCCGCCCGCTTCGAGCGTTGCGGGCCGCACCATTCGCCAGGCCGGGATGCGCAAGCGCTACGGTGCCCACGTGCTCGCGATCTACCGCCAGGAGGAGGTCATCCGCCACGATCTCTCCGACACCGAGCTTCAGGTCGGCGACACGCTGGTGCTGCACAGCTTCTGGGACGACCTGTATCGCCTCACTCAGGATCGTTCGTTCGTGGTGGTGACGGACTATCCCTACGAGGTCACCCGCCCGCACCGCGTGTTCCACGCCTTGGCGTTCTTCCTGCTCGCAATCGGAATGGTGCTGTTCACCGACCTGCGCCTGTCGCTTGCGCTCCTCACCGGCGCGGTGGGCATGATTCTGAGCGGCGTCATCACCATCGACGAAGCGTATCGGTCCGTGGGTTGGCAGAGCGTTTTTCTGCTCGCCGGCCTGCTTCCGCTCGGGCTCGCGGTGGAAACCACGGGCACCGCCGCGTGGCTCGCGCACGAGGTTCTCCGGCTGCTCGGGGACGTGCCGCTCTGGGTGCTGCAGAGCGTCCTCGCGGTGCTCACCACGGGGTTCACCCTGCTGATGTCGAACGTGGGGGCGACGGTGCTGCTGGTGCCGCTCGCGATCAACATCGCAATCGGCGCCGGAGGGAATCCCGCGGTGTTCGCCCTGACGGTCGCGCTGGCGGCGTCCAACTCCTTCCTGATTCCGACCCACCAGGTCAACGCGCTGGTGATGGGGCCGGGCGGTTATGCCGTGGCGGACTTCATGCGGGCGGGCGGGATCATGACGGTGCTGTTCCTGGTCATCCTCATCCCCATGGTCAACCTGATTTTCTGAACCGTCGAGTCCGGTCGCAGGGGTTCGACGTCTCGGTCCGGTCGGGCTGACCGAATCCTTGTTTGCTGCGCAGACCGTCGCGCACCGTTCAGCGCCCGATCGCTCGCGGAATGCGCAACAGGTTGATGGTCGCGACGAGCGACACCGCGGCGCCGAGCCAGAACGCACCAGGGTAGTCGCCCAGAATCGAGACCATCGCCGTGAACACCAGCGGTCCGACGCAGATGGCCGCATACAGGAAGAAGAGTGCGCCGCCGGTGGCGACGCCGACCCGCTCGGAAGGCGCGAGACGGGCGACCTCGGCCAGGAAGACACCATACCAGCCTCCGCTGCCGACTCCCGCGAAAGCGCATGCGAACAGCATCGCGGCGAACGACCATTCGCTCGTGAACGTCGCGACCAGGGCGCAGGTGGCGCTCGCCGCGAGGGAGAGGGTGATCAGGACACCCCGCGCCCGGCCCAACCGATCCGAGAGCCACCCCAGCGCCACCCGGGACACCGCCGCGGCGACCGAGAGCGTCGCAAACAGGGCGCCGGCCAGGGTCAGGCCCAGTCCGACGTGCTCGACGAGGAACGCCACCGTGAAGGTCTGGAAGCAGGTGTGGACCGTCATCAGCACGAATGCGGCCACGGTGAGTCGGCGCAGGGCGGGCTCCGAGAGCGTCTCCCGGATGGCGTCCACCGTCGACACGCGCCGGGGGAGATGCGCGCTGCGGACACCGCCGTCGATGTGCGCGCGCAACGGCTGCACGGCGACGGCTGCCGCGTAGACGATGAGTGCGCCGGTGACGACCGCGATGCGCCAGTCCCCTATCACCACCATCGCGGGGAGGATGAGGCCCCCGGCCATCGCTCCGAGCGGCGCGCCGCTCTGCTTGATGGAGTAGACCAGTCCGCGCATGCGCGGCGGAGTCACCCGGCTCAGGACTTCGCTCCCGGAGGGTGTGTTGGGCCCGTAGCCGGCGCCGATGAGCACCGCGCTCAACGCGATCCACCACGGATTGGCGGTCAGGATGAGCAGGAGCGCGGTGGCGGAGAACACCAGCGCCACCTGGTTGGTCCGGATTGGACCCAGTCGCTGAATGACCCCGCCCGAGGCGGCGGAGGTGAACATCGCGGCGCCGAAGATGAGCGACGTGTAGAGGCCGACCTTGCTGGCACTCAGACCGGTCTCTGCGGCGATCTCGGTCGCGAGCACCGGGACCGTCACCAGGCTCATCACCGCCGAGGTCTGGGTGAAGAGCATGCCCGCGAGCGGCACGGCGACCGCGCGGGTCGAACGGTGAAATGCCGAGGTCATCCTTCCCGTGTGAGGCCAGGGCAAGTGTCTGCCTCGTCGAAGAGACAGGCATTGTCGGTCCGACGACCGACCCGGCGAAGCATCGATTGGCAACCGCGCGCGGACGCTGGGTCTCGGCGCCTCGACGGGCCGCAGCTCGTGGCGAGACCCGGATGCCTCAGGCGGACGCGTCTCCGTGGGCGGCCGCGCACAGGTTGGACAGCTTCTGCATCGCGAGGTCGCGCCCCAGCAGTCCGAGCCCGCAGTCCGGCGCCGCTACCAGCCGTCGGGAGTCGATGTGGTCCAGCGCCTTGCGGAGCCGCAGCGCAATCTCGTCGACGGGCTCTACCCGGCTGCGGCCGACATCCACCACGCCGAACAGCACCGTCGTCCGCCGGTAGCGTTCGAGCAGGCGCAGGTCGTTCGGCCGGTGTGCGTCTTCAATCGAGACGGCATCGATCGCCGCCTCGTCCATCGCGTCCGCAATCTGGAAATACGCGTTCGGATCGGCCTTGGGATAATCGGGTGTGTCCAGTGCGCTGGGATATCCGCAGCACATGTGAACGATGCGTTGCACCTCCTCCGGCACGCCGTGGAACACTCGTTCGAGATTCTCGATGCCGTAGTCGAGCGCCTCCCGGGGCTTGCGCGCAAATACCGGCTCGTCGACCTGGATGTTGCGACATCCGGCCGCGGCCAGGTCGCGAACCTCGGCGTTGAGCGCCTCGGCGAGCGCACGCCCCCGCCTTGCGGGGTCTGCGTAGAACGCGTCCGCCACCGAGTCGCCGATGGTCATCGGGCCCGGCAGGGTGATCTTGACGGGACGGTCGGTGACGCGCTGAGCAATTCTCCAGTCCCTGGCGAGTATCAACTCGTGCGGCGTGACGTCCGCGGTAATCGTGGGAACCGCGGCCGTGAACGCACCGTCACGCGCTACCTTTTCCGTCAGGTGATCGAAATCGATGCCGTGGAAATGCCGGCACTGGTAGAAGATGTAGTTCTCCCGGCGCACCTCGCCGTCGGTGGGGACATCGATTCCGGCCTCCACCTGGTCCCGGACGACCTCCTCGATCGCCCGGACGAATGCCTCCTCGGCCGCCTCGCCGGCCCGTGCGAGCCGCTGCTCGTAGTCGGCACGCTGCCATCGCTTGAGGAGCCCTTCACCCTGCGATTTCGCCGAGGCGTCATCGGGGTCCGGAAACCAGTCCCCGATCGGCGTGCAGCTCGGCTTCGGGAATGCGCCTATCGTGGTCGTCAGCAGTTGACGGTCTGGCATGTGTGAGTGTCCTTGGACAGGTGTGAAACCAACTGAGCCTTCCGCAATTCGTCTGTGCCCAATTGGTTCGATGCAGTCGGCAACGTCTTGAAGCCGGCGTTGCTCGACGATTCCATGTTGCGGAAGACCATCGGCCCGCAAAATTGCCGACGGAAGCTCTCGAACCTTGCCTCCAAAGGCCCTCCTGTCGGGCATGGTCCGGCGCAGGAATTCCCGGTAGTCGTCCCTGCTCGATCCGAATCTAACACAGGAATCGAGCTTCGAATTTGACTCCGAATCAATTAGATTTTTCTGAGGTAATTCATAAAATGACTCATCTTTTCTTTCTTTTGTTGCTCATTTAGATTGAAGAAGAACCGTCCGCTGCGTGCAGGCGGCCGTAGCCGCCACGACGCGGACAGGCTGGCCAAGAGACTGCACGCCTCAAGCAACGCATTTCCCGCCGAGCAGGAGCAAATCATGGTGGAGTACGACTACAAGCACTGCTTTGACAACGGTCACCAGTGGGTGAGAGACGTGCTCACGGGAGGCTCCGACACCCCGCCCTTTGTCGCCCAGATGTCGGAGTTCGCCCTCGCCTATACCCGCAACGACGGGAGGGAATTCTACTCGAACCCCGAAGTCTTCGTGGAAGGAACGCTGAGAACGTGCGCCGAGCTCGGTTTCGACACCGCCGACCTGATCTGGGATGTCTACGATATCGAATGCGAGGCGCTCGGCGGGGAAATCACCTGGTTTCCGGACCTGGCTCCGGCCATCAACAACTCCAAGCCCATCATCACCAGCGAGAAGGACCTCGCGCGGCTCTCGGCCCCGGACCCGTACAAGTCCGGTCGCATGCCATTCGTTCGCGACTCCCTGCATCTTTACAAGGAAATGACGGGGAGGGCCCAGACACTTCGTTACTGCGGACCGTTCACGCTCGCTGCGCAGTGCATGCAGTTCGAGCAACTCATCCTGCAGATCCAGGAGAACCCGGAATTCGTGCACAAGGTGTTCAAGTTTCTTGTCGAAGAGGTTCAGGCACCCTATCTCAATGCCTTGTTCAAGGACTTTCCCGAGGCGGGCACCAACGGTTCCGACGCGATTGGCTCGCTTCCGTTTCTCACCGAGGAGATTCTCGACGAGTTCTCAATCCCCTACATCCTGAAATTGCGGGAGTTGTGTGGTGGCAATCCCAATGTGCAGGTTGACAACTGGTGGGGTGACTCGTTCGCTGAAAACGCGGAGCGATTCTGGGAGAAGAAACTGGTCGTCACACCCGCTTACCTGAAAATTCAGGATCCCGATCTGTTCCGCGTCGGCACGCAGCGTGCGCGTGACTTCGCCGATACCCGCGGCTGTCCGCTTCAGTTCGGCGTGGACAACCACGTGCTGCAGCGAGGTCCTGTCGAAGAAATCACCAAGCGTGTGCACGAGTACATGGAGGTCGGTACGTCCGGGATTCACGGAAAGAAGTTCTTCCTTTATCTGTGCAGCCTGAGCGCGCAGACGCCAACCGAACACGTGAAGGGCGCCATCGATGCAATCAATCGCTACAGGGCTGGCGATCGCCCCTACGCCGGTCAGGTCCTGAGCGGTGCGGCGGACGAATCTTCCGGGCGGCCCGGTGACCGCGGTTACTGGATGGGGATCGGCTCCGTCGAAGATCTGAAAAAGAACTATCGAGAGACGCTTGAAGAGCAGAGCAAGTCCGGCAAGAAGGAAATCTTCCAGGAGATTTACGACGCCGTGATGGCTTTTGAGGACGAAGAGTGCGCGACTCTGGTCTCGCGCGCGCTGGATGAGGGCGAGACTCCGGCAGACATTCTCGACGAGGCCCTGATCGCGGCGATGGACACGATCGGCGATCTGTTCTCCAGTGGAATCCTGTTCGTGCCCGAAATGCTGCTCTCGGCAAAGGCGATGAAGGCCGGGCTGGCGGTTCTGCGCCCGATATTGACCGCGACCAAGGAGCCTCCCAAGGGGGTGGTGATCCTGGCGACCGTTCAGGGCGACCTCCACGACATCGGCAAGAATCTGGTCGGGATGATGCTCGAGGGCGCCGGATTCCAGGTCTTCGATCTCGGGGTCAACATCAGGGCGGACGAGATCATCGCCAAGGCCAGAGAACTCGACGCGAACATCGTGGGACTTTCCGCGTTGCTCACGACGACGATGCCTTACATGAAGGTCATCATCGAGGAGATTCACACCTCGGACGTCGAGACGCCGGTGATCGTGGGCGGAGCTCCGGTGACACGGGAATTCGCGGACCACGTGAACGCCGACGGTTACGCCGACAACGCAGCCGAGGCGGTCCGGCTCGCGAAGAGGCTGATTGCCGAGGCGGAACAGGCGATGGTGGCGGACCCGGCATAGTTCGAGGCCTGCCCGACGCGTCCCGTCCGGTTGCTCGACGACATTTGCAATGACCCGCCTCGGATTCCCGGAGGCGAGGTTCGCGTTTCGCCGACCACCTCGGTCGGGAAATGCGAATGAGGGAAGGGAAGAAATTCGGAGCGGCTCTCGCCCCCCGGTTGCAGACGACGACTCTCCAGCTTTCGGAGGAGAAGGAGCGCCAGCGATTCCCGCCAGCGCCTCGAGGTGCTGCTCCACGGCGCGGTTTCGAACCGATTCCGGCCGTCCGGGCGCTTGATCCGGTCCGTTTGGCGGGCGATTTCGGGCTTGGCGGGAATTGCTGAAGGCGCGCGAAGTCCGTTTACACTGCGCCGTCCATATTGCAGACTCAGAATGGATAGATTTTCTCCTCGGAAATTCTGATGATTGAAAATCTCCGCCACCTTGCCTATGTGCTTGCGGCGGCGGACAAGGGCAGCATTACGGAGGCGGCCTCCGACCTCAGGATTTCGCAGCCTGCCGTCAGTGCAGCCATCAAGAGCTTCGAGGAGCGTTTCGGATATCGGATATTCGTGCGCAACCCCGCCCGGGGCCTTTCGCTCACTCCTCCGGGCCGGATGTTCGTCCAACAGGCGCGCCGCCTGCTTCAGGACGCCCGCGACTTCGACCGCAGTGCCATGGGTCTCGGCCGGGAACTCGCGGGAGAGATTCACGTTGGCTGTTACTTCATCACCGCCCCTTTCATCATGCCCCCGATTCTTTCCACTTTGGCGGCCAATTTCCCGTCGGTCGGATTCAGTCTGCACGAGGGTGACCTGGTCGAGGTAGTGAACGACCTCAAAGGTGGCGTCACCGACGTGGCGGTCACCTACGACACCTATGCAGACAGCGGCATCGAGTTCGAGGAGTTGTTCGAAATGCCGCCCCACGTACTGCTCTCGGCCGACGACCCGCTGGTAGGGCAAGAGGCCGTCTCACTGCACGACCTCGTCACGAAGCCGATGGTGCTGCTCGATCTGCCGGTCACCGGCGAATTGTTCCTGAACTTCTTTCGCATGCATGGACTGCAGCCGCAGATTCGGTTCCGGCCGAAGTCCTTCGAGATGGTGAGGAGCCTGGTCAGCGTGGGTCTTGGCTTTTCCATTGCGTTCCTGCGGCTCAGGAGCGAAAAATCGTACCAGGGAAACCCGCTGGTTCGGCGCCGCATCGTCGAGAAACTTCCTCCATCCCGCGTCTGCCTCGCGGTACCCCGATATTCGCGCGCGACCCGAATCACCCAGGCCTTTGCACAGGTTTGCCGAGACGTCTATCACGAAGCCGAAGCCGTCTAGCCTCCTGCAGACGGATGCCCCACTCCAGGAGCACTGGCCCGAGAACTTCAATCACGACGCCACCCTGACCTCTGCCGTGCTGGACCGCCTGCTCCACCATGATACTCCCCAGGTCCGCCGTGGACTGGGCGCAATCCGGATGCTTGAGGTGAATTCTCATCAGAAAAGCTGAGGATATTTTGAATTGTCTTTTGGGTATGAAAGGAAAACAATCGCCTGTAAAGTGACTGAGCGCACGCGCGGCCTTGGCACGGTGATCCCGACGCCCGGTTTCGGAGAAGAGCTAGGCCCCCTCACGATGGTGGCGGCCCCTTCGGTCCACGTGGCTTCGGCGAGTGAAGCCGGCAGCGCCGTGCTGGCGCAACGCGGGGGTGCCCGCTTTGGGGGATCGGCTTCGCTTCCGGCGACGCGGCCGATGGACGCGGCGCGAGGGGGAACTGTGCTTTCGTGGCATCGATAACGCTCAACGGGATTCGGAAGAGCTTCGGCGACAACGAGGTCCTGCGTACCCTGGATCTCGAGATTCGCCACGGCGAGTTCCTCACCCTCGTCGGCCCTTCCGGCTGCGGGAAGTCGACGCTTCTCCGGATCATCGCGGGTCTGGAAGCGCAGAGTGCCGGTGACGTACTCATCGACGGGCGAAACGTCAACGACGTGCGTCCGAGCCGCCGCGATCTGGCGATGGTGTTCCAGTCCTACGCCCTGTATCCGCACCTGACGGTTGCGGAGAACATGCTGACGCCGCTGAAGCTGCGCGACCTGGGCTTCGCGGAGCGGCTACCGATCCTCGGGCCGCTGATGGCGCGCTCGAAGTATCGGGAGCTCTACGCGCAGGTCCGCGAAGCGGCGGAGACGTTGCGAATCGGCGATCTGCTGAACCGCAAGCCCGGGCAGCTATCGGGTGGTCAGCGCCAGCGCGCGGCGCTCGGACGTGCCATGGTTCGCAAGCCCGTCGCATTCCTCATGGACGAACCACTCTCGAATCTCGACGCGGCGCTCCGCGTGCACATGCGCTCGGAACTCGCCGAGCTTCACCTCGCACTCGCGACGACGTTCATCTACGTCACCCACGACCAGGCCGAAGCGCTCACGATGTCCGACCGGATGGCGGTGATGATGGGCGGCGAGATCCTCCAGCTCGACTCACCCGAGGTCATGTACGCGGATCCACAGGACCGTCGGGTCGCGGAGTTCATCGGCACGCCTTCCATCAACATCCTCCCGGGCGAGGTCGACACCCACGGCCACATCAGCGTGCTGGATGTTCCCATCGACGGACAACTCGTCGAGAGTGCACGACGGGTCTCGGTCGGCCTGCGGCCCGAGCATCTCGAGGTGTCGAGTCCCGGCGTGCCCGACGCAGGCTTCCCGTTCAGGGTCACGCACCGGGAGAACCTGGGCGCGGACATGTACCTGTACGGTTCGGTCAATGACACCGAGCATCGCCTCATCGTCCGGACCACACCGGCCGAGGCACATGATCTTCCCATTGGCGCCGAGGTGCTGTTGGTCGCCCGGTCCGGGGCGGCCCTGATCTTCGGAACCGACGATCGCCGGCTGCGAATGCGCGACGAGGCGCACCCCGGATGACCAGACACCAGCGTCTCGCGGGCTACGCCTTCGTCGCTCCCGCGATCATCCTGATGATCGTCATTCTCGTGGCGCCGGTGGTGATCGCGGCGACGCTGTCGTTCACGAACTACAGCCTGGGAAACCCCGGATTCGAATGGGTGGGCTGGAAGAATTTCGACCGAATGGTCTCGCGGACCACTTACCAGAAGATGCTTGGCGCGACGGCGACCTACGTCCTCGTCGTCGTCCCGGTGTCGGTCGCGCTCGGACTCGGCGCCGCGCTGCTCATCCACTCCGTGAGACGATTCGGCGATCTCTACAAGACCATCTACTTCCTCCCGGTGATGGCGGCCCTGCTGGCGATGGCCATCGTCTGGGAATTCGCTCTGCATCCCACCGTCGGAATCGTCAACAAGACCCTGGCCGACGGCTGCGGGACCGGATGGGAGACGCTGCTCTCCTTCGCGTGGATTCCCTGGACCGATTCCGCCGCGAGCTGGTACGCGACGAGCTGCCGGGATGGATTCCCGCTGTGGCTCGGCGACAAGCGCTACACCATGTGGACGATCTGTTTCATCGGGATATGGCAAGCGGTCGGGTTCAACATGGTGCTCTACCTCGCGGGGCTCACGTCGGTGCCGAGGGAGCTTTATCACGCGGCCGAGATGGACGGCGCCGCTCACGGCTGGGAACGCTTTCGTCTCGTGACATGGCCGATGCTCGGTCCGACGACGGTGTTCGTCGTCACGATCACGACCATCCGTTCGTTTCAGGTCTTCGACACCGTCGAGGCGCTGACCCTGGGCGGACCATCGAAAACCACGTACGTGATGATGTACGCGATCTACGAGAAGGCCATCCAGCAGAACCTGATCGGGATGGGCGCCGCCATCACGGTGGCCTTTCTCATCTTCGTCTTCGTGCTGACCTTCGCCCAGCGCTGGCTGGTGGAGCGGCGGGTGCACTACTCGTGATCGGCCGCACCACACCGATGTTCGAGGCGTTGCAGCACGCGGTGCTGATCGTCGGCGCGCTCGTCGTGCTGCTGCCGTTCTACATCATGCTGAGCTACTCGCTGAAGAGCCCGGGCGAGATCGAGCGCAACGAAGGCGGATTCATGGGCAGCCAGGAGCTGATGGTCGACGAGTATTGCGTCGCGCTCGGAAACCCCAAGAACGAATGCATGATGCGCCCCATCGCATTCAACTACGAAAGCGCGTTCACGAAGGCGCCGTTGCTGCGCTACCTGTTCAACGGCGTGGTGGTGACGGTCTCGATCTTCCTCATCCAGGTGCTGGTCGCCCTGCCCTGCGCGTACGCCCTGGCGAAGCTCCGGTTCTGGGGGCGGGAGCTCGTCTTCGCGATGGTGATGTTCTGTCTGCTCATCCCGGTGCACGCGATCGCGCTTCCGATCTACATCATGCTCGCCAAGCTCGGGCTCACGAACACGTACGCGGCCCTCATCGTCCCGTGGACGATATCGGTGTTCGGGATCTTCCTGATGCGCCAGTTCTTCGCAACCGTCCCCGACGATCTCATGGACGCGGCACGAATGGACGGGATGTCCGAGTTCTCGATCATCTGGAAGGTCATGCTTCCCACTGCGATCCCGGCGCTCATGGCGTTCGCGATCTTCTCGGTAGTGGCGCACTGGAACGACTACTTCTGGCCCCGCGTGGTGATCACCGGCAATCGAGATCTTTTCACCCCGCCGCTCGGGCTGCGGGAGTTCAGGTCCGACGCCGACGGATCGATCTACGGGCCGATGATGGCGACGGCGACGGTCATCGTGACTCCGCTGATCGTCGCCTTCCTTCTGGCGCAGAAGCGTTTCATCGAGGGGATAACCCTTTCCGGGATGAAGTGAATGAATCATCAGCCGCCCGATCACTTCCCCCATGGGGCATTCGCCCCGACACGACGCACGGCGGATTCCGCGAGCGCGGGATCAATATCGAAGGCAACCACCCGAAAGGAGGAGCAAGCATGAAACTGAAGATCTTGGGCGTGGCACTCACACTGGGCATCTCCGCGCCCGCGTTCGCGGTCGACATCGAGGTCGGCTACCCGTACTCGCATCTGTTCGACGTCACGTACGAGAAGATCCTCAAGGACTTCAAGAAGGCGCACCCGGACATCAACGTCAAGTTCCGGGCGACCTACGAGCACTACGAGGACGGAACGAACACGATCCTGCGCGAGGCGGTTGCCGGGAACCTTCCCGACGTCACGATGCAGGGTCTGAACCGCCAGGCGATCCTCGTCCAGAAGGGAATCGCCAAGTCCCTGGAGCCCTACATCGCCAAGGAGGCCGACTTCGAGAAGGACGGCTATCACCAGGCGATGCTCGATCTCTCCACCTTCGACGGAGAGGTCTACGGGCTTCCGTTCTCGGTGTCCCTCCCGGTGGGCTACTACAACATGGACATCATGGAGGCGGGCGGAATCGACAAGCTGCCGAGCACCTGGGACGAGGTCGTCGCAGCCTGCCAGACGATGAAGAAGAACGGCGTCAAGAACCCGATGTTCTGGGGATGGAACATCACCGGGAACTGGTTCATGCAGGCGCTCATGTGGTCGCAGAACGAGCCGATCGTCGGCGACGGCAAGGTCAACCTCGGCGGGGAGCCCGCCCTCGTCTCCTTGCAGACGATGCACAAGCTGTTCCGCGGCTGCGAGATGCAGAACCTGAACTGGAAGGAAGCGCTGAAGTCCTTCTCCGCCGGCGAGATCGGGATGATGTTCTGGTCGACCTCGGCCGTCGGTGCGGTCGAGCGATCGAAGGGGGACTTCGTGCTCCAGACCGGACCGTTCCCGGGAATCGATGGTCCCCCGCAAGGGCTCCCGGCAGGCGGTAACGCGGCGCAGCTCGTCTCGCAGTCCGACGATCCGGCGCGCCTCGATGCAGCGTGGACGTTCCTGAAGTTCGTCACCTCGGGCGTCGGCGCCGCCGCCGTTGCAGAGACGACAGGGTACATGCCGCCCAACAAGGCCGCCAACGAGATCATCCTCGCCGACTTCTACAAGCAGAACCCGAACAAGCAGACGGCCGTCACTCAGTTGCCTCTGCTCCGCGAGTGGTTCGCGTATCCCGGCGACAACGGCCTCGCCATCACTCAGGTGATCTACGACGGCATGGAGGCAATCGTCGTCGAAGACAAGGACGACATGATGGAGCTGCAGGAAGAGCTGGTCGAAGAAGTCGACGACCTGCTGTAACGCTTGGCTGAGCGCCACCGCCCGCCGGCGAGCACGCCCGACCGACGGGCGGTGGCGCGACCACCGCAGGAGCCGCGTCAGGCTCCGTACGACGCCAACGACGCAAGCCCGAGGACGGCAATTCCGACGACGACGCTCGGTGCCCGACCCAGGCCGAACAGCGTCCCTGCACCGAACTGGCTCGACGCCTCTCTCCCGAGTTGTCGCCGACGCGGTACGCCGACGTCGGGCGAGACGCGCGGCCGGGATGCCGGGTCCCGAGGCACGAGGTTCACAGAGAGACGACCAGGCTCTCGTCTTCCTCCAGGTTCATCGCGTTCACGAAAATCGCCTGGAATTCGGTGCGTGTCGCCAGCGCCACGTGCTCGACGCGTTTCGCGATCTCCCCGGCGCGCTGCCGCTCCGTCTCCGACAGGAGCGCGATTTGGGCCCCCAGGTGCGCGGCATTCCCCACGTAGGTGATCTTCTCGACCGGCAGTGCCGGCAGCAGCCGGACCCGAACCGCACTCTCGATGTTGATGTAGTTGCCGAAGCCTCCGCACAGCAGCAGCTCGTCGATGCGTTCGTCCGGCACGTCCATCACCTCCTGGAGCATCAGGATCCCGGCGAAGATCGCACCCTTTGCGAGCTGGAACTGGCGCACGTCGAGCTGTGTGAGGGAGATGTCGTCGTTGGTGCCGGCGTGTTCGCCCCAGACCAGCACGAAGGCACGGTCCTCCTTGCTCCCCACCAGACGGTCGCGCAGGGCCTGCGGCAGGGTGTGGAGGCCGGTGTTGCGCATTCGTCCCATGCCGTTGAGCACGCCGGCATCGAGCATCTTCGCAACCGCATCGATGAGGCCGGATCCGCAGATTCCGATGGGCGCGGTGTCTCCGATCACTCCGCAGTGCACGTCGTCGTCGAGATCGACGCGTTCGATGGCACCCACCGCGCCTCGCATTCCATGCTTGATCTGCCCCCCCTCCAGGGCTGGTCCGGCCGGCGCGGAGCAGGCCATGAGCCGGTCCTTCGAGCCCATCACTACCTCGCCGTTGGTGCCGATGTCCACCAGCACCCGCACCCCGTCGCTCTCGAAGATGCGCGTCGCGAGCATTGCCGCTACCGTGTCTGCGCCGACGAATCCGGCCACGATCGGGAGGAAGCACACCATCGCGTTCGGGGCGCTCTTCAGCGGCAACTCGCCGGCGGGAATGACCAGCGATTCCCGGACCACCGGTGCATACGGAGCGAGCCCGACGTAGCTCACGTCGACGCCCAGAAAGACGTGGTGCATGCAGGTGTTGCCGGCGAACACGATCTTGTAGACGTGGCTCGGGGAGACGCCGGCCTCCCCGCAAGCCTCCTTGATGAAGTCGTTGATGGAGGTCAGGGCCCGTGCCCTCAGAGTCGTCAGCTTCCTCTCGTCGAACTGCGCGTAGGCGATTCGGGACATCAGGTCGCCACCGTAAACCGCCTGCGGGTTGACGCTGCCAACCGCTGCAAGCTGCTCACCGGTTTCGAGATCGACCAGGCTGCCCACGATGCTCGTGGTTCCGATGTCGAACGCCATGCCGTACATGTGCTCGGAGGTGTCACCGGCTTCGATGTCGATGATTCGCCGATCGAATGCGGTGACGGTCAGAGTGCCCCGGTGCTTGCGAAGCGCGGAAGGGACCTTGCGGACCACCGCCAGCGGAACCTCGGGGTCGACTCGGTTGCCGAGCTCGCCAAGAATTTCCTCGATGTCCGAGCTTTGATGATGCTCCTCCACGGGCGCGCGGGCGCGAACCACGTGCTTCTCCACTCCCGAGTCGATTGTCGCCGCGCTTGCGGCCGGCCCGGCTCCGGCGGCAAGAAGCTGATGACCGGATTCCGCCTTCGGCGGCATCGCCATGATCGTGCAGTCGTCGATCACCCGGGTCTGGCACGCGAGACGGAATCGTTCGTGCACCTCGTCGTGTCCGAGCTGGATCGAGTCCTGCACCGTCGCCGGCGGGATGTGTCCGTTAAGGACCTTCACGCGGCAGCTTCGGCACCGTCCCCGCTCGCCGCACGTGGCGGCAATATCGACTCCCGCCGCCCGGGCGGCGTCGAGAATCGACGAATCGGCTGAGCCGATGACGGCGCGACGCTCGCGCCCGGTCGCGTCGTCGACGAAGGTTACGGAGAATTCCTGAGACACGCAGACCTCCCCAATAATCGGAACGTGGCCGTCGCCGAGACTGACGTCCGCTCGAAACCCGGTACCGTCGCAGGCGGTGGTGTCAGAGGCGGCAGGAATGATATCGCATTCGGCGCGGGCTCCCGGACCGCCGGGGGGCAGGCTGCTTCCATCGAGCTTGCAGTGCTCGGCACCGGAACAGTCGTGAGGGTGCCGGACGGGCCATGCCGTGTAGCGTCCGTACCCTCGGCGTACGCAGCGGCCGCGGAGCGATTGCTGCAGATCGAACGGCCGCCGGAAATTCTCGAAGCAGCGTCGCCCGTCGGAACTGTGCCCCGTCGGGCTTGACGATGGACTGCCGGTGGCAGATCGTGGCTCGAGCAAGCTCGCAATGTGGGAGAGGATGCATATGCTTATCGCCCAGATCAGTGACTTCCACGTCCGCGCGCACGGCGAGGAGGGCACCTTCGGCATCGACAACAACGCCAATCTTCGCGCCGCGATTGCGATGCTGAACGATCTTGATCCCGTTCCCGACGTGGTCATCGGAACCGGCGATCTGACAAACCGGGGCCGGTCGGAAGAATACATCGCACTGCGCGACCTTCTGGCCCCGCTCGCAATACCCATCTTCCTGATCCCGGGCAATCATGACGCTTCACCGAGCCTGCGAGCGGCATTCGGCGAGCACGACTACCTTGCCGGTGAAGACGAATTCGTCAGCTACGTGGTCGATCGCTTTCCGCTGCGGCTCATCGGACTCGACTCGACACTCCCCGATGCCCACAACGGAGCGATTTGCGCGAGACGACTGGCATGGCTGAAGTCGAGGCTGGAAGAGGCGCCCGAACGACCGACGTTGCTGTTCATGCATCATCCTCCGTTCAAGACCGGTATCTGGTGGATGGACGGTATCGGAATCGTCGAGGGGGTGAGCGCACTCCGGGACCTGCTGGACGCCCACCCGCAGGTTCAGAGAATCGCCTGCGGGCACCTGCATCGGCCCATTCAGGCGAATCTGGGCCGTACCCCGATCAGTGTGTGTCCGAGCACTTCATATCAGGTCTGTCTGGACACGCGGCCCGAGAGTCATCCGCAATTCATCGCCGAGCCGCCGGCGTTGCAGTTGCACACCTGGACCGGTGAGATACTCGTGAGCCACACTGCCTATGTCGATTTTCCCGCCGAGCCGATTGATCTCCGGCCCCTGATGAAGAATTGGGACGACCGGTACGAGCGGATCCACAAGGGTCTTCCGATTCCCAAGGTCGTGCGCTACTGAACGGCAGCGTATCGGCGCGGAGCGAGTCGACGCCTTCCCGCTACGCCGGCACCGGACGGTAACGCGCCGGGCGGCCCTCACGTTCGATTCTGCGGTCTGCGACCGCGCGATTCAGCCACTTTCTCGCCTGAACACGTTCGATGTCGAAGTGGTTCATGATCTCGGACTCCGTACATGGACCGACGCAGAGCAGCCCGGACAGTCCATCGACGAACGCGCCGTACAAGTCCGGCCTGTCCGCGACCGTTCGTCCCGCGGCGGGTTGCCGCGCGAAGAAGACGCGAAGGTCCGCAGTGCTCTCCAGATCGTTCGAGGTGATCGGCGCGAGACCGAGATGGAGGAGGGCACGGTTGCCCGCCGATGCGTCTTCGTCGATGCGCACGAATCCGGGGACCCAACCCTCGCGTCGGTTCTCGTCCGCGCCGGACCAGATTCCCCCGGTTCGCCGGCTCTCCACCACCACCGCGGCGTCGGACAAGGAGTACTGATACTTGTTCGCCCGCATCGCGTTCGGCACGCTGAAACGGCTGCTCGGCGCGAACGGCGTCACCATCGTGAGGTGACCCTCGGCCAGCGGCCGGCGGTTCCTTCGCGCCATCACCGCCTTCTCGAGGCTGTCCGCGAGCACGTTGATCGCGCCTCCTCCGCCACGAAGGGTCGCAGTGACCGTTTCCCGATCGATGCCCCGCATGTCACTGGAGATCACCGGTATGTTCTCCTTTGCACAACGCTCGCCGAGCCGTCGGGCGAATCGGCGTCCGGCGGCGGAGCACTTCCGTGAGCCGACGACACAGAGTCCGCCGTCGTTCAGCCAGGTCCGGGGCCCGGCTCCGAACAGGAGGGGAAAGCCTCCGGACTTGATTCTCCGACGCAGACGCCATGGATAGTTGCGGCTCCGCTCGCTGATGACCCAGATTCCCTGGTCCGTCCATCTGGCGAGCGCGGTTTCGAGGTCCGCCTCCCGCTCGAGCAGTCGGGCAAGCCGCGCGGGCTGGACGTGCGCATGCACTGCGCCGCCGAAATCTGGTGCCGTGTCGCTTCGCAGCAGCGACGCGGGTGTGACTGAATGCCGCTCGAACCAATCATCGAGGGCATGGTACTCGGCCGGGGTCAACGGCCTGGCCGTACGCTGCTTGGACCCGAAGTGGCCACAAAGCAGGAGTATGGCGCGACAATCGGCACCGAGACCGGACACTGTGTCCTGTGCGTGCGTTGCGGCGGCTGTCACCGAATTCACCGTCCCGAACGACGCGGGGCGCGGCCGCTGATCCGAACCCGAAGCATCACATTGACCCTCACAAGCTGTCCAGCGTCGGTCCGGTACTTGAAAACCTGCGGCCGCTTTGCGACGCTTCCACCCGTGTTCCACCGTTGAACACCGTGGTCCGCCGAGGACACCTGCCGCCACGCAAAACAATGCGCTGAGTGGGCTCCTGCAAGACGGCATCGCCGTTCCAGCCCTTGGTCCGTACCGAATCGGCTTCCCAGCGGAGCCGTCGCAAGCATGGGGACGCCGAGAGTCGGTGCCTCCCCGAGCACTCCATATTCCGCAAAGGCGTGTGCATGCCGGTGCCCGCACGGCCCGGCCCCGAACGGACACCGCCTTTCTGTTTCAGGAGAGCAAGCACATGTCAGAGTACGAATACGACTTCAGCGCGGGCATCAAGCAGTACAAGGCGATCATCGACGGCGGCGAGGCGGACTGGATTCCGGTCACCGCGCAAATGGCCGAGTTCTGCATGAAGTACGGCGGACTGAACGGCAGGAAGTTCTTCAGCGATCCCGAGCTCTTCGTCCGCGGCAACCTGGATGCGCAGAAGAAGCTCGGCTTCGACATTCCCGACCTGGTCTGGGACGTCTACTCGGTGGAGGCCGAAGCGCTGGGCGGGGACATGGCCTGGTTCGACGACCTGTATCCGGCGCTCGACAACACGCGAGCCATCATCTCGAACGAGCGCGAGCTCGCCGCGGCGAAGGCTCCGGATCCCTACAAGAGCGGCCGCATGCCCTGGGTGCTGGAGGCCCTTCGGATCTGCTACGAGCTGACCGGCTACACGCACTACATCCACTACTGCGCGCCCATCAACGTCGCCGCCCAGGTCATGCAGTTCGAGCAGCTCGTGCTGGCCATGCAGGAACGGCCCAAGTTCGTGCACAAGCTGATGGACTTTCTCGTCGAGGAGGTGCTGGCCCCCTACATCAACGCCTACTTCAAGTCCGTGCCGGGCGCGTACATCGCCAACGGCAAGGACGCGGTGGGCTCGCTGCCGTTCATCACCGAAGAGATCCTGGAGGAGTTCTCGGTGCCCTACATCCTGAAGCTGCGCGAGCTGTGCGGTGGCGGCGACGGCATCCGATGCGACAACTGGTGGGGGGATTTCTTCGCGCAGGACTACGACAAGTACTGGGACACCAAGCTCCTGGTCACCCCCCAGTACCTCAAGGTCCAGGATCCGGACTGCTTCCGGGTCGGGACGACGCGCATTCGCGAGTACGCGGACAAGCGGGGCTGCGCGCTCAGCTTCGGGGTCGGCAATCACCTGCTCACCCAGGGGCCGGCCGAGGAGATTGTCAAGCGTATCCACGAGTACATGGAGGTGGGCAGCTCCGGTCCGTACGGCAGGAAGTTCTATCTCTACCTGTGCAGTCTGAGCGCCCAGACACCCACCGAGAACGTGGTCACCGCCCTCGATGCGATCAAGCGCTTCCGGGAAGGCGACCGCCCGTACGCCGGACAGGTCTTCAGTGGCCCGGACGGAATCGCGGCGGAAGTCGAGGGCGGCAAGGGCTTCATGGGCATTTACGCCAGTGGCATCGATCGCACCCGGTTCGAGGAAGCGGCGGCGCGCCGAAAGCCGATATTCCAGGAGATCTACGATTCGGTGATGGAGTTCGACGACGACGCGTGCCCGGAGCTGGTGCAGCGGGCGCTCGACGGCGGCGAGTCCGCCATGGACATCCTCGACGAGGGGCTCATCCCACCGATGGGCGAGGTCGGGGATCTCTTCGCGGCCGGGGAGATGTTCGTCCCGGAGATGCTGCTCGCCGCGCGCGCGATGAAGGCCGGGCTTGCCGTGCTGCGGCCGATTCTCACCAGGACGAACTCCAAGCCGAAGGGCATTGTCGTGATGGCGACGGTCTTCGGAGATCTGCACGACATAGGCAAGAATCTCTGCTGCATGATGCTCGAGGGTGCCGGATTCAAGGTGGTGGACCTGGGCGTCAACACCAAGGCGGAGGACATCATCGCGACGGCCCGGGAGCACGATGCGACGGCCATCGGGCTGTCGGCCCTGCTCACCACCACCATGCCGTTCATGAAGCTCATCATCGAGCAGATCAGGCACGACGGGCTGGACATTCCGGTGATGGTGGGCGGCGCGCCGGTGTCGAAGGAATTCGCCGACAACATCGGCGCCGACGCCTATGGCGACAATGCGCCGGAATGCGTGCAGCTCGCAAAGAACTTCGCCGGGGTTCAGAAGGCGGCGGCGTGATGGCGCAACCCTGGGTCCCTCGGGCGTTCTCGCAACCCGGATCAGTGACGCATGCAGGCAACGCGGTCTCCGAGACGGTCTCGGTATTGAATTTTCGAATCGATCCTATTCGGGTTTGGAATGTTCCCTTGCGGTGGAGCACGTAGTCCGAGGTGTAGAGGGCTCGGTATCATTGCGAAAGGGGGCGGACGCCCCTCGCTTGCCGTGAAATTCCCCGCGACTACTGGAGAGCAGCATGAGCACACGACTGCCGGGCAAGGGCCCGACGCCATGGAAGAAGCAACCCTACGGCGGCTACTACCAGAACCGTACTCCGGAGCACGATCCGTTCCTCGCCGAGGTGGGTCCGGGGACGCCGATGGGGGAATACATGCGGCGATTCTGGCATCCCGTGTGCATGTCCGAGGAGCTCACCGACGTTCCCAGGTACATCCGGATCCTCGGCGAGGAGCTGGTTGCCTTTCGAGACAGGAGCGGACGGGTCGGCGTGCTGGCCCTGCACTGCACGCACCGCGGCGCGTCCCTCGAGTACGGTCTGGTCCAGCAGCGCGGCATCATGTGCTGCTACCACGGGATCGTGTGGGACGTGGACGGGTCGTGCCTGGAGATTCCGTTTCCCGAAGGCCAGGAGCACGAGGGCGAGAGAATCCGCGGGCGCGCGTGGCAGCCGGCCTACAAGGCGTTCGAACGCCACGGGCTGGTGTTTGCCTACATGGGCCCTCCGGAGGAGGAACCCCCGTTTCCCGAGTGGGACGGCGACTGGGGGTTGGGTCCCGGCGACGAGATGGTCCCCTACAGCAACTTCTACCCCTGCAACTGGCTGCAGGTCCAGGACAACGCGGCCGACCAGTACCACCACATTCCGCTGCACTCGACCGCGGTGGTGCCGGGTCACGAGCAGGGCACCACCTTCGGCGAAGCGGGGGCCGCCCCCTACGAGGTGAGACCCGATTTGCAGTTCTTTCGCGTGCACGGCGGCAAGGCCATGGCATGGACATCGTCGCGGCGGGTCGACGACGAGAAGATCTTCATCCGCGTGAACTACCAGTTTCTGCCCAACGGCAGCTTCCATTCCTATCTGTTCGAGGACGGATCGAAGCGCAATCACTTCAGCCGGACCCACATGTTCCGGTGGGTGGTGCCGGTCGACGACGAGAACTGCATCATGTTCGGCTGGCGCATGTTCGGTTCCCACTGCGACCCGCGCGGCGTCGGGAAGAAGCACCTCGTGGGATTCGAGAAGATGGACTTTCTCGAAGGCCAGTGCGGCATGCGCCGCCCCGAACGCCTTCAGTACGGACAGGGGGAGTTGCCGCCCATCCCGAAGCACCACCGCGAGCGGACCGCGTATCGTGACGCCCAGCACGCTCCGGGCGACTACGAGGCTGTGACCAGCTCTCGCAAGGTGGCGGTGCATGCGCTGGAACACCTGTTGCCCTTCGATGGAGGGGTCACGATGTTCCGGCAGCTTCTTCGCCTGGTGATCGACGGCAAGAGCCCGGGCGCCACCCCCGAGGCATGGCGGGACTGGCTCGCCAACGGCCCACCGAACAGCTACTGCTCGGGGAATGTTCTGGTGATTCCGAGGGCGCCCACGATGGCCGAGGAGATCGAGCGGCGCCGCGAGGTCGCCAAGCGGGTGCTCGAGGCCACCACCGAGAGCGACACGCTGCAGGGCGAAGCGCGAAAGCAATTCATGCGGGACAGGCTCGCGGCAATCGAGGCGACGTACGCACCGGAGCTGGCCGAGGCCTGATGAGCAGGCTGGATGGCCCCCGGATGACATGGCGGCCGGTGTCCCGAAAGCTGCCTCGATCGGAGCACGTCGAGGCTCGCTGAATCGGGGGTGCGGTACCAAGTGGCGGCCGGCGGTCCCCAGGATGGACCCCGGCCGATTCGCGACCGGTCGCGCGAAGCCCGTTCACCCTCGCAGTGCGTCTTTCCGCATTCTTTCGTTATGACAATTGACGATGGTGTCGCTGATTGTCAGGATATTCCGCGACTACACCGCTGAATATCGCTGAAAATGCCTCCCGAGACCATTGCCCGCCGTCTGAACGTGAGAGAGATCCTGGACCGGCGATCCTGCTTTCTCTTCGGTCCGCGACAGACCGGCAAGTCCACCTTGATCCGCCAGCAGTTCGAGGGTTGTCCCACCTACAACCTGCTCGATCAGAGTCTCTTCGTCCGTCTGTCCCGCAACCCCGCGCTGATTCGCGAAGCGCTGACGCCGGAGACGACGCTCGTCGTCATCGACGAGATCCAGAGAATGCCCGCGCTCCTCAACGAGGTGCATCTCATGATCGAGGAGCACGGGGTCCGCTTCCTTCTCACCGGGTCGAGCGCCCGGGCCCTGCGCAGGAAAGGGGTGAACCTCCTCGGAGGCCGAGCCCGCTCGCGTGCCCTGCACCCCTTCGTTCGCGCCGAGCTCGGCGGGCACTTCGAACTGAACCGGGCGCTCGAGCACGGCCTCCTGCCTCCGATATAT
Organism: Gammaproteobacteria bacterium; assembly: GCA_022826505.1. Lineage (GTDB taxonomy): Bacteria > Pseudomonadota > Gammaproteobacteria > HK1 > HK1 > HK1. The sequence continues at coordinate 35,969 of JAJDUQ010000040.1, forward strand.
CTGTCCGACGCCCCGGCGGAGGACCTTGCCGCGTACGCCGGGGACTATCTGAAGGAAGAAGTCGCCGCCGAAGGGGCGGTCAGGAACATCGGAGCCTTCAGCCGATTTCTGGAAGTCGCCGCATTCGCCCACGGTGAAATGATCAATTTCGCGAGCATGGCCGACGACGCACAGGTGCCGGCTTCCACGGTGCGCGAGTACTACGAAATCCTCAAGGACACCTTCATCGCCCATGAAGTGCCGGCCTTCACCGAGACGCGGAAGCGCAAGGCGATCTCGACCTCGAAGTACTACCTTTTCGATATCGGGCTCGCCCGCCACCTGCAGGGCCGGCGAGGGCTGGCGCCGGGAAGCGCCGAATACGGCAGCGCCTTCGAGAGCTACATCTTCCAGGAGATCAAGGCGTTCTGCGACTATCACCGGCTCGACACGCCCGCGTACTGGCGGTCGAAATCCAAGTTCGAGGTGGACTTCGTGGTCGAAGACCTCGCAGTCGAGGTGAAGGCCAAGAAGAACGTGATCGGGCGGGACCTGAAGGGGTTGCGGGCACTGCGCGAAGAAGGGTTGTTCGCCCACTACCTGCTCGTATCCATGGAGCCGATGGCGAGGGAGGTGGACGGCATCCGGATTCTGCCGTGGACGGACTTCCTGGACAGCCTTTGGGGAGGGGAGTGGATCGCCATCGGCTCCGCATCGCGATGATGCCGAGAGCACTTCGCACGGATGGATCCCCTCCTCGTCAGCGACGTGGACTTGGTCGACTACCATTAGGAGGAATGAGCCATGCCGATGAAGAATCCGCCGCATCCGGGGCTTTCGGTACGGCACGATCGCCTGGGGAGCCCTTGAGGCTCAATGTCACGGAAGCCGCCAGGTGCCTGGGCGTCAGCCGCAAGCAGCTTTCCGATATCGTGAACTGTCACGCCGGCATCTCTCCTGAAATGGCAATCCGGCTCGACCGGGCATTCGGGGGCGGCGCCGACACGTGGCTTCGGCTCCAGGCGGCCCACGATCTTGCGCAGGCGATGAAGCGCGCGGATGCAATCAAGGTCGAGCGGATGTCGCCAGCCGCCTGATGCGTGAGGCGCACACTTGGCGAGACCAGGCTGTCGTATACCGCGACAGTCAAGTCTCAAGTCCCTCGATGTGACTCCGTTTCTCGGCACCACTGATCACCGCGAACACGCACGGCGCGATCACCTCGATCACTTCATGCATCCTGTTCTTGTCAGCCCGCAGATTGTCGGGTTTGGAGCGCAATGTCCGGTCGCATGCCCGGTGCCGCCGAATTTTCCCGCTCGATGCGCACCATGTCCGGTTCCGACCTGATCTGGCCGCCCGAGCGGCCCCGCGCCGCCGTCCCCGGGAGCGAGTGGTCGCAGGCCTGGAGCAACCTCTGCCTGGATTTCCACGGCGACCCCGCGCCGGCCGGATGTGGTCCCGTTCATGTCGAATCCCAATACCGAGGCCGCGAGCTACGGGGTGTACCGGGAGACGAGGGACTGAGTCACCGACTGCGCAACCCGGAGGGGTGGGCTCGCAAGGTACTGGAACGGACGAGCACCAATCTCATCCTGACAGCGCTGGGGACAGCTCCTCTGGAAGCGACGCCCGGGATGTCGGAGGCGTGGTGCCAGGTGACGACATGGCTAGAGCCGTAGTCGGTTCCGCTGTCATTCGGGGAGATAGTTGAACTGACTGCTGGGTCCATACCGTCCGCACCGTGAACTCCGTGCGGCAGACCTCGTGGCTGTGGAACAGACCGCAGACGGCGTCCACCGCCTGCAACTGGAAGTCGAGATCAGGCTCGAAACGGAGCTTCGTCATGTTCGGACCGGATTTCTCCTACGCGCTTGCCGCTCGCGGTCAAGCAAGCATCAGGCGTTCGCCCTTCGGTTGCGGGACCGGTCGTCCCAACTCCCGCGCTCGTTCGATCCAGAACTGCATCGCGTCATTGACGTTCCGCAACGCGGCTTCCTGATCGTCACCGTGCGCCATGCACCCGGGCAATTCGGGCACCTCGGCGATGAACGCCTGATCTTCGTTGCTCCAGTAGAGAATGATCTCGTACTTGTGCATCAGTCGTCACCTCCCAGTTTGTATTTCAGAATCAACTGCCGAACCTGCCTCACCTGATAGGGCTTGGCATGTCCGCCACGGCTTTGCAGGTTGACGATTTCCACAACGCCTTCCTTGTCGAAAAGGTGGTGGCTTCCGCGAATGTGCTCCTCGAATCCCAGATACTCCATCAGGGCTCGCAGGTTGGAGAACCGGATGTTTGCGTCCGACCGTCCGCGGAGGATGGCCTGCAACAGTCGCTCATGCCGGTTCATGGGCGGACGGCCGATGCCGTCGAGGATCTCCCACATGGTGACGCACGCGAGGCGGACGGCCTCGTCGGCAATTGAATCGAGGCAGACGGCAACGCGCGGCTCCGTCCGCGGGCGCATGATCTCGGAGATAAATTTCGGGTGACACAATCTACGCTTGTCTTGTCCGTGGTCCTCACCCCGCCAACCGAACCCCGTTCACCTCTCCACCTCCGCCCACAACACAACCAGCGTCGTGCAATCCAGACACATCCCCGGATCCGTATAGATCATCCGCGAGTGCCGCCCCTTCGCCCCGAACACATCGTTGATCAGGTGCGACGCCCCGTTCAGCGCCTGCGGCTGCTCGGTGAAATCCGGAGTCGCCTGCACCGACCCCTCGACACGCACGATGCGCTTGATCCGGGACAGCTCGCCGACGGCGGACTTCAACTGCGCAATCGCGTTCAGCGCCGAGATCCGGAACGACTGGTACCCGTCCTCGACTGTCAGCTTGTCCCCGAGCTTCCCGGTGTACTTCATCTCGCCGTCAATCCACGGAAGCTGGCCCGACGTGTAGATGACTCCGTTCACCTCGACCCAGGGCTCGTAGTCCCCCACGGCGGAAGGCACGCTCGGTAGCTCCAACCCCAGAGCCTTCAGTCGCTCTTCGGGGGTCGGACCGTCCAGATTTTCGCTTTCCCGGGCTTCCCCGGCAGATTCGGACGCCATCATGTCTCCTCGCTGGTATTCGTCGTAAGCTGTTTCCGATGCCGGAGCACCGGAGGTCTCCGGGAACGCCGCCTGCGGTCCGGTGAATGCCCCGGCGGTCTCGCCGGAAGTCGACGCACGACCGCACCACCACGACCGCCTGAGGTTCGTCGTTCGCCGCGCTCCCGACGACCTCGCGCCGTTCAGGCGCTTCGAGACGATCCTGCGCGAGACCGCCCCGGGGGCGCAACGCATGAGCGCGCTCACCGGCCCGAGGTCAGGTTCGCTCTGAAGGTCTTCTTGATGCGGGCCGCATCGCGAGGGGCGACGCCTGCCGCTTCAGCGTGTCTTCCCCAGTCCCTGGCCGAGGCGCCGATCTCGGCCAGTATCTCCAGGGCTCTGCGTTTCTTCATGCCGATGGAGGCGGCGAACTGAAGGATGTCGTCAAGCTCGAAGCCGCTCCGGCGCCCGGCCAGGCTCATCTGGTGGTCGCGGGTCCATGTGCCGCCCGGATTCCAGGCGTAGGTAACGTCATATACCGGGGACAGGGACCAGTTCCCACGTCGGTCCATCAGGAACGAGATGTTCTTGACGTGGTCATCCTGGTTGCGACCGATGACGTTGAAGACTGCACGGCGAAATTGCTCCTCGACTGCAGTCATGCCGAGACTCAGGTCGCGGATCGTCATGACGGCCTGTTCGTAGGAGTAGGCGGATGGGTCATTGAAGTCGAAGTGCCGCAACGCTCCCAGTGACTGCATGTGGATCTTGCGACCGGTGCCGTCACGGTCGAATCGTTTCGTCATGAAGTGACTGCGGTCGGCCTCGTGGTGGAGCCGGCACTCGGACATCGTGATGCCGGCCGCGCGCGCCATGAGTGCGTAAGCGTATTCGATTCTGCCGTAGCCCTCGGGATCGGCCGGCTCCTTGTCCCGGTTGTTCGAAACGCCGTCGAACTTCAGCAGCCAGTGCTCGAAGCCCGGCTCGGCATCGAGCTGTCCGGATCGGAATTCGCCGGTGTTCGGGTTCCAGGCGAGAACGGCCTTGGCCCGCGCGCCACCCGCCGACGTGCCGACGCTCAGGATGTCCTCGAGAGCCTCCGCGTCGTGCTTTCCCTCGAATCGCCCGGCAAGGCTTGCGCGTTCGTCGAGCACACGGTTCGCCAGGTCGACAAGTCGGGCGACTTCCAGTGTGTTCGCTCTCGTGCGTCTGCGAAGCGCCGGCTCGAACTCGAGGGCGCCGATGCCGCGGCGGCCGATGTAGCAGAGCCGGTCAACCGGGTTGAAGGCCTCCGGGCTCCTTCCGGTTTCCGCCAGCCATGCGTCGATCAGGCGATTGCCGAACCTGTCCGGAAGCGCGTCCGCCAGCATTCCCGGCAGACCCCTGAAGGATTCCCGGTTGAGAGCCGGGAACTCGTAGGGTGTCTCTCTGGCGGGCATCGCCAGAGGCGCAACCTCGATGCCGGCGTTGACGAAAGCCGGGTCGTACTGGAAGACCCCGAGGGCGCGTGTCTCATCCCACGACACCGCCCCGATGCGTCGGCCCCAGAGGATGACGTTCGCGTCAGTCATGCGGGCCGTCACCCCATGTCCAGGTCGGCTCGCGGTCTTCCCGTGGTCGCGGGCGTGCGCGCCGACGTTCGGAACGGGTGCGCGAGACACGCTCAATCGGGCGGATTCGGCCCGTGGGTATCGCGTCCAGGACGGCATCGCCCAGGTCCAGAGCCAGGGCGACGCGCAGGAAAGTGTCGAAGGTGGAAGATTCGCCGGCCTCGACGCGCCGCAGGGTGCGGAGACCGATTCCGGCATCCCTTGCCAGCATGGATTGCGTCACGTTGCGGGACAGTCGCAATCGTGCCAGGCGGGACCCGATCTCGATTTCAAGTTGCCGAGATGTGTTTGTGCGCTCCGTAATCGGCATATTGTGACCCTTTATTGCGATAATTCGCATATTGAAGGCCAAATATGACCGCTAATCCAGTATCGTGTCAAGAGGCGGTAAATGGCCTCCTAAACAGAAAAGTCAACATAAAAGGCCTGATGTGACCCTTTACTGAGATGTTCCAATACAATGCAGCCGGGGCCTGCGCCACTCTCCGGCTGCTCGCGGCCGAAGTTGCGCACGTATTGCGGTCATGCAGTTCGCGAGCACCGCCTGCGTCTCGGGCGTCATCGCTGCTGTCAGCATCACCGCCATGCAGCCGGGAATCATCCGGCCAGATGTATCGTGGCCACCCCCGTGGCGACCAGGGCCGCCGCGGCGATTCGAGATCGTCCGAACGGTTCCTTGAGCACGACCGCGCCGATGAGGGCAGCGATGATGACACTGGTCTCCCGCAGAGCGGAGACGTGCGCCATCGCACCGAGACTCAGGGCGTAGATCGCGAGCCCGTAGGAGCCGAAGTTGAACAGAGCGGCGAGTCCGCCCGGTCGCCACCGGGTGCGAAGGAAAACAATGGCTTCGGTGCGACGGGACACGATTGCGACGAGCACGATGGGAATCGCGAACAGCGCGAACAACCAGCCGATGTACCCGACGGGGCTTCCCGACGCCCGCACGCCGATACCGTCGACGACGGTGTAGGCGGCTATCGTCGCGCCCGTCGCGAGCGGATATCCGATCGCACGCCGGCGAATTCGGGGATCGAAACGGCTGCCCGCCACCAGGCTCATGATTCCGGCCGAAACGAGAAGCACCCCGGCGATGCCCCCCGGGCCGAGTCGTTCTCCGGCGAATGCCGCCGAACCGAGGGCGACGAGCAGCGGCGCCGAGCCTCGAGCGAGGGGATAGGCATGCGAGAGGTCTCCGACTCGGTAGGATTCGATGAGGAGGAAGAAGTAGAGATTGTTCAGCGCGGCGGAAAGCACCAGGTACTTCCAGCTCTCGGCGGCAATCGGCGGGCTCAGGACGATCAGGACCGGCGAGAACGCCGCGGTCAGGCCCGTGATCACCGCCATCGCCATCAGGCGATCGCCGTCGACCTTGACCAGGGCGTTCCACAACGCGTGCATGAACGCCGAGGCAAGGACGATTGCGGTGACTACGGGGTCCACGTGGACATCGACCGCATGCTGGCGAGAAGTCGCACCGGTGGCCGCGATTCGATCAGCCGCTGCCGGCCACGTATCGAGTTCATCCCGTGCGAGGATACGAACCATCGCCGCTTGCCATTCCGGGTGACCAGCACCGTGTGCGCGCGTTCATGGATTCCGTAGTCGCATCTCTCGTGATCGCATCAGCGGTCCTGCATCCTCTGCGCGAGGTGTACATCAAGGACAACGCCTACCCTGAAGGGCTGGCGTACGCGGTGATGGCCGTGTTCGTGGTGCTGGCGGGACTCCACGTGGCGGCGACGGGGTCGAGTCCATGGGCCGCGCTCGAGGTCTGGCCTCTCGTCGCCGCTTCCGGGGCGTGCGTGATTCTGTATTTCCTGTTCACC
>JAJDUQ010000037.1 GCA_022826505.1 Gammaproteobacteria bacterium
ATCTCATACGTCTCGCTCAGCGCCGTCTTCGCGCCGTGGGTGTGTTGTCCCGCCACCGCCGCTGCGGCACACTGGATTTTCTGGGAAGTCGTCAGGTCGGTGCGTTGGAGTACGGTCACTGGCTTGCTCCTGTGGATGTCCGAGTCTTGACCACCTCGAATCATCCCACACACCCCGCCCGGCGACTTCCCAGTTCTCCCGCTCCAGCACCCCTCAATTTGTAAAGCTGGATGACCAGTCCCTACGGCAGGCAATTCCGATGCTATGGGACTTCGGGGAAAACAACGTCTTCGGTGACGCGGCAGGTGATTTTCGGACAAGCCTTGGAAGTATCGTGAAGGTGATTGAACGATTTTATCCATATGTCGATGGATTCCAGATCAATCATGACGCACAGACGGTCCACATCCACAACGGAGCGGTGATTTCCACCGATCCACCCTACTACGACAACATCGGATATGCCGACCTCTCCGATTTTTTTTTCGGCTGGATGAAGGGTGTGCTCCGAGCAACGTATCCCGATCTGTTCGGTGTGCTTGCAACTCCCAAGGCGGAAGAACTGGTCGCCACGCCTTGCCGGCACGGCGGGAGGGAGGCCGCAGAGTCCTTCTTCCTGAGCGGAATGTCGACTGCCATCGCGAACTTGGCGCGGCAGTCTTCGCCCCACTATCCTGCAACCGTCTACTACGCTTTCAAGCAGAGTGAGATTGCGGAAGACGGGATCAGCTCGGCGGGCTGGGCGACCTTCCTGCAAGCCGTTCTCCATGCCGGTTACGCGGTCGTCGGCACTTGGCCGATACGTACGGAGTTGGCGAACCGCATGCGCAGCCAGGGAAGCAACGCCCTCGCCAGCTCCGTTGTCCTCGTCTGCCGCAAGCGGGACGAGAACGCCGAAGTCATGGGTCGCGCCGAGTTCATCCGTGTCCTCAAACGCGAGCTACCTCCGGCGATTGCCGAGCTTCAGGCAGCCAACATCGCACCCGCCGACATGCCGCAATCGGCCATCGGTCCGGGCATGGGTGTCTTCAGCCGCTGCAAGGCGGTACTTGAGGCCGACGACCGCCCGATGACGGTGAAGACCGCGCTTCAACTCATCAACCGCGAGCTCGACGAGTATCTGGGCGGCGTCCAGGGCGAGTTCGACCCCGAGACGCGGTTCGCAGTCACGTGGTTCGAGCAGCACGGTACGGAAGCGGGCGACTTCGGCACCGCGAACAGTATCGCGACCGCGCGTGGCATCTCGGTCGAGAGCGTGCAGCACGCCGGAATTGCGGAAGCCGCCGCCGGCCGGGTTCGCATTCTCGAACGCGATGAGATCGATTCAGGTTGGGATCCGTCGGCGGACACTCACGTGACCGTCTGGGAGTGCTGCCAGCATCTCATCCGTACCCTGGAGCACGACGGCGAGCATGCGGCCGCGGTACTTCTCAAGCAGATCGGACCCGTCCGGGCGGATGCCGCCAAGGATCTCGCCTATTGCCTCTACGACGTCTGCACCAACAAGCGGCGGGACGCGGCGGAGGCGGTGTCCTACAACGGCCTCATCGCGGTGTGGGCGGAGTTGACGCGCCAAGCGGCCGCGATCCATGACGTCCGTGATGACCAGCAACAAGTCCTCGACCTGTGATTGTGGGATCTCGCTCATGACCCGGCGTCGAGAGCTTGTCCGCAGGATTCTTGGTGGTCGATCGGATGCCGGGATTCGCTTCGACGACTTGCGCAGTCTGCTCCGGAGCCTGGGTTTTGCCGAGCGGATACGGGGAAGCCACCACATATTCAGGAAGGACGGCGTGGCAGAGAGAATCAACCTGCAGCGCGAGGGCGCTCACGCCAAGCCCTATCAGGTACGACAGGTTCGTCAGACGATGCTGAAGCATGAGTTGGGAGAGGAAGAATGACATTCAAATACGAGATCATCCTCTACTGGAGTCGTGCCGACGGAGTCTTCGTGGCGGAGGTGCCGGAGCTCCCCGGATGCATGGCTCACGGCGATACGCAGCAAGCCGCCCTTCAAAACGTCAATCAGGCGATGGCGCTCTGGATAGACACTGCACGCGAGTTCGGTGACCCCGTTCCCGAGCCCAAAGGAGAACGGTTGATGCTGGCCTGACGGCACGCCGGTCATCCCTGGTGCAAGAGCGTGACGCGGCGCGCAACGCCGATCGCGCGCGCCACGTACCCGCCGGTGAGCCGGAAGAACTCTCGCAGCGCCATCGATCCGGAAACGATCTTGATATCCCGTCTCCGTGTGACGTGTCTTCATCGGATATCTTGTGCGTCTGTCGAGAACCCCGCCGTGCAGACCGAATTCATGCTGAAGGCTTGACGGCCAGCTCTTGCGGGACACCAAGCGCCGTCAAGCAGTACGCTCGACGGGCTGCCAAGTCTCTCTCGCACACGAGGTGAGCAGCTAACCAATCGGAGGGCGTCGAGGGCCTTGGGATCGGTGCGACAAGAAACGGCGTATCGCCGATCGATTGGAGCCCGACAACGCGTTGATGGTGATTTCAGCGGCGCGATGCAAGGCTTCCGTCGACGCCTTGGTGACCTCGTCCAGTCCGAGCCGCGCCCGATCCGCCGGAGCCAGGAGGTAGTCCAGCCGCAGATAGCGCTCGCGCAACAACACCCCGCATTGGTCGACGGCCAGTTGTTCTTGTGCCGACAGCGTCAACTGCACCAAGCCTCGCGCGACGAGCCACGCTATCACCCCCGGCGCCCCATCGGGCCGGCGCGTTGCGTGAGGGGACCCTGCGGTACCGACACTCAGGACACGCACATCGTCGAGTTGACAGCCGAGCTTGCGGATGGTTTCGGTCACCGCAACCAGCTCTGGCGCGTTGGCCACCAGCCCCCCGTCGACGAAGGTGCCCCCGGCAGCGCGATGGGGCGGGAAGAACGCCGGGGCGGCTGATGTCGCCAGCAGCGCATCCCGCAAGCCAAGGTCGGACGCGCCCTTGCCAGCCAGCCCGGCAGACAACAGCACGATCGGCGCACCCGTCCGGAGGTTCACCGCGGGCATGATGAGCGGCGCTGGAACACTCGATAGGAGAATGTTCGCATCAGCGCCAAAGATCACATCAATGGCATGGCGCAGCGGTCTCTGCGAGTAACGCGCGCGGTACAGCGCCCGGATCGGATTGCGCACCGACAAGCGGAGTTGTCCCCATCCGGTCCGCTGGTCGAAAATCGCGGGGCCGTGGGTCTCGATCGCGGCACGGATGCTCGCCGCAGGCATGTTCAGCGCAAGTGCGGCTGCAATCAAACCGCCGATGGACGTGCCGGCAATGACGTCGAACACTTCGGTCAACGGGCGTTTGGCCCGTTCTTCGAGCGCTTCCAGCACGAGCGCCGTGTACAACCCTCGATAACCACCGCCACTCAGACACAGGATCTGACGTTGGTCGGAAGGGACTTGGTGCTGGGCGGAGCCGAGTTCGAGTTCGCCGTCGCCGTTCATCGCGCGTAAGGATCGAGGAACGTCAGGCCGTGGGCCGTCTCGAGCGCCGCATGATACGGCTGTCGTTTGTCGACCAGCACCAAATGCTCCTCGAGCGCGGTGGCCGCGACGAGTCGACCGAGGTCCCCCAAGGGCTCTCGCCGATCCGCGGTGTCGGTTTCCAAGCGCATGCTGCGAAGCTCGGCGGCTCGGAGTGCGGTATCCAGGCGGACGGGCAAAATGCCGTCACACGCGCGAAAGCGCGCCAACGCTGCATTGAACAGACGCTGCCACGGAGCCCGTCGCGCAGGTTCGAGGGATTCGATCTGGTGCTTGAACAACGTAAACGACACCACGCTCGTGACGACATCGTCTTCGTCCAGTACCTGACTCGCCGCCCACCGGTGCACCGGGGTGGTGTCGTTGCGCGCTGCGTCGGCCAGCGCTTGTGTGCCGAGAAGGTACGCGGGCACGCTAGATCTCGATCTCGTCGCGACCAATCGGTGCTTCGGAGATGATCAAGGCATCACCCACCGGCAGTGTTGGATCGGGGGCAATGAGGTCGGCAAAGCGCCGCTTGGGGGCGGCCAGTTCGACGAAGGTCGCGAGTTGCGTGACGGACATCATCAGTACCGGGTCCTCCGAACGCCGGCGCACGAGCTGGCACTCGCCGTCGCGCACGCGATCGAGCATCTGGCTGAAGTGATCCTTGGCCTGCCCGACACCCCAGGCTTCGACGGTGTCGGCATCTTCGCCGTGCAGACGCATCGTGCGGCGCAACGCGCGCGTGAACGTCGGGCCAAAGCGGGCCTCCAACTGGTCCAACGGGATATCCTTCATGGCTTACCTCGCCGTGATGCCGACGACTTGAGCGTCAGTGTAGTTCGATTGTGGCCAAGTTCATAGGTGATTTGGCCAAATTGTGGCTGTGGCAAGCGAAATTCTGCTTGTGATTCTTAGCAAATCAAGTACACTGTACAGCATGGATACCAGCCAGCTTGCCCGATTCCTGGTCTCCGCCCGCAAGAATCGCGGCCTGACCCTGCGCCAAGTGGAGGCCGGATCGGGGGTCTCGAACGCCTATCTGAGCCAACTCGAGCGCGGCAAGATCAAGCAGCCGTCACCGAATGTTCTGCACGCGCTCGCCGAGTGCTACGACATTTCCTACGCGCTCCTGATGCAGCGGGCCGGATACCCGGTACCGGAGGGTGCCGCACCCGCCGCTGATCGGCTCGAAGGGTTGGCGGCGCGCGTGGGCACCGTGACGCCCGCAGAGGAGGACGCACTGGCCGACTACTTGACATTCATCCGGGAGCGCGGGGCGAGGCACATCACGTGAAGTGGTCAAAGTCAGCCGCGCAGTGTTTCCGCCGGTGCCAGCGCCAATGGTACTACCGTCATCAACTCGCCAACGCCGTGGCAAGGGCCCCACTGCGGCGGGAGGCGTACCTCCTCGGCAAATTGCAGAGCATTCCACAGTGGCGCGGCAACATCGTCGACGACACGATCAGCGCGACCGTTATCCGCGCGTTGCGTCAAGGGTGCCCGATCACGTTGTCCGAAGCCCTGCGATTTGCGATGCGCCGCTTCGACGCCCAGTTGGCCACGGCGCGTGCACACCGATTGCGTGAACCCGGGTTTCGGCCCGCCGACAAGGCCAACAGGGACAGCTTCGCCGCCTTCCACGTGATGGAGTACGAGGGTCACATCTGCGAGGACGAGGTCGCCCGCGCGCGACAGGAAGTGAACGACGCGATCACTGCGGTCTTTGCGATGGACGAGGTAAAGTCCCGGATCAAGGCCGGTCGTCAGTTCTGCGATCAACGCATCTTGAGCTTCAAGATCGCCAGCGTAAGCGTCCAGGCGATTCCCGATCTCATCGTTTTTTATGACGATCGGCCGCCGCTGATCTTGGACTGGAAGGTGCACGCGTTCGGCCTGTTCGATGCGTTCCAGCAACTCGTTCTCTACGCCATGGCGCTGACGCGTGCTGAACCGCACCAAGATTTCCCTGAGTCACTATCCGAAGTTGCAATTGATGACCTTGAACTCATCGAGGTGCAGCTTCTCAATCGCACGGTGCGGCGCTATCGCGCCACGGAGTCGGACGTGGTGACACTCGAAGCCGAGATCGCCGACAGTGCCTATGCGATGCGCCGACTTGTCAACGGCCGCAAGGCAATGGAGATCGATGTCAACGAATTGGAGGGCGCCTACCGACCTGAGAACTGTGCGCGCTGCCAGTACCGAAAACTGTGCTGGAAGGAGGCAGCGTGAAGCCGATCATCACGAACATCTACGCCATCGAAAATCTTCATCAACTGAAGGCAACCTATCGGCTGTGCAAGATTCGCGGCTTGTCGCGCACGAACGGACACTACTATCGGAATCGACAGCTTCTGATCAATCAGTTGAGTCGTCGGCGAGGCAATACGAGCCCCGTGACGATCATCGACGTCGACGAACAACCCTACCTCGTGCTACGCGATGACACCACGGTGCCCGAGTCGCCATATATGGTGGTTGGACAGAGCGTGTACTTCGACGACCCGAGCGACGATATTCCGCTGGATTTCAGCGCCACGGATGACAACACCCGAGCGATCTCCCAAAGATTTCTCGACTTTTCCCTGCAGGGCGCGCTCTGGAATCATTCGGGATTGTGGCAACCGTCGGCCGGCGCTCCGTTCTACGACAAGAGCCCCACAGACGTGTTCGATGACGACATTGCGATGTATCGCGGGTTCACGGCCCGTACCGCACCGCTGCCGGACGGCCGCTTTGGGGTGGCGCTCGATATCCGCCACCGCTTCTTGAGTGCCAAATCGCTGCCTACGAGACCGAGCCGGTTTGAACGCCAGCGGTGCATCAACCGAAAGCTGACCTACCGCATGGGGCATCAGTGGTACGACATCAAGTCGCTGGCCATTCACGATCTCAATGTCTCGGAGGTGTGTTTCGAACATCCGGCCACCCGCGAACGAGTGAGCTTGCTCGATTATCTGACCGAGACGTCGAGAAAGCCGATACCCGAGGACCTCGCCGCGCTGCCTGCCGACGCGGGTGTCCTGCTCTACAAGCAGAACGGGCTGGACCGATTCGCGCCTGCGGCTTTGTGCTACGCCATTGAGGATACCGAGAGCGGCCGCGCAGCACGTCACCACCGTCGAACGATACTGCGTCCGGACAAGCGGCGCAGTCTGATTCGTGAAATCCGTCGGCGGTACCTGCAGCAGTTGCGTTTTGGCGATACGCGGTTGGCGCGCGCGGCACGGCCCTGGGACGCACCTCGGCATGTGTTTCCGATCCCGGTCATCGAGTTTGGCCACGGATACAAGCTCGGCACCACCGGCGACATCGGCGTGGAGTCGGTACGCTTGAACGATCTCGGTCGCCGTCGGCAAGAACTGCTGTGCGACGCAAACGCCGGTGTGTACGAGAAGCGTCGCTTTGATCGACAGTACTACATCGTCCCCGAAAGCGTGATGGCCAGCTTCGGCCCAACTCTCGTTGCCGACTTGAAGCGGAGCATCGCTGCGATTTACCCCGAGGGCGGTGGATATGAACCGGAAGTTGTGACCTACGCGGACCGCGGCCCGAAGACCTTCGCCGAGCAGGGTGATCGAATCCTCGCGGCCGTCAAGGAACGCTGTCAGAGCGGCTATGCGCTGGTGCTGATTCACGACACCGACCGCCGCGGACCCCGCCAGCACGATCGACTGGCCGCCATGGTCATTGGGGAATTGCGTGCGTTGGACGTGTTTGCAGCCGTCCACCACACGCAAACGCCGGGTCGCTGCTACGAGCTTGCCCATCGGCCATCCGGCGAGCCGTACTATCGCGTGCGCGCCGACAAGCGGGGTTTGCTCACTGGCTATCTGCGCGCGGTGGTGCTCAACAAGATCCTGCTGCCCAACGAACGATGGCCGTTCGTTCTGGCCCGACCCGACGACGGTACCGCGACCATTGGCATCGACGTCAAATCCCACATCGCCGGCTTCACCTTCGTTTACGCCGGAGGTCGTCGTCTTTGCAGCGTGTTCGACCAAAGCCAGCAAGCGGAGCGTCTGGACGCCGCTCAGGTTGAACGCGTGCTCACCGAGCAGCTTCAACAAGAGTTCGAACAGCGCCAGGCACCTCTGAATCATGTAGTCATCCATCGTGACGGGGTCTTGTTCCCTCACGAGCAGCATGGCGTCGAGCGCGCGGCGACGCGTCTGAAGGCCGATGGTGTCATTGTCCCCACAGGCACCTTGAACCTGCTTGAAGTGCGCAAGACATCGCGAATTCCGGTGCGTTTGTTCGATGAACTGCCCGGAGCCCCGAACAGTCCGCGCACAGTCAATCCAGCAATCGGCAACTGCGTGGTTCTGCCCGGAAATCAGGCGTTCCTGTGCACCACCGGCCATCCGTTCAGACGTGCCGGCACCTCGAATCCTCTGCACGTGCACCAAGTGGCGGGCGATCGCCCGTTTCTCGATTCGCTCGAGGACCTCTACCACTTTACACATCTGACGTGGACCAAGCCGGACGATTGCTCCCGGCTCCCGATTACGCTGCGACTCACCGACATCCGCCTCACCGAGGAGGCCAGCGAGTATCAGATGCAGGAAATCGAGAACTACGCTAACGAACGCGAGGTGGCATCGTGAGCGGCACCGGCATTGATTCGATGTTCTTCTCCGACGTGGCGAGGCTTGCCGAGCAGGTCGATCAAGCGCTGGTCACCATCAAATCGAACAGCGAGGATGAATCACCGGTCAGCGCCTTGGCCGACCGGCTGACGCGACTGACGCAGGACGATACCGACAGCGTCGCCCTCCGCTTGTTGCTGATACTGGCTGACCGAGAGTGCCGCGGGGTAGCCTTCTGGTCGCAGTTCGCCCAGCAACTCATCGGCGCACGAACCGTCGAGACGATCGGCATACTGGAATCGTTGGCGCAGTCGCTGGAGCACGAACAGGCACAGCTCGAACAACGCTTGTGGATTGTCAGTTAACGGCATGCGGGTCTACTTTGCGGGTGCGATTCCCCAACTCATCTCACGTGCCGAAGCGCTGGAGCTGAAGATTCGCAGCGACTTGCCGGCAGACTATCTCGCACTTGCCGCGCTCAGTCGCGATACCCTGGTCGAGATTCGACACCGACTCGACACCCTGCTTACCGATCCGAGATACACGGACCCGAACGTTCAGGCAGAGCGACTGCGCAGTTTTCGGCGCTGTCGCAAGATGTTGACGCAGATGGAGAGTCGGGCGATTGCCACCCTGGATCGCGTGAAGACCGAAGACCGAGAACTCAATGCGTTCGTCCGCCGCATCGTTGGTGAAATCAATCACCCCCCTTTGCCGCCAGTCGTCAGCCCGCTGTCGCAGATGTATTTCTCACTGGACACTGCGCTCAACATCCTGTTCGTCCCGCTGGTCGAAAACCGCTTTCTGCTGCATCTCCCTGATGTCTACCACGAGCTCGCCCACCAATGTTTCGTGGAACCGATTTCGCCCAGGCTGCGGCCGGTGGCGCAAGCCCTTCAGACCTCCCTGAGCGCGTGGTTGGAGCACTGCTACGATGAGCGGCAGCGACTCAAGAGAAGCCGGGGGCCAAGAGCTCGACAGACGAACATCGAGCTCTCTCAACGCTGCGTGCCGGGCTGGGTGGTGGAGCTTCACTGCGATTTGTTTGCCGTGTTCACCGTAGGACCCGCCTATGCGTGGTCGCATCTGCACCTGTCGGCACTGCACAGCGACTCTCCCTATGCACTTCCGCTACTCGAGGCTACGACTCATCCTTCGGACGAAGCACGGATGCGTGTCATTCTCGGCGGCCTCCGGGCGCTCCAGTTCGACGGAGAGGCCATGGATGTCGAGCGCCGTTGGGAAGAGCTGAAATCCGCAGGAGGCTTTGTGGCGGCACCGGAGTATCCCGCGTTCTATCCGGCGACGGTGTTGGACGAGATCGTCGGTACCGCGTTCGCAGGATTTCAAGCAGCGGGAATTCGTAGCTATCGCGACACACCCACCAACAGCGTCGCCCGCGTCCTGAATCAGGCCTGGATGCGGTTTTGGTCGGCGCCTGCCGATTTCGTTGACTGGGAGCAGCGGGCAGTGCAAAGCCTGCTCCGTAGCGGGGGCATGCTGAACGATGTGTAAGGAATCAGAGAGCTCTCGTTCCCGATTCCGCCGACCTGCTCCCCGTAAAGGTTCACTCCGGCGCCGCTCGCGCGGATAATGAAGCTCGGGCACGTCACCGAACGGCTCGCGCATGAGGTACAGGGTTCCTCTCGTACTCACGCCCCAAGCGGAAGCGGGGTACACCGTCACGTCGCCGCTCCTGCCGGAGCTGGTGACCGAAGGCGACACCGTGTCCGAAGCCTTGGAGAACGCCAAGGACGCATTCGCAGCCGTCATGGAGCTCTACGAGGACCTGGGCCGCCCGCTGCCCGAGGGCACATTCCTGTCGTCGCGAGACCCGTTCGGCGTCGAGGCAGTCGTCTCAGCGCCGTGAGGTATCGCGAAATCGTCTCCGGAGGCAGCCGCCGTGCAGACCAAGCTGACGCTGAGGCTCGACGACCAGCTCGTCAGGGACGCCAAGCGCTACGCCCGAGCGGCCGGAAAGTCTCTCTCGCAGATGGTGGCCGAGTACTTCTCGACGATCACCTCGCCCGAGGCGGCCAGTGGCGAGCTGACGCCGACCGTTTCGAGGCTGAAGGGCGCTCTCGCCGGGATAAAGGTCGACAGGGACGATTATCGGGCGTACCTCGAAGGAAGGCATTTCGTAGGGACCGCATCGGCCCGGCGTTGGCGATGGTGCCGAGCGGTCCGGACGACTCGAGCATGGCAACCGGTGCAATCGTCGGGCTCCAGGTTGCCGAAACCGGCAGGTCGTTGAAAGACGGACCGAATCTCGTGGCAGGGACGACAGGGATGTAGTCATGGCCAAGAGCACCCGCCAGCACGTCTTCGAGGGCATGGAGGTCCTGCCGGACGCGCTCATCCCCTTCGTCGAGAAACGGCTGGAGAGCGCGCTCACCGGGCACTGGCAGACGCGCGTCGCCGGGAAGGTGTCCGGGCTCCGCCCGGACCGCGACGATCGCATCGCCTGGGACCAGGCGTCGCTGCTCAACGCCATGGATCGGTTCTGGGCCGACGCCTTCAGGGCGGTGCTGGGGCGGGCGGAGCGCGCCATCGTGAACGAGCTCGTCGCGGTCCGGAACAAGCTCTCGCACAACGATTCCTTCACCTACGACGATGCCGAGCGGGCGCTGGACTCCATGCGGCGCCTGATGGAAGCGATTGGCGCCGGCGGCCCCGCGGAGCGGCTCGGCCGGATGCGCGACACCATCCTGCGCACCAAGTTCACCGAGCTCCGGCGCAACGAGGAACGCCGCAAGTCCCGGCGACTGGAGATCTCCGTCGAGGCGGCCGGTGGTCTCAAGCCGTGGCGCGAGGTCGTGGAGCCGCACCAGGACGTCGCGACCGGCGAGTTCCAGCAGGCCGAGTTCGCCGCCGACCTCGGCAAGGTCCACGCCGGCAGCGCGCCTTCCGAGTACCGCGACCCGAGGGAGTTCTTCAGCCGGACCTACCTCACCGACGGCCTGCGCACGCTCCTGGTCGGCGCAGCCAGACGGCTTTCCGGCGCGGGCGGCGATCCGGTGGTCGAGCTTCAGACCAACTTCGGCGGCGGCAAGACCCACTCGATGCTCGCGCTCTATCACATGGCGGGCGGGACGCCGGTGCGGGACCTGCCGGGACTCGACCAGCTCCTCTCGGAGCACGGCGCGACGGTCCCTCCCCGGGTGAGCCGGGCGGTGCTGGTCGGAACGTCGCGCGGTCCGCAGGACGTGATCGGCGTGGAGGGTGGACGCCGGGTTCGCACCACCTGGGGCGAGCTGGCCTGGCAGTTGGGCGGTGCGGACGCCTTCGACCGGATCGCCGAGAACGACGCCAAGGGCATCGCACCGGGGTCGAACGTCCTCGAAGGCATCTTCAGGGACTGCGCGCCCTGCCTCATCCTGATCGACGAGTGGGTCGCCTATCTTCGCCAGATCTACAAGGCGGACGGCCTGCCGTCGGGTTCGTTCGACGCCAACCTGACCTTCGTCCAGTCGTTGACGGAAGCGGTCAAGACCAGCCCCGGAACTCTGCTCGTGGCGGCGCTGCCCGCGTCCCAGATCGAGGTCGGCGGGGAAGGGGGACAGGAGGCGGTGGCCCGGCTCAAGCAGACCTTCTCCCGGGTGGAGTCCTCATGGCGGCCCGCGTCGCAGGAAGAGAGCTACGAGATCGTCCGCCGGCGCCTGTTCAGGGAGATCCCCGGCGACAGGTACCACCACCGCGACAACACCCTGATGCAGTTCGCGAAGCTCTACCGCGACAATCCGAACGAGTTCCCGCGCGGCTGCGCCGACGCGGACTACCGGCGCAAGCTGGAACGGGCCTACCCCATCCATCCGGAACTCTTCGACCAGCTCTACACGGGCTGGGGCACCCTGGAGCGGTTTCAGCGCACCCGTGGTGTGCTGCGGCTGATGGCGCAGGCCATCCACGAGCTCTGGATGGGGAACGACCCTTCGGTGATGATCATGCCGGGCAGCTTGGCGGCGGGCTCCGATCGGGTCGAACCGGAGCTGCTCCACTACCTCGACGTGAGCTGGCAGTCGATCATCGCAGGAGACGTCGACGGCCCGAGCTCGATTCCCTACCGGATCGACCAGTCCGCCCCCAACCTGAACCGCTACTCCGCCACGCGGCGGGTCGCCCGCGCCGTGTTCATGGGCACCGCCCCCGTCCACCAGCAGGAGAACCGGGGGCTCGACGACAAGCAGATCAACCTGGGCGTGGTTCAGCCGGGCGAGCGGCCCGCCATCTTCGGCGACGCGCTGCGTCGGCTCGGCAACCAGGCCCGGTTCATGCACACCGATCTCGGCCGCTACTGGTACTCGATGTCCGCGAGTCTCAACCGGATCGCGGCCGATCGGGCAGGCCAGCTCGAAGAGGCACTGGTGCGGATCGAGATCGACAAGGCGCTGGAGGTCTACATCAACGGACTCGGCGACCGCGGCCATTTCGATGCGGTGCAGGTGCTGCGGGGCGGCTCCGGCGACGTACCGGACGAAGCGGGCGGCGTGCGCGCGGTGGTGCTCGGCGTCGAGCATCCGCACACCGGCCGCGACGGATCTTCAGCGCTGACGGAAGCCGGGGATGTCCTGCTGCACCGGGGAAGCTCACCTCGCGTCTATCGCAACGTGCTGGTATTCCTCGCCGCGGAGGCGCGGCAGCTCGACAATCTCCAGGATGCGATGCGCGCCGTCCTCGCCTGGGAAGGGATCGTCCGCGACACCGAGCGGCTCAACCTGACCCAGAGCGACAGCGCGCTCGCGAAGGCGAAGCTCGCGGAGGCGAGGGAGACCCTGAGAGCCCGGCTTCGCGAGTCATGGTGTTATCTCCTGTATCCGGTGCAGGACAGGCCGGGGAGCGAGATCACGTGGATCTCGGGCAAGGTGGCGGCCCGCGACGGCCTGCTCGGACGAGCGAGCAAGCGGTTGGTCGACGAGGAAGCGCTGATGCCCGAGCTCGGGCCGGCGAGGCTCGACCGGGTGCTTCGAAAGTACATATGGGGCGACAAGCCCCACCTCTCCCTGAAGGACCTCTGGGACTACGTGAGCCGCTATGCCTACCTGCCGCGGCTGAAGAGCCGGTCCGTGCTCGTCAGGACCGTCGAGACGGCGATCGGCAACGTATTGCCCGGCCCCTTCGCCTACGCCGAAGGTTGGGACGAAGGGGCCGGCACCTACCGTGGCTTGGTGATCGAGAACGCGGCCAACGCGCGGGTCGTCATTGACGGCGAGAGCGTCATCGTCAAGCCGGAGGTTGCGGAGACGAACCGGCCCGCGCCTCCGATCCCTTCGGACCGTCCGTACCCCATTCCGGAGCCTTCACATCCGTCCAAGGACATCAGGGATACCGACGACCCGAAGCGACCTGCCTCGCCGGACGTTGAAGCGAAGCCGACCCGGTTCGCCGGTACGGTGATGGTCTCGGCGGATCGTCCGGTTCGCGAGATCCATCGCATCGTCGAAGGCGTGGTGGAGCAGCTCACCACCCTTCCCGGCAGCGAGGTGAGACTGAAGCTCGAGATCGACGCCGAGGTCCCCGCCGGCCTCGATCGCGCGAAGGTCAGAACCTTGATCGAGAACGCCAATACCCTCGGGTTCATCGAGAAGTCGATCAAGTGACAAAGTGGACGGCCTCGAAACGGGAGTGGTGATTCGCGACGTGCTGCTCTTCCCGTACATGCGCCGCGAGCGCTGAGTCATCCCGATTCGGTCCGGGCACGTCGGCGCCCGGGCGCGACGACGTGCCTGCGCTTCACTCCACCCTCGAGAATTCTCCGGTGTCCGGATCCATCGTCCACAGCTCGCCGCCGGCGATGTCGAACCAGGCGCCGTGCAGGGCGAGGCGGTTGCGGCTCTCGAGGATTGAGACGAACGGGAAGGTGCGCAGGTTTGCGATCGAGTTCCGTATCGAGGCGCGTTCGAGCGCGGTCTGACGTTCGGCGTCCGTCATCGGGCTGCCGGTTGCCGCCTCGCTCACAGCAGGACCGAGCAGCGTTATCCACTTGCCGATGAAGTCTCCCGGGGACAACGGCTCTTCCGCCGGATGCAGTGCCGCCCGGATGCCGCCGCAACGCCCATGGCCGAGCACGACGATGTGCCTGACCTTCAGACCCTGTACCGCGAACTCGAGCGCGGCGGAGGTGCCGTGGTAGCCGCCGGTCGGCTCGTACGGGGGTACCAGGTTGGCGACGTTGCGCACCACGAAAATTTCACCCGGCGCGGCGCTGAAGACAGTCTCCGGCGCGGACCGTGAGTCGCAGCATGCGATGACCATGGCCTCGGGTGACTGCCCGTGCTCGGCGAGCTCGCGGTACCGGTCGCGATCGCGTCCGTAGCTGAGGCCCTTGAAGGAACGATAGCCGTCGAGTAGCGAATGGGGGAAGTTCGTCATTGGTGTCGGTGTCTCACGTGGCGCCTGAAGTTCCGTCGCCCCATTGAAGCGGAACCAGTGCTGCCGTTCCAGAGAGCTGCCGTTCCAGAATTGCTCGACGAGTCACCTGACATTACTGTGAGCCGCAGCCGAGGGTGATGCCGGTCGTTCGAGGACGCATCATCCCGGTGTCGCGCCGACAGTCCCCGGAAATCTCCGGGCTCCGCATCGTTCTCCGGCTCGGTCGCGGTGCGCCGGTCACGCATCCGACTTGCCGAACCCCCGCCCCCTGCGCGCCGCCGTTCGCAGCCGCAGCGCGTTCAGCCGGATGAAGCCTTCGGCGTCCCTCTGGTCGTATGCCCCCCGGTCGTCCTCGAAGGTCGCGATGGCGGGGTCGAACAGGTCGTCCGAATCCGAGCTTCGCCCGGCCACCAGCACGTTGCCCTTGTAGAGCTTGAGCCGGACCACTCCGTTGACGTGGCGCTGGGATTCGTCGATCAGCGCCTGCAGCATCAGCCGTTCCGGGCTCCACCAGTACCCGTTGTAGATCATGTGGGCGTAGCGAGGCATCAGCTCGTCCTTCAAGTGGGCGGCTTCTCGGTCGAGGGTGATGGACTCGATGGCGCGGTGGGCGCGCAGCATGATGGTGCCGCCGGGCGTCTCGTAGCAGCCGCGTACCTTCATGCCCACGTAGCGGTTCTCGACGATGTCGACACGTCCGACGCCGTGTTCGCCACCGATGGCGTTCAGACGTTCCATGACCGCCGCGGGCGTGAGCACCTCCCCGTCGATGGCGACGATATCGCCGCGCCGGTACGTGAGCTCGATGTAGCGCGGGGTGTCGGGAGCGGTCTCCGGGGAGCGGGTCCAGCGCCACATTGCCTCGTCCGGCTCGGTCGCGGGATGCTCCAGCTCGTTGCCCTCGAACGAGATGTGCAGCAGGTTGGCGTCCATCGAGTAGGGCGATGCATTGCCGCTCGATCGCTCGATGGGGATGCCGTGGTCGGCCGCGTAGGTGAGAAGCTGCTCGCGGGAGTGGAGGTCCCACTCGCGCCAGGGTGCGATGATCCTGATGTCGGGGTTGAGCGCGTACGCCCCGAGCTCGAAGCGAACCTGATCGTTGCCCTTGCCGGTGGCGCCGTGGGCGATGGCGTCGGCGCCGGTGCGTGCCGCGATGTCCACCAGGTGCCTGGCGACGATGGGGCGGGCGATGGAGGTGCCGAGCAGATACTCGCCTTCGTAGATGGTATTGGCGCGGAACATCGGGAACACGAAGTCGCGGGCGAACTCCTCGCGCACGTCCTGCACGTGAATTTCCGTCGCCCCCAGCGCTTCGGCCTTGCGTCGGGCCGGCTCGAGCTCCTCGCCCTGGCCGAGGTCGGCGGTGAACGTGATCACCTCGCAGCCGTACCGTTCCTGAAGCCATTTCAGAATGATGGAGGTGTCCAGCCCGCCCGAGTAGGCGAGCACAACTTTCTGTATGTCGGTCATGGAACTCTCAACCCTCGCTTCGTCGGACCGCGCCTCGGTCCGACCGTCCGTTCGCGCCGTTCGGCAATGGCGTCCGGTCAAGCCACCCGGCAGGCCGGGTCAGCCGAATGCACAACCTGATACAGTGTCCCCGTGCGGGCGCCGTTTCGTGTCGGACGACGTGGCGCCAATTCCGCTGAACGCCCGTCGGGCGACAAGCCACGAAGGTCTTCCTCCACCCGGGGTTTCTGCCTCGGTCCCGTCGTCACCGACCACGAATGCCCGACCGGGGAGGCCCGGAGAACCCGAGTGGCCGGGTTGCGCCGCGTCACCCGGCCTCCGCTTCGACCGCTGCGGCCATTTCGCCCATGGAGAAGAACACGAAGTCCGTCTCCGGCATCTCGCCCACCTTCTCCGTCGCCCCCCAGCTTCCGCCTTCGGAGAGACGCTGGCGGTCGATCCACGCGTTGGCGAGCCCGAAGCGCTTCGCCGGCGTGTGGTCGTGGTGCAGGCTCTGGGCGGTGTGGAGGATGTCGGCCTTCTCCAGGCCGAAATCGGACTGCAGGTGCGCAAGAAGATACTCGAAGTTCGCGTCGGCCGGCTTGTAGGAGCCGATGTCCTCCGCGGTGTAGATCGCGTCGAATTCCACGCCGAGCTTGCGGTTCGAGGCCGCGAAGCCGTCGCGGTGGACGTTCGACAGGATCACGAGTCGGTAGTGGCGCTTCAGCGCGCGAAGCGCGTCGGCCGTATCCCGGAACGCGGGCCACAGCGGCACCGAAGCGCCGAATGCCTCGTCGAGCGCGTCGCTGGTCTCGATGCCGAAGCTCTCCGCGATGCTCCGGTGCACACGTGCGAGCAGATCCGGGTAGCGCAGCTCCGGACTCTCGCGCTCGTGGTGGTGCTCGTGCTTCGCGAAGGCGAGGAGGCCGGCTTCGCGGGTCACGTCGGTGCGGCCGCTTTGCATGACGAGCGGCTGCAGGGCGTCCCAGATTCCACCCTCCCAGTCGATCAGGGTGCCGTAGCAGTCGAACGTGAGTACGCGGTAATCGGTCAGTCTGGCCATGGATACGGTTTCCGGAGTCCTCGGATGGTGATGACGGCATGGGTCGGCACGGCGCGGGCGCTTCGTCGCCATCGACCGAATCCGCCGGTAATTCGGGCGCGCAATGATAGCCGAGGTTCGCGTCGGTTCCACGCCGTCGGCACAGCGGTCGGCGCGGCGGGTGGACGCTCCGGTCGGACCGGTGCGGGTCGGTTCGAGCCCGGTCGAACCGGAAGCGGACGGACCGGTCCCGACGGACCGCACATGTGGGATGATCGCCCCGACTCGCACGTCGGGAGGGCGGGAATGGCAACGGTGAGGAACGTCGCGAAGGAACGGCTCGAAGCGGGCGAGCTTGCGCTCGGCATGGGTGTGCGGATGTCGCGCACCGTCGACATCGCGAAGGCGATGAAGACCTGCGGCTACGACTGGCTGTTCATCGACATGGAGCACTCGAGCCTCGATCTCGATACCGCGGCGCAGATTGCGGTGGCCTCGCAGTCCGCCGGGATCACCCCCATCGTGCGGGTGCCGGGCTTCGAGCACCATCACGCGAGCCGGGTGCTCGACGGCGGCGCGCAGGGCATCGTCGCCCCGCACGTGGATGACCCGGAGACCGCGGCCCGTATCGTGCGCCAATGCCGCTTCCCCCCGCTCGGTCGCCGGTCGGTGGTCGGAGGGCTTGCACAGCTCGATTTCGAGACGGTTCCGGTGGGTGAGACCACCGAGGCGATCAACGCCTCCACCCTGGTCATCGTGATGATCGAGACGCCGCAGGCGGTGGAGGACGTGGACGCCATCGCCGCCGTCGAAGGCGTGGACGGCCTCCTCGTCGGCACCAACGATCTCTGCTTGGAGATGGGGATTCCCGGGCGAGTGGGCGACCCCGCGGTGATGGAGGCGCAGGCCAGGGTCATCGATGCCTGCCGCCGGCACGGCCGGTTTCCCGGACTCGGCGGCGTCTACGAGCCCGTCCTCATGGAACGCTACATCGAGATGGGGATGCGGCTCATCCTGTGCGGCAACGATCTTTCGATGCTGATGGCGGGGGCGACCAACCGCGCGAAGCAGCTTCGCTCGCTGGCGGCAGGTTGAGCGGTCGTCTCGCCGGCCTGCCCGGATTGTTCCGGCCGTTGTCGGTCGGAGAAACGGAACTCTCGACCGGCCCCAGGTCCTGAAGCCACGAGCGCGACAAAATCCCGGCTCCGTGGGCTCCGCGACGGGTTGGTTGATGAGCTCTCGCGGCGTGAGACAACCGGGGCCTGGATGCAGTCGTACCGTTCACAATCGGCCGCGTTCCCGATCGCAGCGCCCGCGGCCGGCGTTCGCGATCGGCCGCGTTCCCGATTGCGGTGCCCGCAGCCGGCGGGTGCGGATCGTCATTCCAGCCAGTTGTGCACGCGCACCCCGAGCGGCGTCGACGGTCCGTCGTCCCAGTGACCGACATCCTTCGCGATGGTGGCCACGACGAAGGTCGCGTCAATCACCACGCGAAACGTCACGTGGTCTCCCGCCCGCGACCGCAGCGGACCGGGAACGATCGACCCGTCCGTCTCGAGTCCGACGTTGAGGAAGAGATTGACCGGGTCGGGGAGCTTCGGAGGCTCGATGCCGGAGTCGGCGAATGCCCGCGCGGCGTTCTCCACCGTCCCGACGCGTCCGGGATGCCCGTGGCGTGCGAGATAGTCGCCGTCCACGGCGGGAAGCAGGAGGTCGTTGGTGTCCACGGTGTCCTTTCCGAGCACCAGGATGGGACGCCTGTGGTTTGTGACCAGGCGCATCCCGAGGCGCAGCATGAACGAGTTGCTGAACACCCGGGTGTGGTGCGGGGACAGGAACACCCGCGGGTCGTCCAGGGTGATTCCGAAGAGCGCCGCAGGCTGGCGGCCCTCCACGTCGGTGACGGTCAGGAGCTGGCCGCGGCGGGCGACCACCGCCCCGGCCCGGTCGGGGCCGACGACGATCTCGGTCTCCTCCGGCAGGGGCCCCGGGACGGCTTCCTTCATGAGCAGCGGCATGATCGATTACTCCTCGGGCGCGGTGTCGGACACGACGACGCGGATGTCGGACACGGCGAGCCCGTTGCCCGGGATGATGTCCTGGGGGCAGGGCGAGAGCGCGCACACGACGTCCATCAGGGCGCGAAACACCACGCGGTCGCCGGCCTTGCTCGGCGGGTCGACGACGCCGGTTCGCCCGTCCCCCACCACCGGGCTGTTCTGGAACAGGTTGAACGGCTCGGGCACGTCCAGGATGTCGACGCCGTAGGGAATGAGGGGTTCGTGCATGTTCTCCAGGCAGTTGCGGTGACCGTCCACTCCGAAGTCGACGCTGTACCGGGTGGGGTCGCAGGCCGGGACCGTGGCATCGTGGATCCCGATGGAGTCGGCGACCACCTTCAGCATCGGGCGGTCCCGGCTGCTCAGCAGCTCGTCCCCGACGCTGAAGTACAGCGACAGCAGATGACGGCGCGTGCGCACGGCCGAGAGCCCTTCGGACAGATCGTGGCGATTGAGAGCGACGAAGTCGCCGGCCTGCTGGCCGTCGAGGTCGATGATGGTGATGTACTGACCGACTCCGGCTTCGAAGCTCCCGCCGAAGCCTCCCTTGACGACCAGTTCGGTGTGACCTGACATCATGGTTCTCCCGCACGAACGTTTCCGTGCAATCTCCGGATTCGAGGCGAGCGATTAAACCACGCGCGCCGCGGGCCGGTCTCCGTACGGTCGGGCTACACTGTGCCTCCGCCGATTCTCGGGGACCAATGCGAGGCAGCGATGGCCACCACCGTCGAAGTCAGAATGGAGCGGCTGACCGCGGAGGCGTTCGCGCCGTACGGTCAATTGATCGCCGCGGGAGAAGCGCGTGCCGACTATGCGCGTCCGTTGCTCGACGTCTGGCACCTCGATTACCGGGCCGACGCGCCGACCCGCATCCAGATCATGCGGTATCACGAGCAACCGATGACGTTCCACCGTCTGGAGCGCCATGTTCGCGTGACCGAAGGTCGCATTCCGCTCGCGGGCGCCTGTGCGGTACTGGCCGTGGCGGGAGCCACCGGCGCGGCGCCCGACTCGATGCCCGACCCGGCCTCGGTACGCGCATTCCGGTTCGACGGGACGTGCGGCATCCTGTTCGCGCCGGGAACCTGGCACTCGCTCGACTGCTTTCCTCTCGGCGCCCCGACCGCGGACTTCGTCCTGTTGAGCGACGAGGCGACGGAGGACGAGATCGAGTCGTGGCGCGAGCCGGCGAACGGTCGGCGCACGCATGTCTGCGACCTCTCTTCCGCCGGCATCGAGTTTCGTATCGTGGAGTGACCGCCGGTCGGCGCGTCCCGTTCACTCTCGCACCGGGGAGGCGGAAACATGCGGGCGGTGGTGGTGGAGAAACCCGGTGGGCTCGACAAGCTCGAGGTCACCGAGGTCCCGGAACCGGTCCCCGGGCCGGGAGCGGTGCAGATTCGCATCGCGTACGCGGGCTGCAACTGGGGCGACACCCAGAAGCGCCGGGGCGTGTACCCGGACCCGGTCGACTATCCGGTAATCCTCGGCGCCGAGGTGTCCGGCATCGTATCGGCGACGGGACGGGGGGTGCGGAACCGCCGCGTCGGCGATCGGGTCGCGGCGATCGTCGGGCCTGCGTTCGCGGGCGGTTTCGCTGAATTCTGCGTGACGGATTCCCGCTACGTCATGCCTCTTCCGACCGGCATTTCGCTGAAACTGGGGGCGGCGTTCCCCGTGGTGGCGCTCACCGCGTATCATCTCCTGCACAGTGCCTACCGGTTGCGCAAGGGCGAGACGGTGCTGATCCACGCCATCGGCGGTGCGGTGGGGCTGATGCTGACCCAGATGGCGGTGCGCAAGGGAGCGAGGGTGATCGGCACGGTGGGCACGCCGGCGAAGGCGGCGGCACCGCTTGCGCATGGCGCCCATTGCGTCGTCGACACCAACCAGGTCGACTTCGTCGAGGCCGCGCTCGAGTTCACGAACGGCCGCGGCGTCGATCTGGTGATCGACTCGCTGGGTGCCGACATCCTTGCGCGCAGCTTCGATGCGCTCAGGACCTACGGCCGCGTCATCAATATCGGAGAAGCGGCGGGCTATCCGAACTTCGACATCCGGTCGAAACTCTACGAACGGTCCACCTCGCTCGCCGGTTTCGAGCTCCACCATGCGCGTCCGGGATCACCGCGCTGGGCTCGCGGTGTGCGCTACGTGCTGGACGGGCTCGACGACGGCTGGCTCGAGGTTCCGGTACAGGGAATTCATGCTCTCGACGACGTCCGGGCCGCGCAGCAGCGTCTGGAAGGACGAGGAGTGGCGGGCAAGCTCCTCCTCGAAGTCGCGGGCGGTTGACGCGCGCGTTCGGCCCTCGGCCGCGGTAGTCGCGCATGCGGCCGCGGAGTGCAAGCGGACGCTCGAGATTCAGAGCCCCAGAATGCGGTCCGCGTTCGCCCCGACGATGCCCTCCTTCTCCTCCATGGACAGGACGGGCAGGGACATCACGCGATCCACGGTCTGATCGAGGTCGTACCATGGGAAATCGGAACCCATCATGACGCGATTCGCTCCGATGTCCCGGATGAGCTGCGCAAGCTGCCGTTCGGTGGGACCGTTCTCGCTGCGGGTCCACTCGATGATCTCGCAGCAGTCGAAGAACGCGTTGTCGTAGGTCTCGGCGATCTCCTGCGCCTGCTGCCATGTCGCACCGCCCATGTGAGCGAGGACGATGGGGATCTCGGGAAATGCCTTCAGGACGGCGCCGAAGGCTCGGGGTTCGGCAAAGCCCTTGCCCTCCAGATCCGGACCGGAGTGCCCGATGACCGGAAGCCCGAGTTCCCGGCAGACCGAGTAGGTCGGCCACAGCCGTTCGTCGCCCATGAAGAACCGCTCGGCCGGGCCGTGCAGCTTGACCCCCCGAGCGCCCTCGTTCTCGGCCAGGTCGCGGATGTGCGCCGCGTTTTCCTCGGCGCTGAACAGCAGCACGTCGGCGCAGACGTATGGAAAGATGCCGGCGTGATCTCGTGCCACGTCGCACGCCCAGCGGTTGAACGCGAACAATTCTTCACGGACCCGGGCTTCGATGTCACCCTCGGCCTTCTCCAATTCGCCCTGTCCCAGATTCGGCGGCAGGGCCTTGCGGTAAATTGCCCGCTGCTCGTCGGCGACGTACAGGTTGACGATGACCACCTTGTCCATCGACGACTTTTTCATTGATTCGACAAGGTCGTCGACGGTGCCCGGCACGTCGCAGAACGCCACCTCGTCCTGCTTGCCGTACTCCCAGATCTCGTACCCTTCCTTGGCGGCGATGCCCTCTTCGGCCGATTGGTAGATGTGAACGTGGGAGTCGATTCTGATGGGGTCGGACATCGGCGGCGGCTCCTATCTGCGTTGGTTCCGCGATAGTATGACGGAAGCGAAGATGCCCGGCGAATCGCTCCGAATGTCGGGCGTACAGGAGGCGACGATGACGACATCCGAACGCGTGATCATCCCCGCCGGTCACGGCAGGGCGGCACGGCTCAGCGCCGGTCAGAGCCTCAAGCTGATCAATACGCACGGCACCCAGGTGGTCGACTTCTGGGCCTTCAACGCCTACGACCTGCGCGAGTACATGTGCGTCGAGGCGTCGCGGGTCTGGAGCATGCATCTGTGGCCGGCGGCCGGGGACACGATGGTGACCAACCAGCGGCGTCCCATCGTCACCCTCGTCGAGGACACCACGCCCGGCATCCACGACACCATCATGGCCGCCTGCGACCGCCAGCGCTACGGTCTGCTCGGGTTCACCGAGTACCACCGAAACTGCCAGGACAACATGTTCGAGGGCATGATGGAGATCGGGGTCACGCCGCTCTTCGCAATTCCCGGGTCGTGGAACGTCTTCATGAACATCCCGATCAAGGAGGACGGCTACACCATCGACGTGAGGCCGACGGTGTGCGAGCCGGGCCAGTACATCGTGCTTCGCGCGGAGATGGACTGCTTCATGGTGTTCTCGGCCTGTCCGCAGGACGTGCTGCCGATTCACGGCGAGGGTGGCGGAAAGCCGCGGGACTGCCACTTCGAGGTTCTCGGTTGAGGAATGCGGGTGCGCAGGGAGGAGACGACATGAACATCGAGAAGGGAGCGGTGAAATCCACGCCGGTGGAGGCGCGGCTCGACCGGGGCCGGCACTGGCGCGCCAAGCTCGGCTTCGTGGTCCTCGCGATGGAGCAGACGGTCGAGGACGACGTCTGGACGATGACTCCGCCGGGCGTCGGCGTGCATTTCTCGCGCATCCCGATGAGCAACCACGCCACCGTCGAGACGCTCGGCGCGATGGCGCCGGACATCACCGCCTCGGCCGGCCTGCTGCTCCCCGACGACCGCCTCGACGCCATCTGCTACACCTGCAACTCGGGCACGATGGTCATCGGGGAGGAGGGCGTCAACGCGGCGCTCGCGCGAGCCAGGCCCGAGGCCCGGCCCACCACCGTGATGACCGGCGTCGTGCGCGGCCTGCACGCGCTCGGTGCTCGCCGAATCGTCGTGGCCACCCCCTACCTCGACGAGGTCAACGACTACGTTCTGGCGTTCCTCGCCGGCCACGGATTCGAGGTGCTCGACATCCAGGGACTCAATCTCCGGACCAACACCGAGATTGACCTGGTCGAGCCCGAGTTCATGCGCGAGTACGCCCGCGGTCTCGACCGGACGGACGCCGACGCGGTGTTCATCTGCTGTGGGGCGCTGCGGACGCTGGACATCGTCGGGGCGCTCGAGGCCGACGTGGGCAAGCCGGCCGTGGTCAGCAATCAGGCGATGATGTGGGACTGCCTGCGGCTCGCGGGAATCGAGGACGTGGTTCCGGGCTACGGCCGTCTGATGGAGCTCGATTGCGCGGCGCATCGCTCGGTCGTCGCGCGCGAGTCCCGTGCGCCACGCGCCGCCTGAGCGGGTGTTGCGAGGAGGGATGACGCCATGAGCCGTTCCGTCATGATGTCGGATCTTAGCTGGCCGGAGTACAAGCGCCGGCTCGAGGAGGAGGACGCCATCATCCTGCTGCCGGTCGGCGCGGTGGAGCAGCACGGCTACCACCTGCCGCTCGGGACCGACTGGATCATGGCCACCGAGATGTCGCGCCGGGCCGCCGAGCGGGTGGGCGGGATCGTCGCGCCGCCCGTGATGTACGCCTACAAGTCGCAGATCCGCTCCGGCGGCGGCAATCACTACTGCGGCACCACCAGCCTCGACGGCGCGAGCCTCATCGAGATGGTGCGCGACGTGCTCAAGGAGTTCGCCCGGCACGGCGCGCGCAAGATCGCGGTCATCGACGGCCACTACGAGAACGAGTTCTTCCTCACCGAGGCGTGCGATCTGGCGGTGCGGGACCTGCGCTACGACGGCGTCACCGACGTCAGGATCCTCAAGATGCGCTACTGCGAGGAGATCTCCGACGAGGTGCTCGAAATTGCGTACCCCGCCGGCTACCCGGGGCTCGCGCTGGAGCACGGGGCGGTGCTGGAGACGTCGATGATGCTCCACCTCTTCCCGCACCTCGTCGACGTGAGCAAGATCTCCGACGATCCACCGGCCGACTTCCCGCCCTACGACCTCTATCCGGGCAACCCGGACTGGGTGCCGCCGTCCGGCTGCCTGGCCCCCGCCCACGGCTCGTCGGCGGAGATTGGAAAGATGCTCGTCGACGAGTTCACCGACCTGGTCTCCGGCGCCCTGGAGGCGCAGTTCCGCACCGCCCAGACGGCCGCGGAACGCAAGGTGTCGTGAGGGGGGGCGCGGGATGGTGGCGAGGGACGGACCGCAGCCGCACCATCGGAGTCCGGGGTCGCACGGCCGGGATTCGGCGGCTTCCGGCCGATACATGCGGATCCGAGACGCGCGATGACCCTCGACCGCAATCTCGTCGTCGCCATGGGCGATCGGCGTTACCGCGTGGAACGTGCATGGGGAGAGGAGTCGGGCGAATCTCCGCTCCGGCTCATCAGTTCCATCGCGGTGGACTCGGCCGGGCTGGTGTACGCCTACCAGCGGGCCGAGCCGCCGGTGGTGGTCTTCGGCCCCGACGGTCGCGTGCATGCGACCTGGGGCGAGGACCGAATCGCCGATCCGCACGGCCTGGCCATCGCGCTCGACGGCCGGGTCCTGCTGGTTGATCGCGATGCCCATCAGGTCCTCGTCTTCAGCTCCGACGGCGAGCCGATCGGCGCCATCGGTGATCGCCACTCGCCGCAATTTCAGGCGCCCTTCAACCACCCCACCGGCGTCGCGGTCGCGCCGGACGGCGAGATCTACGTCTCCGACGGCTACGGCAACTCCGTCGTCCATCGCTTCGCGCCTGACGGCACGCATCGGGCGACCTGGGGCCGGCCGGGAAGCGGACCCGGGGAGTTCACCACCCCGCACGCCGTCGCCGTCGACAATCGCGACCGGGTGCTCGTCGCCGACCGCGAGAACAACCGCGTCCAGCTATTCGACCGGGAGGGGACATACCTCGGGGAGTGGGGCGACCTCTACCACCCGATGGACATCTTCGTCGATGACCGGGGAATGACATTCGTCACCGACCAGATCCCGCGCCTCAGCCTCTTCGCGCCGGACGGCGCGCTGGTCGGACGATGCCGCGGGGTGTGGAACATCGCCCACGGCATCGCGGGCAACGTCGCCGGCGACCTCTACCTCGCCGAGATGCAGCCGAGCCGGATCACGAGACTCGTGCGGGTCGAATAGGTTCGCGTGCGGCCGTGGTGAAGCTGGAGTCCGGACTCCTCTCCGGCCTGCCGCGGTGGAGGGCGTCGAGGTGCGACGGAAAGGCCGCTCCGGAGTGGCGGGAGTGTCGGCCAACGCGAAGAGTGAGAGGCACATGGCGGTTTTTCTGTGCGGCAAATGTGGACACGTTCGGGAGGTCCCGAGTGAGTACATCGGGCGTTCGGTGGGCTGTCCCCGGTGCAAGCAGGCCGGTGCCGTCCACGACACGGTGAAATTGTTCGGAAGGCTGATCGGCGAATATCGGGCCCAGAGGACGGAGCTGCGCGAACTGAGAGCGACGCTCGCTCCGGAGGAGGCGGCCGAACCGCCGGCCGTCGAGCGGCCGTCGCTCCCGGACATCGACATCCACGACACGGACGCGCTGACCGACCCGCGGCAGTTCGAGCCCATCGTCGCATGGTTCGAGCAACGCAGAATCCGGTTCGACGCAAACCACCGGGCGATGGATACCACCGGGTTCTTCGACGAGGTAGCCGTGCAGCTTGGTGACGGGTACGAAACCCTGAAGCAGGTCAGCAACCAGATAAGGTACGCCCAGCGCAGGGGGTTCAGTGCCGCCAAAGTCACGTTGTCGAACAGCGGCGAGGATGAGATTGCCGCCCTCAGGAACTTCTGCCGGGAACTCCATCAATACTCGTTCGTCGCGAAGTACTTCTACGAGAAAGACGACCGAATCGCTTGGCTCACCCTTCAGACCGCGCCCGAGATCGTGAGATTCTTTAACGGTGCGTGGCTGGAGTGGTACGTGTTCATGAAGCTGCTGACCTTCTTCCGAGAAAGGCGGATTCCGGTCGCATGCCTGCGTAATCCCGTGGTTACCTTGCCGAACGATGACGTCCACGAACTCGATGTCTTTTTCCTCGTCGACAATCGAATCCCGCTTTGCATCGAGTGCAAGACGGGGGAATTCCGCCAGGACATCGACAAGTACGCGAGGCTCGTCAAGCGTCTGAACCTCAAGAAGGAGCAGTTCCTGGTTTGCGCGACGGGACTCGGCGAGAAACAGATTCAGGGCTTCAACAGCATGTACGGCGTGACGTTCGCGAACGAGACGAATTTCCTCGAGCACGTTCAGCGAGTCGCCGCCTGACCGGTTGCGTCACGCCTTCGGTGTCCCCGGAACGAGGTGAGGATTGCGAACTCGATCCGAGACGGCGGGCCGCATGCATTCGGAAGCGACGGATTCCGGCTGGGACGTGGTGCTCGCCAGGCGCTCGATGCGCTATGGGACGGCTTGATGAACCTTGGTGACAGTTGGTGGGCCGGCGGGCGGGGTGTCGCTTCACCAACTCAGCTTCGCCAACGTGGTCCGGTGTGAGTTCCTGGGCGGCCCGGAATCCGGGTGGATGGAGGACTTCAGAACGGTTCGTCATGGTCGGAACGCAGCAATGCTCGAAATCGGCGTGCGCCGGAGTCGTGCCGCGTCACAGGGGTGCGTCTTTCCACAATCGTACGGTGAATCGTTCCTCATCCTCGATGAGTTCCGGCTCCGTTCCATTGTGTTCCTTCATGCCCCGTATGATTTTCCGGGGTACCCCCATGCCCATGTGCTCCAGGTAGCCGTAGTCCCGCATCACATCCTTCAACAGCTCGTTGCGGGCGCTCCGGCATCCAGCTCGCATGCGTTTGGTGGTGATCCCGTTGGCCAAGCGGCCGGGCGACACGATCTCCAGCCGGTCCGAGTAGATGCTGAGTTCGATATCCGAGCCGGAGAGCAGGTAGTCCCGGTGAACGACTGCATTGACCACCGCTTCACGAATCACTTCCTCGGGATAGTCCCACCGTTCCTGCCGGCGTACTCCGTCCTCCAGCACGACCGTTTCAATGTTCCGCCTGACGAACTGCACTGCCTGTTCGACAAGCCCCGATTCCAGCAAAGTGCCGTCGACCCCGTTCAGACGGACAAATGGACCACGTAGCGTGCACCGTTCTCTGGCTTCGTGGTCCTTCTCCGCGCCGAAATAGGCGGCTGCATCGATCTTCGCGTGGGGGAGGAACCGGCTGGGGTTCTTGCCGAAGAGCATCAGACCCGCAAGGGTTGCCGGCCTCCGATCGTCGTCGTCGAGGAATTGGGTGTTGGCGAGGAGTGATTCCCATTCTGCTTCCTGCGTCTCGCGCCACTCCTGTTCCTTGTACTCGACGAGCGCCCTCCACCGCTTCTCGTCCTCGTCCCGAGCCCTCGCTGTCATGCTCCGGCGCCACTCTTCGGATGGACACGATGCAGGCGCACTCTGGCCTCTAACCCGATCGAAGTAGTCCGTCAAGCGGCGCCGATCCAGATCAGCAATTGAAGTGCCGGACACCGGTCGGAGTTCGGACCGGAAGCCGCCACGAGTCGGAAACAGCCGCTCCAGCTCATCCGGGCTCACTTCCCGGCTCGAACTCCCTGCTCGGATGTACCAAGTGCGATGCTGATGGTGCAGCGCATGGTGTAGGTTCCATCCGCGCGTTACTTGAACCACAACTACATCGCGGTCAGGCACGACATCCCGGAACAGATCGACGTAGGGGACGATCGCGGGGCGTACCTTGTCGCGGCATGCCTGCATTACCCACTGATCGAACCATTGGCACGAGCGCCGCCCAGCGTCATGAGCCCCCCATCGGGTGGACGGATCGCTCTTTGCCAGTCCGCGTACGTTGCCGTTGTCGTCTACACCCAGCAGGATTCGTCCACCCCATCCATTGGCAAACGCGACCACGTCCTTCGCGAGCTCGTGATTGTCAACCACGTCGCCCTTGAATTCGACGCCGGAATTCTCACCGTTTGAAATGAGCTCCCGCAATTCAGTCTTGGTCACTGCTCTACCTCTGAAGCCGTGCGATCGACAACTCCCGCTGGCTACCGCCCGCCCGGAATTTCAGCAAACGCGGGCCGACCAGTCGGCGATTGGACGCGTATTGGTCAGCCGCGACCACGGCATCAGACCGCCGCGGGCCGCATTGCGAGAAACGCGTGGTGGAGATGGATGGGTTCGGCCGGCAGTGCCCTCGGGTGACGGCTGCTCCAAGCCCAGAGAACATCGGGAATGCTGGGCGGCCCCAAGTGTTCGAGCTGGCGCCCCTGGCCGGTCAGGTACCTGTTGATCCCACCTGTCGCGGCCTTGCCGTCGTCCGACAACAGGTATCCGGCCATGAAGCCGACCGCGTGATTGCCTGCATACTTCCCGGTCTTGAAACGGTCGATACCTTCGACGACATACTGGCGGCAGAGATCTGTATCGCTCCCCGCAATCCGTTTGCACTCGACAATCGCATGCGGATCGTGTTCATCGAGTTCCTCGCGAATCTCCTGAAACAAGATGGGGATGTCCGTCCGACCATCGGGCTTCGGGAGGTCGAGGCTCGAACGAGACTCGGTGCCCGGCAAGACCGTCATCATCTTGCACCAATCGGCATCCTTGGCCTTCAGCGCTTCTCTCATCTCGGTCCGAAGACATTCCGTGATTTCCACTTCGTCGGCGTTCGGTTGGACTCGAGGGAGCGCCATTGCTCGACTCCATCCCGCATTGAGAATCCGCATAACCGCATCGCAGCGTTCGCCCGAGATGTCGATGAACTGGCGACCGAAAGCACCGGGCCGCGGAGATGTAGGGCGCATTACGTCGTACGGTGAGCGTAAACGCTGTCCTTAACTACAGCGTCTGCGTCTTCCAGTCCACGTACACCCAACCAGTACCGCCGTGCAGCCGGCTTGATGATCGAGACCTCATCCTTCGCATGTACACGCAGATCTCGCACTCCGACCAAGGCGCCCGTGATCGGGACTTTCGTTCGTTCACTTATCCGCGACAGCACAGTACCGAGCGACTCGTCGGGAGAAATCACTTCCACCACGGAGGGGCCGGGTGTGTCCTCCAGTACGAATCGAACAACTCGAAGCGGGGCGTCCGGGGTCAGTTCGTAGATTTCCGCACGCATTCGTCGGCGATTGGACGCGGACAGCCATGCGTCCATGGTAGACAGAAATGCCTGCGCGTACGCCCTGAGATCATCCAATTCCGCAGGTGCGGTCGACTTGAGTCGGCCCGGTTTCCACTGCCAAGTCGCCCGGAACAGACCGTCTCGCACAACGATACGATCAGCGTCGTCCAATCCGTAGAGGTTGAACACTGCGTCGTCTAGAGATTTCACATCACTATCGCCAGGAGGTATGCGGTGAAAGGTACGTACAAGTTCAACAATACGCCGGCCGGTTTGAGACTCGACTGATTCCTGGAGATTGGGTACTGGCATGGCGCCTATGTCCGCGAGTTTCAGCCGTCTAATCCATAGCCCAAAAGCCGATGCAGACATAAGGAAATACCAGGACGCCAGTGCCGAGCCGAGAATCCCTCCAACAAGATACGCGGCTTCCGAGCCACCTTCGGCGAACGTCCCCCCAAAGTAACTGTCTGTGTATATCAGGTCTTGTTCCGCTATGGCGGTAACGGGTCGTGGCTTCCCTTGCAAATACTCCCCGACAAGAAGCAGTGGATTGTTGTAGATTTCGCGTTTCCTCGGTCGTTCGGCCGTCTCCTCCTCGAACGCCGGCAGAGCGTCAGGCACATACCAGTGGCGAAGTCCACGTCGCAAGAATGGTAGACCGTGTAGGAATGTGGCATCGCGGCTACGATTGCCGACGATCAGACCTGTCTTCAGTGATGTACCCAGCGCGCCAAGGCATTTCTCCATGCAGTCATACTTCTCCCACAGATCGTCCAACAACAGGAGGTCGTGCCGGCGACCAAGGAATGCCGCCTTGAACAACCCTTGGTGCCGTTTCCAACTGGCGAGAGGAAGTGTCGTGATGTCGCTTGGTGAAATTTCAATTGTGTGGCTACGTTCACCAGCGAGGGACCAGTTCGTTTGCACAAGCGTCATCCGGCTGGCATCTTGATCTCGATGACGAGCCAGAAGCGCGACCGCAGGCATATCGGCTTTCGGGAACAACCATCCAGAAAGTTCGGACAAGTTTACCAGCGTTACTGGTGCCAGTGATCCAACTACGCTTCGAGCGGCTTCGACACCCGTTCCGCTACGACTGAAAAACGGCGTTGCACCAAGCACCATGCCAAATCTGGTCTTGTCATCGGCAAAGTCTCTCGCCCGCTCAACGAAGTCGAGGCCTTGGCCACGAGGTTGGAGAGGCGCCCGCGAAGAAACAAGCTGACGACGAGCGGCCGTTCCAGCCTGTCCCTTGAAGCTCCACGGTGGATTGCCGACGATAACGTCGAATTTCTTCAACCCAGATGTCGTCGCGAAAGCCTTTCGCCCAGCGGGTGATTGTTCGATGACGTGTGCGTCACCCACGAGCAGTGTCTTCCCTACCAACGGTTGGAACGTGAGGGCTTCAGGCGGCTGCGGATCAGGATCCAGTTCCAGCGCCGCCAAATAGAGGCTGAATGCAGCGATACGTATTGCCGTCGGGCTGATATCTACACCGTAGAGCTGTCTGTATAGCGTACTTCTGATTGTCCGGCGCTCTGGTGCACCGCCACTAGATTTGAGGTACACGAGTCTTCGCAAGGCTTCGACAAGAAAGACACCCGATCCGCAGGTGATGTCCAAGACTGTCTCGTCGCCCGTCAAGCCATTGAAGATCTCATCTAGCACGAGCGAGACGGCGGCCAACGGTGTGTAGTAGACGCCTTCTTTCTTCGCACTGTTCGATACCGATTTACTGTTGGCTTCTTCTTCGGCGGCCGAATGCACGAGCTGCTCGTAGATGGCGCTGATGAGTTCGACCGGGATGACGTCAAACCGGTAGGGAAACAAAGACCTTTGGCCATCCGGATCGGTCGCCTTGAGGAACTCCACGATCCTGTTGAGATACGGGACGGCAGGCACCGATTCCGATGCATTGGGAGACGCATACACTGTCGGAAACATGTCGCCATTGAAGGTGTCTCGTAGCCAGTCAAACAGAAGTGCGGTGGCTCTCCGATTGCTGAAGATACCAGGCAGGTCTCCATGACCGCATATCGCCAGCAAATGTTCTTCCGTAACGATCTTCCGGTCAATCAAGTACTGCGTGAAGATGGACTGACCAATCAGTGCTTGCGCATCATCGCGGCGAAGCTCCGAATCGACCAAATCTCTTTCGAGGACGTTCAGATCTCGCAACAACCGACTGTCGACTGTAGTCTCACGATTGACATCGGGAACTCTGCGCCAGAATTCACCAGTTTCCATCGCCAGACGTCCGGCGAGACTGTCGAGCTTTGCCAAATCGGAGTCCAGAAGGCGGAAGTGGTCGATACGATTCTGCGTTGCATCGTGCGCGGCTTGTGGATGGCCAAATCCGTTGTATAG
>JAJDUQ010000069.1 GCA_022826505.1 Gammaproteobacteria bacterium
CCGGGCTTCCGGCTGGACCCATGTCGGCGCCACCCAGGGGCGGGGGCGCTACGACACCAGGAACCGCCCCGACAAGCCGAAGAAGGACATCTGGCTGCGGCCCCTGCGCAGGGACTGGAAGCGCATCCTCAACCGCTAGAACCGGCTGGAAGCCGGCACCGTCACGGGACGGACAAACGCTTACACGCGGACCGTCTTTCGTGGCACCACTCGGACTCGTTTACTGTGTGGGACGAAGCGGGGGACGCTAGGTATCCTACTCCGAAATTCACGAACAAAAACAACCATATAACCAAATTACTTGGCGCGCCCGACAGGATTCGAACCTGTGACCTTTGGCTTCGGAGGCCAACACTCTATCCAACTGAGCTACGGGCGCAGGGTTGGTCCGCTCGGGTTGACACCACCTGGACTCCGAAGGCGCGGCGGACCGGCGGGACCTGTTGGCTCTCCGCCGTCGAAACGGTCCCTCGCCGGACTGCCATCACAGGTTTGTCTGGTCCCACGGGCCGGCGGGTCTCGACGACGGAACCCTAGTCGATACCGGTGCCGATGGGCAAGCGACGGTTCGCCGCCCACCTGCCGAACGATACCCGCGGCACGCGATTTCGAAGATTCGCACTTGTCCCGAGCCGCGGCCTTCTGCAAACATACGCGAGTTTGTGCTAGACGATTCCGGAGGATTCCGTGAGCAAGGCTGATGACGTTTTCTGGCGCCAGTTCGGCATTATTCTGATTCTCCTGACCGTGTTCGGATTCGCCATGTACTTCGTGGCGAACTCGATCGCCGGGAAGGCTTACGCGAAGATGAACAGCAGCCCGGACGCCGTGCTCGCGAGAATCGCGCCGGTGGGCGAGTCGCGCGTCGGCGACCCCGCCGCCCAGACGCAGGCGCCGGCCCAGGCCACCGCTGTCGACACCGGCTCCTCGCAGGCGCAGGAATCGAGGACGGAGACGGTTGCAGCGGCCTCCGATACCGCTGCATCCGTCTCCTCGGACCAGACGGCGGCTGCATCAGGTTCGGTCGACATCGCGGCCGGCGAGCAGATCTACCAGACCGCCTGCTTCGCATGCCACATGACCGGTGTCGCGCAGGCGCCGAAGCTCGACGATCCGGCCGCGTGGGAGCCACGGCTCGCGCAGGGCATGGCGGGAC
The DNA here is from genome assembly GCA_022826505.1 of Gammaproteobacteria bacterium. Lineage (GTDB taxonomy): Bacteria > Pseudomonadota > Gammaproteobacteria > HK1 > HK1 > HK1. The sequence goes on from JAJDUQ010000069.1 coordinate 1,157, forward strand.
TGCTGCAAGCTGTCACCAATGGAAAAGGGGCGATGCCCCCGAAAGGCGGCTTTGCCCACTTGACCGAGACCGAACTGCGCAACGCCATCGCATTCATGCTCGACAAGGCAGGGGTAGAGGCCGGCGGATAGCTTCCCGAGTACGGTGTTTCGTGCGCGTCGGTCAGGCTCGCGCGAAACAGCGCCATCCCGAGCCCGGTTCAGCGCCGGGACGTCCGTCGAGCGCTGGTATCAGACTGGCACCAGGTTCGCGTAGGCAACCACGAGCCACTTGCTGCCGTTCTGCTGGAAGTTGACCTGCACTCGGGCGTGGCTGCCCTGGCCTTCGTACATCAGCACGACTCCCTCGCCGAATTTCGGGTGCTGGACCCGCTGCCCGAGACGCAGTCCGTTCGAATCGTCGTGAACGGGTTCCGGTTTGTCCCGACGTCTCGGCGGAACCCGAAGGCCAGGCCTCGATACCATCCCCCGCAGGCGCACTTCCTCGATGCGTTCGGGCGGCAGCTCCCGCAGGAATCGCGACGGGGTCGAATACCGGTCGGAGTTTCCATACAACCGTCGCGACTCCGCGAACGACAGACAGAGGCTGCGTTTGGCTCGGGTCATGCCCACGTAGCACAATCGCCGCTCCTCCTCGAGCCTGCTCGGGTCCTCGCTGCTGCGGCTGTGCGGAAAGAGCCCTTCCTCCATCCCGCAGATGAACACGACGGGAAACTCCAGCCCCTTCGCCGAGTGAAGCGTCATCAGACTGACCAGATCGTCTCCCTCCGCCGCCTGTAATTCGCCTGCCTCGAGCGCCGCATGGGAGAGGAATGCGGTCAGGGAGTTCCCGGAGTCATTGTCGTCGGCGTCGAAGTCGAACTGCCCTGCTGCGATCACCAGCTCATGGAGGTTTTCGATGCGCGTCTGAGCACGATCAATCTTCTCCTGCCGGTAGTAGTCGAGAAGGCCACTGCGCTCGATCGCTGCTTCAATCTGCTCCGGCAGCGACAGGCCATGGACACCGCTTGCGAGATCGTCGATCAGCTCGACGAAGCTGCGCAGTGCACTGGACGCGCGCACGCCTGCCGTGCGCTCTTCGATCACTGCGAGTGTTGCCCTCCAAAGCGATTCGTTCCGATTCTTCGCTTCGGTGCGCAGAATGTCCACGGTGCGCGCGCCGATGCCGCGGGGCGGGAGATTGACGACTCTCTCGAATGCGGCATCGTCGTCGCGATTCGCGACGAGGCGGCAGTAGGCGAGGGCGTTCTTGATCTCGGCGCGTTCGTAGAAACGAAGGCCGCCGTATACACGATACGCGACACCTTGTGTGAGGAGTGCCTCTTCGAGCACCCGGGACTGGGCGCTCACCCGGTACAGAATGGCGATCTCGTCGCGGCGTCCTCCGGTATCGACCCACTGGCGGATGCGCGACACGATGAAGCGTGCTTCGTCGATGTCGTTGAAGCCCGCATAGACCGCAATCGGTTCTCCGTCTCCGTCGTCGGTCCAGAGGTTCTTTCCCATGCGCCCCTGGTTGTTGGCGATGAGGGCGTTCGCGGCGGCGAGGATATTGCCGGTCGATCGGTAGTTCCGCTCGAGACGCACCGTCAGCACCTGCGGGAAATCGTTGGGAAACTGCAGAATGTTCTCGATGCGGGCACCTCTCCAGCCGTACACCGACTGGTCGTCGTCACCGACACAGAACACGTGCCCCTCGTCGCCCGCCAGCAGCCGCAGCCACGCGTACTGGATGGTGTTCGTGTCCTGAAACTCGTCGACGAGGATGTGGCGGAAGCGCTCCCGGTAGTGCGCCAGCACATCGTCGCGGTCGCGAATCAGCTCGTGGCACCGGAGCAGCAGTTCGGCGAAATCGACGACCCCGGTACGCTCGCACGTCTCCTGGTACGCGGCGTAGATCCGCACCATGCGTTCCATCCAGTGGTCGCCGCGATCCTCCAGATGCTCCGCGCGCAGACCCTCGTCCTTGCGCGCGTTGATGAACCCCTGAACCTGGCGTGGGGGCCAGCGTTGCTCGTCGAGGTCGAGGTCGCGCAGCACGCGGCGAATGCAACGCAACTGGTCGTCGCTGTCGAGGATCTGGAAGTCTTCGCGAAGGCCGGCATCCTGCCAGTGGGCACGCAGCAACCGGTGTGCGAGTCCGTGAAAGGTTCCCACCCACATCCCGCCCACCGGCCGGCCGAGCATCGATTCGATCCGGGTGCGCATTTCCGATGCGGCCTTGTTGGTGAACGTCACCGCGAGAATGCCGAACGGCGTCGCCTCACGGGTTGCAAGCAGCCATGCAATGCGGTGCACGAGCACCCGCGTCTTTCCGCTGCCCGCGCCCGCGAGCACGAGCAGGTGACCGGCCGGAGCGGTGACCGCCTGGCGCTGCGCGTCGTTCAGAGGATCCAGAATATCGGTGACGTCCATCATTCGGCCTCGGGCAGCGTCTTCGCGTTCTGCAGCGCGGCACTTGCGATTTCTCGAGCCACCAGTGCGTCGAAGTCGAAGTCGGGAGCATCGAGCTCGCCGCGCAACGCGACCCTCAACTCGATTCTGCCCTGCTCGTCCTCGAGCGAATTCAGGGCCGCGTCAAGTCCCGGAGTTTCCGCGGGCGGGTCGGAGACTCCGAGCACGAGACCGCTCAGAGCAATGTTCGCAATGCCCTCCAGATCGGAGGTTCGGACCGTGGCATTGAACGTCACGTCCGCCCGTCCGTTCTCGACGGACTGACCAAGGTGCAGGCGTGTGTAGGGGGAGAGCTTGCTCAGCGAGAGTTCTTGAACTGCCGCGTTCACCTCGAAATCGGTACCGGTCAGCGTCGGAACCAGCACGCCGTCGGCCTGCAAGGCGGCAAAGGTGTTTGAAGCCGCTTCGATGGAGAAACGGGCCGGCACACCGACCGCTGCGGTGTCGAATGCATGCAACGCCGCGCTGCCGATTCTGACGCTGTCCATGAAATCGGGATCCGTCGTTCGGTCCATGACTCGGATGACGGAGTCCGACCCTGCGGCAATGGCTTCGCGAATGCGCACCCGAATCGGGGACTGGGCGTCACCGGCGTCGATTGGCAGCACCGGAAGCTCCCACCCGCCGCTTTCGCTCAGCCCGATTTCGGCGTCGAATCCGGCGAGGCTCAATGCTCCGATTTCCAGCGCCGACCGGCGAACGGTCAACGGACTCGCCCGCAGGGCACGCACCGACGTGCTCGCGTGACCGCTCGGGTCGTCCACGGTGATTGCGTCGACCTCGACGCTCTCCACCACCGCATCGCCGGAGGAATCGATGCGCGTTCCGTTGACGGCCGCACGTCCGGCTCGAAGGCGTGCCTTGTTCCCCTCGCCCACCAGCTTGAAATCATGCGTCTCCAGGGACTCGAACGTCGCCTCACCGAAGTCCGGCGAATGGTATCCGTTCAGAGCGAGCGCACCCGAAGTCCATTCGAACACGCGCTCCACGTTGCCTCGAACGGATGCGGAGGTCAGCGTTCCGACCTCGCGCACACCACCGGTCCCGAGCACCGCGAAGGCGAATTCGGCACTATCGAACGAGGCACGAACCGGCATCGCGGTCAGGAATATCAGCGGCGCCGCACCCTGTTCCGCGGCAAGGGCCTCACCATTCCATGCGACGGCGTCCGCCGTGAGTCCCGCGACATCGATACCAAGGCCGTTGGTCGCCCGGAAATACGTCCGTCTTGCGGATGCGATTCGGGCGCGAATCGCGGACTCGCCGTCGAAACTCAATTCGTCCAGAACGACCTGCTGCGCGCCGGTCATGGCGTCGTCGGTCGCTCTCAGCACGAGACTGTCCAATGCGGCCCGGTTTGCGCTTGCGCCCCGTGACGCCGTCGTCTCGACGCCGGTGAGGTGCAAGCCGTCGGACAACCAACGATGGCGACGCGGGGTATCGAGAATTGCCGAGCCGACGTCAAGCGTCTGCACGCCCCATGTTTCCCCGCGCCATGTCGGCGAATCCGCTGACAGACTGTCGGCGACGAGCCGGTATCCGTCCACACCGAGGTCGAGCGCCTCGAGCGTTGCGCGACGCGCGCTCGCTCGCGCGGTTTCACCCGCTGCGTCCGCCAGGGTGAACTCCTCGAGCGAGCAGCTTGCGGCGCCCGTGCCGATGTCGGCAGCTCCGAACCGGATGTGGCTCGCCTCCCAGGCTCGACCGGACACCTTGCCGCCGGCAACCTCGACATCCGTACCGACGATTGTCTGCCTTCCCGCGTACGTGTGGTCGACGACTCGAGCCCGTGCCGATGCGATGCCCACCACGCCGCCGGTATCCCGCTCGACTCCCTCCAGAGCCAGACGTTCCAGAATGAGTGTGCTCGTGTCGCTCGCAAACCATGTCTCCCCGATTCGCGCACCGTTCGTCGCCATCGCGCCATCGGCGGAGATGGTCGTCGAGTCGAGGGTCACCTCGCGCAACTGCAGGACAGCATCGACGTTTCTGTCTTCGACCGATTCCGCCGAGGAAGCGCCGAGCCGAATGTCCCCATCCCCCTCTCGTTCGATTCGCTCGATTGCGAGGCGAGTGACGGACCCGCTGCTCTCCGGTCCGGCGAATCCGCGCCAGTCGACGCGTTCCGCCGTACCCGCCGTCGTCGATAGGGTGTCCCATCCGGATTCGACCACGATACGTTGGAGCTCGATCTGCTCGATGCCGACCGACTTCCCGGCCGGCAGCGTCACGTCGAGCGCATTGGACGCCAGCCGTTCGACTTCGATCCCGAACCCGTTGGCGATGGTCAGCGCGACCCGCGAGAAGACTTGCGTGGCCTCCGCCTCGACTGCTTCGAACGCACCTCCCCTGCCCTTGAACCGAGCCTCGGGGATGTGGCCCTCCACCACCAGGTGGGGCTCGGGGCCCTGCGATGCGTCGAGTTTCAGTGTCAGCTCCGTCGCCTCGACGCCAAGTGCATCCGCCACGTCGATCCGGAACTCACGCAAGCCCACCTCTCCGTCGATGCTGAGCGTGTCCACCACATCCCCGGAGAACACCAGGAACGCCGCGCCGTCCCAGTCGGCTCGTGCTCCCGAAATTTCGACGTGCGGGAGCGCCATATCCAGCGATTCGACAGCCCATCGGCCACCGATCGTCGCGTTGAACGCGCCATTGTCCGGCGAGTAGACGAGCCGAACCGGCCCTGCGCCGTCGAGCCTTCCCCGCCACGACCCGTCGGCTCCCAGCAGTGTCGGGAATCCGTCGAGAGGGACGTCCGTTGCGACAATCTCGGGAGCATTCAGAATCCAGCCGGTGTCACCGAAGTTGAGGCGTCCGTGCAGCCTGGAGCGTCCGTCGCCGATCGACAGATCCGCCTCGACCTCGGCCCCCTCGGGCCGAAAGACCCCGTCGAGCGAGGAAATTCGAAGCTGGTCGACAGTTGCCGGATGTCCCAGCGCTTCGGCGAACGTCACCAGCTCGATATCCTCGATGACGAGCTCGCCCACGCTCACCTCTTCCGGCCACGCGGCGGGAATCCTCGGCAGCACACTGGTCCCGTCCGCGCCCGGGTCTCCGGCATGCAGCTTCGCCTCGCTCAAGTGGAATCGGTCGAACACGAGTCGGCCGGATGCGAGCTCGGCGAGGTCGACCCGCGTCTCGACGTTCGACCACTCGATCGAGGAATCGTCCGAGGTCGCGACGCGAACGCCGGAGAAGCTGAGCCTGGAGCTGAACGGATCCACTCGCACCCGTCCCACGTCGAGGCGGATGCCGTGCTGCGCTGCGAACTGGGGCAAGTACCATGCAAGACCGAAGGGAAGCGCCACGTAGCTCGCGAATGTGACGACCAGGGCGCCGGACACGAGCCACATCACCAACCGCCCGTATCTGAACGCTGCGTGTCGGCGACGTCGCGTTGCGCTGTTCATCTCGACGCGACACCTTCGGGACCGGCTCGCATCGTAGCATGCGCCGAAATGCACACGGCGCCGTATGGCTCGATCGGTCGATATCCGCAGAGCCGGGTTCGCAGCTCCGCCATGGTGAGAAGCGGAGCGCCAGGACTCGAATGAATCGGCATCCGGATCGATCGCGAATGCCGGGAAGTCGTCCGCTTGGTGCAGAGACTTGGCGGCCGGTCGCCTGCATTTCGCGAACCGCCATCAAATGGCCGTTCCCGACCGCGTCCGCGCCGTTCGCGAGCCGGCGACCGAGGTTCGGCGAATCTCCCTGCCGACTCAGCCGGCCAGATGCGACCATCCCCGCCAGGTGGTGGCATGCAGCGGCACGTTGTGGACCCTGATGATGTCCACACCCTGGGCGCACAGATGAAGGGAGGCACCAAGGGTCGCGAGATCCTTGTCGGCCTCGCCCGTGCCCGAGAAACCCTTCATGAAGGACTTGCGCGAGTGCCCCACCAGCACGCGCAATCCGTGACGGCGGAATTCTCCCGCGCGTCGCAGCAGCCGCAGGGACTGGAGGCTGTCCTTGCCGAAACCGATTCCAGGGTCGAAGATGATCCGACCGAGATCCAGCCCTTGCGCATCCCAGGCCTCCATCCGCCTCTTCAGCCATCGCTCGACGTCCTCGAAGGGATCACGATCGGGAGGAAGAGTGGCCTGGGGGTCGGCCGGCACGGTGACGTGGTGCATCGCGACCCAGTCCCTGCCGCTTTCCCGCGCCAGCGCGACCATGTCGGGAGACGTCAGCCCACCGACGTCGTTGATGATGTCCAGACCGAGGTTCAGACCCTTCTCCGCGACCTCGCGATGACGCGTGTCGAGGCTCAGCAGAGGTCGCAGCCTGTGCTCCGACAACCGCTCGATCAACCGCTCCAGGACCGGTTCCACACGAGACCACTCCATGGCGGAATCCACGGGAGCGGCCCCCGGTCGGGTCGATTCTCCCCCAACGTCGATGATGTGGACGCCGGATTCGATCATGGCCGAGACATGAGGCTCGATTCGGGACCAGTCGACGAACCGGCCGCCGTCGGAAAACGAGTCCGGGGTCACGTTGACGATGCCCATCCACAGCGGAATGTGCTGGTCGAGCGCCACCGAGTAATCGAGTACTGTCCGTTCGCCCCGGCCTGGAATCGTGAGTCGGGGCTCCAGCGCCGCCAGTGGCGCCAGCACGAAACTGCGGCAGGTCAGGTCGCGATGCGGAATGGTCAGACGGTCCGTCTCGATGCACTCCCGGTCCCACAGCAGGATGTCGATGTCGATGGGGCGGGGCGACCAGTGCGATTCCCCGCTGCGTCCGAATGCCCGCTGGATCCCGTCGATCCGGATCCGGAGTTGCTCGGGAGTGCAACGGACCGTGCACTCGAGCACGAGGTTGAGGTAGGACAGATTCCAGTGCGAGGGTGCGGAGTCGGGGAGCAGGGCGGGCGACTCCACCACCGGCGACACCCTCGCGATGGACAGTCCATGCGCTTCAAGCGCATCGATGGCTCGCAACAGGTGATCCCGCCGATCCCCGAGGTTCGAGCCCAGTCCCAGATAGACTCGCATGCTCCGATCCCGACACCCGTGCGCCCCCACCGCCCGCGACGCGGATCGGACCACGGTGTGCCCTCGCAATGTACTCCCAGTGCGTCGTGGCGCCACAATTCACGTCGCCACGATCGCTGCAAAGCGCAGGGTCAGGCGAGTGTACACGACTCCGCCGGGGGCCAATCCAGCCTTTGCGGGAAACGATTGCGCATGGTGGATATACTTCGCCACACTCGTTCGCGGCGTGTCATCCGCGTGCGATCCGAACCCGGCCGAGCGTATCGGCGACGCGAGACGTCATGTTCGTAGCTCTGTTCGACATCGATTCGACCCTGCTTCGCACTCAGGGCGCCGGTCGAGCGGCGTTTGTCGAGACGTTTCGCGCCGAGTTCGACATCGAACGCCTCCACGGCGAAATTTCCTTCGCCGGACGGAGCGACCGTGCGATCGTGCGGGAGGTTCTCGCCCAGCACGGAATCGAGGATCGACCCGGGACGTGGCAAAGGTTCGTGCGGGGCTACCTGCGGCGGCTCGAGCGGACGCTCGTCATCCGCCGCGGAGGCCTTCTCCCGGGCGTGCTGCCCCTGCTTCGCGCGATTCGCGAGCGGAGCGATATTGCGATGGGAATTCTCACCGGCAACATCGCGGCCGGCGCGCGACTCAAGCTCGAGCACTACGGCATCGACTCGTTCTTCGACTTCGGTGGATATGGTGACCACCACACCGACCGCGGCGGCATCGCGGTCGAAGCCCTCGGCGCGGCCGACGCTTTTCTGCGAACCACGCATCGACGGTCCGCGAAACCGGCGCTGACCACGGTCATCGGCGATACGCCACAGGACGTGCAATGCGCGCGGTCCATCGCAGCCAGGGCGATTGCAGTGGCGACCGGCAATTCGTCCCTTTCCGAACTGACCGCGGCGGCTCCCGACCGGGCGCTCCCCGACCTGACGGATCGCGATTCGATCCTGTCATTCATCACCGCTGACTGAACTCCGGAGCCGTCGTCCCGCCCTGGTTGGTGGGATCCTCGCCTGCCAGAGTGTCCGCCACTGTCGCCGGATCGTCCTCGCAACCCCGTCAGCGCTCCAGAAGGCCGTGGTACGCCAGCCCCCGGAGCGCCGCCTCGATCTGGTCGCAAGTGAAGAATTCACCAGGCAGTGCACGAACTGCGTCCCGGTGAAGTCCGGCGAGGTCGCGAGTTCCGTCGAGGCGTGCCAGGACCTCGGCGGCAATCGGATCGTCGATCTCCACCTGGCGGTGGCGCAAGCTGGTGACCCGGGCTCCACGCTCGATTTCGATGCGCGCGAGCGCGCTCGCGACGGGCCGTTCGCCGGCCACCGTCACCATCCGTGGTTCCCGGACGTGGAGGTCGGTGAGGCCCATGGCGTGGTTCGTGGCGAGGAACTCGGCGAATTCCCGACGCTCGAACCGCGTGGGTCGACCTGAACGGCCCGCACGCTTGCGTGCGTCCCGCAGCAGCCGCTCGATTTCGACGCTGGCGGGCCAGTGCTCGGCAAGGATCTCCAGCGCCGCCTTCGCGGCCGAATCCTCGAGGTCCACGCTGGCGCCGTCCGGCGCGAAGTACGTCGCGACAATCCCGTCGGTGAGGTCCGCGGGTTCCGTGGCGGGGCGGAGATCCGCCGCGACGCGCATTCCATTCATCCCGTCGAGATCCCGAATCGGCGCGAGCGCGACGCCATCGCGGCAGAACAGCGAGCACCGATACATCTGGCAGACGAGGAAGTCGAAGCACTGTTCGCGCGCGATGCGTCCACCTCCGAACCTGCGTACCGCGGCCTGGATGGGCGCCGGGTAACGCCCCGGGTGGACGTCGGCGGGCCGCGCTTCGCACAGATACCGCAGGCCGTGCCGTTCGGCGTGGTCGACGACACTTCGGAAGTGAAACGCGCGATGAGCGGGGACGAGATCGTCGTGGAACAGCACGCCGACCGGATTGTGTTCGAAGCGGACGATCTCCTCCTCCAGGATTCGACGGTAGGGTGAACCGTCCGGTTGCGCATCCGCGACCAGCCGTACGAACCGAATCGCGTCATCGCCGCGCGCTTCCGGGTCGTCGGACAGCGAGAGCCGGAACCGCATCAGATCGCGGGCGAGGTTCCTCAGATGACCGCCGGGCAGCGCGTTGAAGTTCATGTAGGCGATCCCGTCGGGTGCGAGATGGCGGGCGAATACGGACATCACCGCATCGCGCACCGGTTCCGGGACCCACGAGTACACGCCGTGCGCAATGATGTAGTCGAATTCTCCGAGGTCCGCGGGAATTTCGAGAATGTCGAGCTGTTGCACGTCGACGTTGGACAGTCCGAGTGAGCCTGCGAATTCTCGCCCCGCCTCCACCGGTCGGGCCGCGAGCTCGATGCCGACGAAGCGGGCGTCGGGAAGTCCGTAGGCCATCGGGATGAGGTTTCCGCCCGCGCCGCATCCGAGTTCCAGTACCCGGCAGCGTTCGACCGGTGCAGGGCGCAGGCCGAACGTGCGTGCGTTGGCGCCCATTCGGTCGGGGTGGGAGTGCTCCCACGCGCCGCCCGGATAGTGGATTCGGTCGTGGAGCGGTGAGGGTGGCTCGGTCATCGCGGGCGGGTCCTGTCGCGCGGCTCGTGGCTCACGAGCGCCGCCAATGCTCAGACCTCGATCCCGGCGCTTGCCAGCGCGAGTTCGAATGCCGGGGCCCATCCCCGGTTGGCGAGCGGGCTCGCCGGGCTCGGATGCGGCGCGACGCTCACGGATACCGCATCGTCGTCCAGTGCGGCGCGAGCGCGGTCCGCGGCGAATCGTCCGACCCCGACGACATGCCGCGTCCCGAGCGCGCGGACGACCCGCGCCAGCGCCTCGTCGCACGCTTCGTACAATGGTGCCCGCTCCGCGGCCGGCAGCTTGTCCGGGGTGCGGTTTCGCCCCGAGTCCTCCATGAAGCAGAGCGGGCAGTAGTTCCACACGAAGAACCGCTCGAAAAATCCCCGGGGCTCGCCGAACCTGTCTCGAGCCCATCCCCACAATCTCCGACCGCTCACCTCGCCGCGGGTGCAGTCGAACCCGGCGACACGCCGCTTCGGATGCTCGACCTTCGGTCGCGCGACCTTTCCGTGCAGACCCAGCCAGTTGCGGGTGATCTCGACATCCCCGAACGGGACGCCGGTCTGCGCCATTCCGAACGGGCCCGGATTCATCCCGAGCATCAGTACCTCCGGCGACATCGTGCCGTAGCGCACCAGATACGCCCGGTGCGGTCCCCATGCGTACTGGAGCGGGTTGTAGACGTGGGTGACCGGAGGAGCGAACGCGAGCGCATCCACCCGGCGCGCGAGAGTCCTTGCGATGGTCACGATTCGAGGTTGGGAGGACATCGGCCGGTTGATGAAGAACGGTGTCGACGCGCGCGAGACCGGTGGCGACAGACGGCGCGGATGCTCAGGCGGCGCGGCAGTGAGGACAGAGTCCGCTGATCTCGACAGTGTGCACCTGCGAGGTGAAGCCCTCGGCCTCGGCACTGCGCTCGATCGCGTGCTCGATGCCAGTGTCGTTGAGTTCCGCCGCAGTGCCGCACGAGGTGCAGAGCAGAAATTGCCCGGCTCCGGGATGCCCGGGGCGCGTGCAGCCGATGAATGCGTTGAGAGACGACAACCGGTGCACCAGGCCGTGCATGAGCAGGAACTCGAGTGCGCGGTAGACGGTGGGCGGGGCCGGGGAATGTCCCTCGCCGGAGAGAACTTCCAGGATTGCGTACGCCCCGAGCGGCCGGTGGCTCTGCCAGATGATCTCGAGCACGCGTTGCCGCACCGGGGTCAGTCGTGCTCCGCGCTCCCTGCAGACGGCCTGCGCATCCTCGAGAGCGGTCGCCACGCAATGACGGTGATCGTGCTCCTCGGAGAAGAATCGGCCGCTCTGGTCATGCACGCTGATCATGAGATCGAGTCGCGGGAATGTCCTTCACCCGTCCGCTGGCTCCGGCGGTGGTGAGAATACAAGACTGCACCGCGAGGGGCGAGGAGACGGCCGTCGCGCTCGGCGGTGCACGGCGCGCCTTGCCGCCACCGCCGGGCGGCATGCGGTCACCCGTCGGCGAGGCATCCGGCGACGGACTTGCCCATGCGCGCCAGGATGACGAACCAGGCATCCGGACCGGCCGGGACGTCCGCGCCCAGCGGATCGAGCACCGCGGTGCGGACCGCGGTGCGTTCGATGACCGTCTCCACCAGACGTGGCTCGAATTGCGGTTCGGTGAACACGCAACGGACATCGCGTTCCACGAGGGCGCGGCGAAGCGACGCGATCCGCTTCGCACCGGGCAGTCGCGTCGGGCCGAGGGTGACGGCGCCGATGCCGTTGAGCCCGAATGCCCGTTCGAAATACTGGTACCCGTCGTGGAAGACCACGAACGCGTGCGAACGTACCGGATCCAGCCGTTGCCGCAGCGTCGATTCCAGAGCCGTGATGCGGCTTCGCATGGCTTCGGCATTGCGGCGATACGCCGCAGCGCCCACCGGATGGATGCGCACGAGGGCCGCCGCCACCGCCTCGACAATCCGTCGTGCGTTGGCGGGATTCAGCCAGATGTGCGTGTCAAGGCGGTCGTGGCCGTGGTCGTCACCGCGGGCACGGCCATGCGAGTTCTCGGTTTTGCCGGCTTCGCGCGGGCCTGCCTCCCAAAGTCCGCCTTCACGATAGGGCAGCAACTGCATCCCTGTCGCATGCTGGAGGGTGACCACTTCGGCGTCGGTTCCGAGGCTGGCGATGGGGCGGGCGAGGAAGGTCTCCATGGTCCCGCCCACCCACACGACCAGATTCGCGTTTCGCAGCGCCGCCGCGTCCGACGGACGCATCTGGTAGGTGTGGGGCGAGGCGACACCGTCGACGATCAACCGCGGCATGCCGGCCTCTCCCATCACACCCGCGACCAGCGCGTGGACCGGCTTGATGCTCGCGACCACTGCTGGGGCAGCGCGAGCTTCGGACATCCAATGCAGTGAGGCGAGCGCGCAGAGTGCGGTGTGGATCCATGCTCTGCGAACCAGGCGCAATATTTCACCGATCCGCACGGTGAATGCAGTCGGAGCCGCGTCCGCAGCCGTGGATCGGCGAAATATTGCGGCCAGGGTCGAGCCGCAGACAATCCGCCATCGCCCACTCCCGGGCGCGGGGCGCCGGGCCGCGGCCGGAGCAAACCAGGGGGACGGTGCGGACCAATCGGAGGGGGGTGTCATCGGGCATGATCCCGGGGTTGTCACCGTCGGCCGGGTCGAGGGAAGACGGGAGGCCAGTGGTGTTACAGTGTATCAGTACATGCCGCTGATCCCTCGGAGATTCACGCCATGGCTCGACCGCCGGCGGGCACCCCCTCGCCGATGTCGCCCCTCGTCGAGGCGCGCGGGGTGAGTGTCAGATTCGGGCGCCGGAACGTGCTGGAAGGGGTGGACCTGGCGGTGCATCCGGGCGAGATCGTGACTCTCATCGGTCTCAACGGCGCCGGCAAGTCGACACTGGTCCGAGTGCTGCTCGGAATCGTTGCACCGACCCGAGGCCGGGTGGTGCGTGCCGCCGGCCTGCGAATCGGCTATGCGCCGCAGCACGTGCATCGCGATCCGGTGCTGCCGATGACGGTGCAACGATTTCTGACCCTGGGCGCGCCGGCAGCGCGCGGACGGCTCGAGACCCTGCTCGACGAGGTCGGCGCCGGTGCGATCCTCGACCATCCGGTGGCCGACATCTCGGGAGGGGAGCTGCACCGCGTGCTGCTTGCCAGAGCGCTCCTGCGCGAGCCCGGGTTGCTGGTGCTCGACGAGCCGCTCGCAGGCGTCGACGTCACGAGTCAGAACGAGCTGTATCGTCTGATCGCGTCGATTCGGGACCGGTACGGCTGCGGTGTGCTGCTCGTCTCGCACGACCTGCACCTGGTCATGGCCGCGACCGACACCGTGGTGTGCATCAACCGCCACGTGTGCTGCACCGGCCACCCCAGGGCCATCACGCGTGATCCCGCGTTCGTCTCCCTGTTCGGTTCGCATGTGGCGGGCGCGCTTGCAATCTATCAGCACTCCCACGACCACCACCACGACGCACTCGCCGAGCCGGTACCGATTGGACATGGAACACGTAGCGATCCGGACCCGCCGAACGGAATGATCGGCTCCGACATCCGCGGTGCCGCGCGGGCGCCCGTCGAACATGTCCCCAACGGCTCGCGCACTCCGTAGTCCGCGGCCGATGAGTCCCGGCGGGTGGTGCGAACCGCGAGCGATCGGCGAGCTTCGATGACCGAGGACTTCTTCCTGCGCGCCCTTGCCGGCGGCATCGGGGTGGCGCTCGCGGCCGGCCCGGTGGGCTGCTTCGTGGTGTGGAGGCGCATGGCGTACTTCGGAGCGGCGCTCGCGCACGCGGTGCTCCTTGGTGTGGCGCTCGGCTTTCTGCTGGAGATCGAACCGACCCTCGCGGTCCTCGTGGTGTGCGTTCTTCTCGCAGGATGCCTGACGTTGTTCGAACGCCAGCGGCTCGTACCCCTGGACACCCTGCTCGGGGTGCTGGCTCACGCGGTCTTCGCGGCCGGTCTCATCGTCATCGCGTTCATGGAGCAGTTGCGGGTGGACCTCATCGGCTACCTCTTCGGGGACATCCTCTCGGTGAGCGTGGCCGACCTGTGGTTCATCTTCGGGAGCGCCGTCGTCGCCATCGCGGTGCTGGCCTGGCAGTGGCGCAACTTCCTTGCGGTGACCGTCAACGAGGATCTCGCGGCGGTGGAGGGTGTCCCGGTGGAGCGGGTGCGTATCCTGCTCGTGCTCCTGCTCGCCGTGGTCATCGCGGTAGGGATGAAGATCGTGGGGATGCTGCTCGTGCTCGCGCTGGTGATTGTTCCCGCCGCTGCCGCGCGACGCATCGCCAGGACCCCCGAGCAGATGGCAGTGGCGGCGGCGGGACTCGGAGCCGTCGCCGTGATCGCCGGGTTGTTCGGATCGCTCGAATGGGACGTTCCGGCCGGACCGGCAATCGTGATGGTCGCGAGCGCAATCTTCGTCGCGAGTCTGCTCGTCCCCGTCCGCGGAGACTCGGGCCGGAAGAACTGACGCACCGGCCGATCCCCCGTCGCCTGTCAGCCGGCCTCCGGCAGCGTCCTGGGGTCGTCGACGTGCAGGTGCTCGGTCGGCTGGGGAGTCGCGGTCAACACCTTGACGCCCTCGTCCGAGATGAACTGGTGCCAGCAACCCTGCGGTACCACCAGGAGCATCCCCGCCGTGAGCCGGTGCGTCTGGATCTCGTCGTCGACGATGATGTCAAGGCGGGTCGATCCTTCGACGATCTGGACGATTTCGTCACCCTTCGGGTGTCTCTCCCACCCGCTGAAGCCGCTGAAGCTCGCCGCGAAGAGGCCGCCGTCGCGAAAATCGGCCAGCTTCATGAACGAAGCCTGCGCTTCTTCTTCGGTGGTGTGCGGGCCGCGGCCTTCCAGCTTGACCAGACCGGCAAGGTCGCGGTCCAGGTCGATGGTCTTGATCATGTGATGCCCCCGACATCGTGCGAAGCCCGATCCGGTGCTTCGTTCCGGGGCTGTACCATACGCCGTCAAGGACGTCATCACTATCCGGGAAGGGAGCGACAGGCCATGAGCACGCGCATCGAGCGAGACAGCATGGGCGAGATCGACGTGCCCGCGGATCGGTACTGGGGAGCGCAGACCCAGCGCTCGCTCCAGAACTTCAGGATCGGCGGCGAGCGCTTGCCTCGACCCCTGATTCGGGCCCTGGGCCTCGTCAAGCAGTGCGCGGCCGCGGTGAACCACGAACTCGGGGACCTCCCGGCCGATGTCTCCGAGGCGATTCGGGACGCTGCCCAGGAGGTCGTTGACGGGCGCCTCGACGACCATTTCCCGCTGGTGGTCTGGCAGACCGGCAGCGGCACCCAGAGCAACATGAACGCCAACGAGGTGATCGCGAACCGGGCGGCGGAACGCATGGGCGATGCGCTCGGCGCCAACCGCAACGTCCATCCCAACGACCACGTCAACCGCTCGCAGTCGACCAACGACGTCTTTCCCACCGCAATCCACGTCGCCGTCGCGGTTGAGGTGAGCGAGCGGTTGCTGCCTGCCCTGGCCCGGCTACGGTCAACCCTGGAGTCCAAGGCGCAGACGTTCGAGGCGATCGTCAAGATTGGACGCACCCATCTCCAGGACGCGACCCCTCTCACCCTGGGTCAGGAGTTTTCCGGCTACGCGGACCAGATCCGCATCAGCGAAGACGCGATGCGGGCCGTCCTGCCGCTCGTCCTGGAGCTACCGATTGGAGGTACCGCGGTCGGGACCGGGCTGAATACCCGAGCCGGCTACGCGGGGACGATGGCGAAAGCGATCTCCGCGAGCACCGGCCTCGCATTCACCGAGGCGCCGAACCGCTTCGCCTCGATGGCCGGCAAGGAAGGACTGGTGGCGGTCTCGGGTGCGCTCAAGACCGCGGCCGGCGCCCTGAACAAGATCGCCAACGACGTGCGCTGGCTTGCGAGCGGTCCGCGCTGCGGCATCGGCGAGATTCTCATCCCGGCCAATGAGCCCGGCTCCTCCATCATGCCCGGAAAGGTCAACCC
This sequence comes from Gammaproteobacteria bacterium, assembly GCA_022826505.1. Lineage (GTDB taxonomy): Bacteria > Pseudomonadota > Gammaproteobacteria > HK1 > HK1 > HK1. Next base: position 17,184 of record JAJDUQ010000069.1, read on the forward strand.
GACCCAGTCGGAGGCGCTGACGATGGTGGCGACCCGGGTCATCGGCAACGACGTGACGGTGACGGTGGCGGGCGGCTCGGGCAACTTCGAGCTCAATGTGTACCTGCCGGTCATCGGATACGCGGTGCTGCAGTCGGTCGACCTCCTCGCCGGCGCCACCGATTCGTTCAACGACCACTGCGCGACGGGCATCGAGGCGAACCGGGAACGGATCGAGGAGAACCTGCACCGGTCCCTGATGCTGGTCACCGCGCTCAATCCGCACATCGGCTACGACCGTGCGGCCGACGTCGCCAAGTCCGCCTGGGCCCAGGGCAAGACCCTGCGCGATGTGGTGGTCGAGAAGGGTTTGATGAGCGGCGAGCGGTTCGACGAAGTAGTGGTGCCGGCGCGCATGATTCGCCCGGGCGACTGACCCGATCGGTCCGGCGCGATGCTTGTGATGGGTCGACATTCCCGGCGCGGCGCCCGCGGGAGCGCGAGCACCCCGGCCGCCCGGGATGACGTGGTGCAATCGACCGTACGTGGCATGTGTGCCGTCGTTGAAGCAGACGGAACATCGGCGAGCCCGGGGACCCTGTCCCGTTGCCCGCGATGTCTTCGCCGGGCCGACGCGACGCCTCCCCGGCGCGTGTCGTGACGGAGCGATGAGCACCGCGGTCGAAACGCCTCCACGCCGTACCGTCCTCGATGTCGAGGACATCCGTACCCGTTTCCACACCCGTGACGGCACCGTTCATGCCGTCAACGGCATCAGCTTCGACGTCGGCGAGGGCGAATTGCTCGGGGTTGTGGGCGAGAGCGGTTCGGGCAAGAGCGTGACCATGATGTCGATGCTCAAGCTCCTGCCCATGCCTCCGGCCGAAATCGTGTCCGGCCGGGCGCGCCTCGATGGGGAAGATCTGCTCGCGCTCGACGTGGACGAACTGAGGCAGGTGCGCGGAGCCCGGGTGGGATTCATCTTCCAGGACCCGATGACCTCGCTGAACCCGGTGCTGACGGTGGGCTACCAGCTCGTCGAGCCGTTGCGGGTCCACCTCGGCATGAACCGCCGGGAGGCGCGCCAACGGGCGACCGAGCTGCTTGAGCGGGTCGGAATCCCGGCCGCGGCGAGTCGCCTCGGCGACTTCCCGCACCAGTTCTCGGGCGGCATGCGCCAGCGGGTGATGATCGCGATTGCGCTTGCCTGCAACCCGAAGGTGCTGATCGCCGACGAGCCGACCACCGCGCTGGACGTCACCATCCAGGCGCAGATACTGGATCTCGTGAAGCGGCTCCGGCGCGAGTCGGGCACCGCAATTATCTGGATCACGCACGACCTGGGAGTGATGGCGGGTCTCGCGGATCGGGTCATGGTGATGTACGGCGGGATGGTGGTCGAACGCGCAAGCGTCGCGAAGCTCTACAAGCACCCCCGCCATCCCTACACGCGCGGCCTGCTCGGCACTCTGCCCCGGCTCGACGGAACGCGGGCCGAACGCCTGGAGAGCATTCCCGGACAGCCACCGAACCTCGACCGGGCGCCTGCCGCCTGCCCGTTCGCTCCGCGCTGCGGCCATGCCTTCGAGCGCTGCTGGCGGGAAAATCCCGTGCTGGAGCGGGTCGGGGAGGGGCACGAAGTGGCCTGCTGGCTCGAAGCCGAGGCGGACGCGAGCCCGGGACCGGGCGGCAACGGCAGGACATGAGTGACGCATGAACACCGATGCCGCACCGCTGCTCGCGGTGGAGAACCTCACCAAGCACTTCCCCGTCATGCAGGGCGTCTTCCGCCGCCAGGTCGGGACCGTCAAGGCCGTGGACGGCCTCGACTTCGAGATCCGCGAAAGGGAGACCCTGGGACTCGTCGGCGAGAGCGGCTGCGGCAAGTCGACGGCGGGCCGGGTCATTCTGCGTCTCCACGACGCGACGGCAGGCCGCATCGTGTTTCGCGGGACGGACATCACATCGGTCGACGGCGAACCGCTTCGCCGTCTGCGCCCGCGCATGCAGATGATCTTCCAGGACCCGCAGGACAGCCTGAATCCGCGGATGACGGTGGGCAGCATCATCGGCGAGCCGCTGGTGGAGCACGGCACGGTCAGGGGCCGGGCGCTCCAGGAGCGCGTCGAGGAGCTGCTCGATGCGGTGGGGCTCGATCCCGGCTTCACCAACCGCTATCCGCACGAGTTCTCCGGCGGTCAGCGCCAGCGCATCGGGGTGGCGCGCGCGCTCGCGCTGAACCCCGCGTTCATCGTGTGCGACGAGCCGATCGCCGCGCTCGACGTATCCATCCAGGCCCAGGTGGTGAATCTGCTCGAGGACCTGCAGAAGCGGCTGGGCCTCACCTATCTCTTCATCTCCCACGACCTCAGCATGATTCGTCACATCGCGGACCGGGTCGCGGTGATGTATCTCGGCAAGATCGTCGAGCTCGCGTCGAGCGACGTGCTCTACCGCGAGCCGCTGCACCCCTACACCCGCGCCCTGCTGTCCGCGGTGCCGATCCACGACCCCGAGCGCGAGGCCCGCCGCGAGCGGGTGATCCTGAGCGGTGACGTGCCGAGCCCGGCCAATCCGCCCGCCGGCTGTCGCTTCAGCACCCGCTGCCCGATGGCGGCGCCGGAGTGTTCCGCACGCGAGCCGCAATGGCGCGAGCTTCGCCCGGGCCATCGGGTCGCCTGTCATTTCGCAGAGTGAATGATGGGCCGTAGAAGCCGAGGGGGAAGGCGAGCAGGCTCGGGGCTGCCCCTCTGCGCGGGGATGGCCCGTTCGGCTCAAGACCCAGGAGGGAGGGGGGACGGACCGCCCCGCGCTGCGCGGGGATGGACCGCGATGCGAGCACGCCGAATCTCGATGGGCGCCGGCCTCCCCCGCCACGGTGGGGCTTCAGGACGCGAGGGAGGGACAGAGATGATGGAGGGGAGCCGGGGGCCACCTGGACGAGGGGGGCCGCCTGGACGACCGGACGCCGGATGGGCCGGGGGGAGGTGTCGTGCGAGACGGTGGACCGCGCCACGGCGCTCCGCACCCGGAGGGTGACGTGATGGAGCGGGGCGCGCAACGCGCGGGCCCATGAGCCTGCGCATCACCGCTTGGTTCGGCAGCATCTACGACCGTCAGGCGAGCAAGCACGTCGCCATGCACCACGACGTCTCCGCGAGCGCCGGGCGCTACAATACGCGCCTGCTCCACGGGCCAATGCGAGCTACGGCCATGTGAGCAACGTCCGCAAAGCACTGCTGGAACGCGAATGGCTCGAGGTCCGGAATGACGGCGCAGTTCTCGCCCAGCCGGACGCCCTGATGCGAACGTGGCGCGAGAACTATCGCAGCCCGGCCGGTCGGTCCATTGCCGGATACACCCATCTCCATGGAAGGCAGCTTGACGAGCGGCTGCGGGACAAGCTCAACCCGCATCCCGAACGCCCGCGCGCGATCTACTCGCTGCACTCCGCTGCCCAGTGGCTTGCGCCTTTCAGCCGGAGCGGCACCCAGACGTTCTATGCCCACGAACCCGGCGCCGAGGTGCTGAAGGAGGGGTTGAAGCTGACGCCCGCCGCAAGGGGAGCGAATGTGGTCCTGCACGTCCCGACAGACGAGAGTCTGTTCGCCGACGCGAGCGAACCGGGGCCAAACGTGTTCTGCACCAGCCCCATCTCGTGACCTATCTCGACCTCTGGAACGGCAGTGACCGCGAGCGGGAGGCTGCGGAACACTTGGCGGGCGAGCTCTTCCCATGGCTGAAGTAGAGCCGCAATTCGCCTCCGACTACGACGACCGCACCACGATCTCGGTCAGATCGGTGCTGGTCGAGATCGGCCAGGTCCTCGGAAGCTACCAGGACAAGTTCGCCGTGATCGGTGGCGCCGTTCCCTGGCTGCTTCTGAGCGAAGCCGACATGCCGCATATCGGAACCCTGGACGTGGACCTGACTCTGGATGCGGAAGCCCTGGGGGATGGCGAGTACGCGCAGAAGGGCTATGCCATCATGAATCGGCTCAAGCAAAAGGACGCCTACGATATCTACTACAGCATCCGAAACTTCCCGGGCGGCGTCGACGCCCTCGTCGCGGAAACGCGGCCGCTCCTCGACTTCGAGACTGCGAGGACGGGTTATCTCCACATCTCGGAGAAGTTCCGCCACCTGGACGATTTCGGGCCGACCAGCGTGCGGCAGTTCACCGACCGGCCCGACATGCTCGGAGAGCGCACCGCCGACCAATGGCAGCAAGACGCCTTCGGGCAGGTGGACGCCTGGCTCTTTGCGTCAGGCTTGAGGTGATCTGTGACCACAGCGTCGAACGTCAAGATCCGCCCCGTGGGCATGCGGATCATCGATCGGGTGTTCGGCATGGAAGGCGGACATGTGCTCGATTTCTCGAATCGTACCTTCGCGGAGTTCTTTCTCGACGAGCTCAACGTCGACATCGACATCCCCGTTGGGCGGTTCAGGGCGGGAGCAAGGCCAAGCGCCTTCGCTTCCGAGGTGTACCTCGGATGATGCCGGTACCGTTGGCCCGCCTCGATTCGTCGTGACGCACCGACTCCGTCCCGGCGTCTACGAGGACATGATCACCGCCGCTCTGGAGGCGGAGATCGACGCGCGGCGTGAGGATGGCTGGCGCGTGGAGGTTCACCCCGCCGACGCCACAGCCCGCCCCGAGTTCCTGGCCCGCCACGTATACGAGCTCCTGCGTCGCGCGCTGAAATCGATTCATGGAGATGACGACGCGAAGGTTGCGTCCCAGGTCGCGCTTGCGAATCGGCTGGTGGAAGCGCTCTTCGAGCACGGCGCCATGGCCGACGACCGGGTCGCGGAGGCTGCGCGACTGCTCATCGAGGCCGCCGACCGACGCGGACTGGGCGACCCGCCTCCGCCGCTCCCACGCCCAACCCTCTCCTTCCGCCGAACCGGCCTTCTCGTCAACGGACGACGCGACGTCCAGATCGCGAGCGAGATCGCTCGGGAAATCCCGAGCGCCGATCGCATCGATCTCCTGTGCGCGTTCGTGCGGCATTCGGGGCTGCGACTGTTCCGGTCCGAGCTTGAAGCGCGGGCACGCGCCGGCGCGCAGGTCCGGGTGATTGCGAGCGTCTACACCGGCTCGACGGAGAGACGTGCCCTCGATGCACTGATCGCGCTCGGCGCACGAGTCAAGGTCTCCTATGAGATTGCGCGGACGCGGCTCCACGCCAAGGCGTGGCTGTTCCATCGCGAAAGCGGACTGCACACGGCCTACATCGGCTCGTCGAACCTCACCCACGCGGCGCAGGTCGACGGGCTCGAATGGAATGTACGCGTGAGCGCGGCGGAGAATCCCGAGGTCATCGAGCGCTTCGCGGCGACATTCGAACAGTACTGGCAGGAGCCGGAGTTCGAGGACTACGAACCCGGACGCGATGCCGAACGGCTCGACCGCGCGCTGTCGCGGCAGAGTCACGGGGGCTCGCCGGACGACGGCCTCGATATTTCTCTGCTGGTCGATGTCGCGCCGAAGCCGCATCAGGACGTGGCGCTCGAGGCACTCAAGGCCGAGCGCCAGACCGGACATTGCCGCAATCTCATCGTCGCTGCCACCGGAACCGGCAAGACGTGGATCGCGGCCTTCGACTTCAAGCAACTGCGCAAAGAAGGAAAGGGTGACTCCCTCCTCTTCGTCGCCCACCGGGACGAAATCCTCCGGCAGAGCCAACAGGTCTTCCAGCTCGTGCTGCGCGAGCCAGGGTTCGGTGAGCGGCTCATCGGCGGCGAACGCCCGCGGTCGGGTCGTCACGTCTTTGCCTCGGTCCAGTCACTGGCAAACCGTACCGACGACATCGAGCCCGATGGCTTCGATGTAGTCATCGTCGACGAGTTTCACCATGCGGCCGCCGCAAGCTATGACCGACTTCTCAAGCGCCTGACACCGAAGTTCCTGCTCGGACTCACCGCCACGCCCGAGCGTGCGGACGGCAAGCCGGTGCGCGAATGGTTCGACGGTCGCACCGCATTCGAATCGCGACTCTGGGATGCGCTCGACCAGGGCTTGCTCTGCCCGTTTCACTACTTCGGCGTCAACGACACGACGGACCTCTCGACGGTGCGCTTCGAGCGCGGAAGATATGTAGCGGGCGATCTGGACAACGTGTTCACCGGCGATCACGTTCGGGCCCTGCGGGTTCGCCACGCCGTCGAGGAATACGTGTCGGACCCACATCGGATGCGGGCCCTTGGATTCTGCGCGGGCGTCGCCCATGCCCATTTCATGGCCGGCCAGTTCACCCGCTTCGGGTACGAGGCCGTGGCACTCGACGGCGGTACGCCATGGGATGAACGGCGTGCGGCGCTTGCGAGACTGCGGCGAGGGGAGCTTCGAGCCATCTTCGCCGTCGACCTCTTCAACGAAGGTGTCGATCTGCCGGAGGTGGACACCGTGCTCATGCTTCGGCCGACGGAGAGCGCCACCGTGTTTCTCCAGCAACTCGGGCGGGGGCTGCGGTGGGCGGAAGGAAAGCGAGTACTGACGGTGCTCGACCTCGTTGGCCAAGTGCGGCGCGAGTATCGCTACGACGTTCGCTACCGGGCACTGCTCGGCGGCACCCGACACCAGGTGCAGCGGGCCGTCGAGGCGGACTTCCCGCTCCTGCCGCCGGGATGCGCGCTCAAGCTCGACCGAATCGCGAAGGAGACGGTGCTTCGCAACCTGCGCCAAGCGGTGCTCGGTGCCCGAACGCGCCTCGCCGAAGATCTCCGAACCCTCGGCCCCGAGACGCAACTCGGCGAATTCATGCGCGAAGCAGGTGCCGAGCTCGAAGACATCTATGCCAAGCCCCAGTCGGGGCACTGCTTCGTGGAACTGCGACGGCGGGCGGGTTTCGGTGACGGCGCGGGTGCGTTCGATTCGCGTGATCCTCTATTGCGCGCCGTCGGGAGACTGCTGCACGTCGACGATCATGAAAGGCTCGCCGCGTGGCGCGCCATCCTGAAATCGGAAGGTCCCGATCCGACATCGAGTCTCCGAGGCCGCGGACATCGACTCGGCCTGATGCTGTTCGCAATCCTGGGTGGCCGGCGCCAGTCGACGTCTCAGGCCGATCGGGTCCTCCAAAGGGGGACTGGTCATCCTGCTTTACAAATTGCCGAGCGGGAGAGTCGCTGGGGAGGGTGAACTGGGAAGCCGCCGGGCGGGGTCTGTGGGATGATTCGAGGTGCTCAAGACTCGGGCATCCACAGGAGCAAGCCAGTGACCGTCCTCCAACGCACCGACCTGACGACCTCCCAGAAGATTCAGTGTGCCGCAGCGGCGGTGGCGGGACAACACACCCACGGTGCGAAGACGGCGCTGAGCGAGACGTACGAGATTTCCCGTCCCACGGTGTACGCGGCGGGGGCGACGGCGGAGTCGGTGCTTCGGGCGCACTTCGAGGCCCCGTTGCTCGGGGGTGCGGGGGTCGATGTACGGGTCGATGACGCGCAGCTTCGCCGCGCGGTGGTGGCGCTGCGGGTGATGGCGCCCAATGCGATTCGTCCCATCGAGGACTTGTTGCCGGTGCTCTACCCCGGGGTGAAGGTGTCGTACGGGACGCTCCAGGCGATGCTGGTCGAGGCCGAGGCACGGGCGGGACAGTTCAATGCCCAAGCGTCGCTCGGGGCGGTGAAGGCGGGGGCACTCGATGAACTGTTCAG
>JAJDUQ010000143.1 GCA_022826505.1 Gammaproteobacteria bacterium
ACTCGTGCGTCGCGGTCTAGGTCTACATGAACGCCCTCGACGAAGACGGGCAGGTGGCGTTCAAGGGCAGGGCCAAGGCGTTCGTGCGCACCTGCGCGTTCCTGTCGTCCATCCTCCCCTGGTCCAACGCGGGCTGGGAGAGGCGATCCATCGTCCTCAACTTCCTGATCCCGAAGCTGCCGTCGCCCCGGGATGAGGACCTGTCCAGAGGGATCCTCGACGCCATCGACATGGACAGCTACCGAGTCGAGCGGCGGGCCATGCAGATGATCGCGCTCCCGGACGAAGAAGCCGAAATCGGTCCGGTACCGACCGAAGATGGCGGCGGCCGCCCCGATCCGGAACTCGACCGGTTGTCGAACATCATCGCGGCCTTCAACGACCTGTTCGGAGACATCACGTGGGAGGACGGCGATCGCGTGAGGCGGCTCATTACCGAGGAGATTCCCTCCCGGGTGGCGGTGGACACCGCCTTCAGAAACGCCCGGGAGAACTCCGACAAGCAAAACGCCCGAATCGAGCACGACCGGGCGCTGCTTCGGGTCATGACCGCCGTGATGAAGGACGATACGGAGCTGTTCAAGCAGTTCATGGACAACGAGAGCTTCCAGCGGTGGATGAGCGATACGGTGTTCGGGCTGGCGTACGATCGGCCCGCGGCACCATAGCAAGCGATCAGTGCGGGCCAGCCAGGACATCGAAGGTCACGGAATTCGCGGGAATTGCGTGGACACGTTCCAGCACAAACTCTCTACGATTTGGTGGGAAGATGTCGCCGAGCGGCTCCTGAATACCCAAGCCATCGCCACTACCACGGGCACGATATACGACATGCCCTTGCTTGCATTGGTCAGGCCAAGGACCAAGATGTGCCGAATTAGCATGGAATGCGACACCCAAATGAAGTACAGCACGCGCCACAGCGAAATCGTCCCCCGACGCCGATGCGGTGCTCCGGCCGCGAGCCTGCCCTGAACCCCGATTCGTCGCGCTCGCGTCGCACGGCTTCGATGCCGAGCGAGAAGCTGCCGGCCGCATCGCCCGCGGGACGGAGCCGCCCGCCGTCGCGGAGCCCGACGCCGGTCCAGAGCGTGCCGGTGAAGCGGTCGTCGTAGACCGGAAGCTCATAGCCCACCTCCGCGTCGAGACGGCCCGCCGGACGCCGGCACGAGACATGAGAATGTTCAGAGCCCAGGAAACACCATGACGTGAGGGTCAAAGTGGCCGTAGGTCGGCATTCCGCGTTGACTGTCATCGGCAAGACCGTAGTCTCGCTTGCCTACGGAGGTGCTACGAGGCTACGAGAACGAGCGAAGCAGTTGCACCCGGACGACGATGGGGCCAAGATCTGTCTCAGCGTTGACCGTCTGGTTGTCCGGGTCTCGCGGGAATGAACACCTGACGCCGAACGTGAGCCCTCCGGGCGGAGCGACGTTTCCCGTAACCAAAACCGATCCCTCCGAGACGGCTACCTTGACGACGACATCAAGGAGTCGAGTCTGTTCGTTCCACTCATAGGAACCGTCATAGATACCACCCGTCACATCGGCACCAGTAACGGTGCCGCTTTCCAAGATCAGCATCGCAAACCCCAGCCCTGCAATGCCTTGGTAGTCGACCTTGTAGATCCCCTCCCGCATAATTTGCCCCCTCATGTCACGACCAGTCGGGCCGGTCCGATGCCGCTACCGCCAAATGGATGGTACACCGAACGCATCCGAGATGCCTTGAACGAACCGACCGGGCTGCCTTCTACGGACGTTTTCCGCTTAATATCAGGCCGTTAGATCGGCATCGGCCAAGCGCTGCGACCTCCGCGCGATCCGCGTTCTCTCTCCAGAACCGCCACCCCTGTTCCCTCGGAACGGGCGGCACCCAAGGGAACTCTTTCGGGAGAACGCCCATGCGCATCCATGCCACCATCAACGAGCTCTGCTGCGTCATTCCTTGGCCACCGCGATGCTGCGCCACGGCGCCTCGCTTGAAGAGATCGGCCAGATCCTGCGCCATCAGCACCCAGATCTACGCCAAGACCGACCTCGCAGCGCTCCGTGTGCTCGCGCCGTCGTGGCCCGGAGGTGCGTCATGATCGAACTCGCGCTGCTGCTCGAGGAGTCCCTCGCTACGCCCCGCCTGCGCTCCCCTGCCGCCGCGAATGGCTATACTCCCACGCTCCCTCGCGACGGAGCACGGGACGGTGGCGGGACGCGAATTCGACCTTCAGACCTTTCAGGGCCTGATCCTCGCCCTGGAGGACTATTGGGCCCGCCATGGCTGCGTACTGCAGCAGCCGTTCGACATGGAGGTCGGAGCGGGCACGTTTCATCCCGCGACGTTCCTGCGCGCCATCGGGCCGGAGCCCTGGAGCGCCGCCTTCGTGCAGCCCTCGCGCCGGCCCACCGACGGGCGCTACGGCGAGAATCCCAACCGGCTGCAGCATTACTATCAGTACCAGGTCGTCATCAAGCCGTCGCCGATCGGCGTGCAGGAGCTGTATCTCGGCTCGCTCGCGATGCTCGGTTTCGATCCCCTGGAGCACGACATCCGGTTCGTCGAGGACAACTGGGAGTCGCCCACCCTCGGAGCCTGGGGTCTCGGGTGGGAGGTCTGGCTGAACGGGATGGAGATCACCCAGTTCACCTACTTCCAGCAGGTCGGCGGACTGGAATGCCGGCCCGTCACCGCGGAGATGGCCTACGGGATCGAACGCATCGCAATGTATCTGCAAGGCGTCGACAACCTGTTCGATCTCGTGTGGGCCGACGGTTCGCTCGGCCGCGTGACCTACCGCGACGTCTTCCACCAGAGCGAGCGGGAGATGTCCGCGTACAACTTCGAGCACGCGGACGTGGACGCGCTCTTCGCCCAGTTCGACGTCTGCGAGCGCGAGTGCGGCAAGCTCGTCGAGAAAGGACTCGGCTTCCCGGCCTACGAGCAGGTGCTCAGGGCTTCGCACACGTTCAACCTGCTCGATGCGCGGCGCGCAATCTCGGTGACCGAGAGGCAGCGCTTCATCCTGCGGGTGCGCTCGCTCGCCCGCGCAGTGGCCGAGTGCCATTACGCCTCCCGCGAGGCGCTGGGCTTCCCCCTGGGAGGAGCCGGAGCCGAGGCTGCGTAGGCAGGCTCCGGCGAAGCGACGATCGGGGAGACCCGGCGAGGCGAAGGATTCGGCCGCGCGGAGTCGCCAGTAACGTCGCCGCCGTCGATGGCGCAGCGGAAATCAGCCACCACATCGGAGAGCGCAAAGTCGACGATGGCAAAGTTTGATGACCTGCTCGTAGAAATCGGCACCGAGGAACTGCCGCCAAAGGCGTTGCGCATGCTCTCGAACGCGTTCGCGACCGAATTCGTCGCGGAGCTCGACGCGGCAGGGCTGGCCCACGGCCCCGCGGTGCCCTGCGCGACTCCTCGGCGCCTCGCGGTGCTCGTCCCCGGTGTGCCCGGCACGCAGCCGGACCGCGACGTGGAGCGGCGCGGTCCGCCGCTCGCCCGCGCGTTCGACGAGAACGACAGGCCGACGAAAGCGGCACTGGGGTTTGCCAGGTCGGTCGGGGTCGAGGTGGAGCGGCTGGTCCGGATCGAAACCGGGAACGGTGCGTGGCTCGGCTATCGGACCACGAAGGCCGGCGCGACGCTCGCTTCACTGTTGCCCGAAGTGGTCGAGCGGGCGCTGGCCCGGCTGCCGGTGCCGCGACGAATGAGATGGGCGGATCGCGACACCGAGTTCGTCCGTCCCGTGCACTGGGTGGTGCTCATGCACGGCGCGAAGACCATCGAGGCGGAGATACTCGGGGTGCCCTCGGGTCGCTCCACCCGAGGACACCGCTTCCACCACTCCGGCGAGATCGCGCTCGAGCGCGCGGGCGAATTCGTGACTGCGCTTCGACGCGGAGGCCACGTCGTGGCCCGGTTCGAGGAACGCATGGCGATGATTCGCGACCAGGCCGAACGGGCAGCGGACGAACTCGGTGGACGCGCGCTGATCGACCCGGCGCTGCTCGAGGAAAACGCCGCGCTCGTCGAATGGCCGGTCGCCGTCGCCGGACACTTCGACACGGAGTTCCTCCATCTGCCGGACCCCGTGCTCGTCGCGACGATGCAGGGACACCAGCGCTACTTTCCGGTCGCTGGTGAAGACGGTGCACTCATGCCGCACTTCATTGCGGTCAGCAACATCGAGAGCCGCAAGCCGGGGACGGTGCGCTCGGGCAACGAGCGCGTCATCCGTCCCCGGCTGAGCGACGCCGCGTTCTTCTTCCGATCCGACCGGGAATGCAGCCTCGAATCGCGCCTGCAAGGACTCGGAGACGTCGTATTCCAGCGCAAGCTCGGTTCGCTTCGCGCCAAGGCGGAGCGGGTATCGGCGCTGGCTCGCCGCGTGGCGCGCGCGATGGGCGAGTCCGACGATTCGGTCACCCACGCCCGGCGCGCCGGATTGCTGTCGAAGTGCGACCTCCTCACCGAAATGGTCGGCGAGTTCCCGGAACTGCAAGGCGAGATGGGCCGCGAATACGCACGCCTCGACGGCGAGCCGGATGCGGTCGCGGATGCGATTGGCGAGGTCTACATGCCGCGCTTCGCCGACGACGCCATCCCCGCCACCGCGGCCGGCCGTGCGGTCGCGATCGCCGACAAGCTCGACACCGTTGCCGGTTGCCTGAGCCTGGGTCAGGCCCCGACCGGGGACAAGGATCCGTTCGCGCTCCGCCGCGCCGCTCTCGGGGCGCTGCGCATCATGATCGAGGGCGAGCTCGATCTGGATCTCGACGAGATGGTCGAAGCCGCGTTCGAGTGCTACGCGGAGCAGCCCAGCGACGACCGCGGCGGAACGGTACGCCAACTCCGTCTGGGGAGCTCGGTCATCACGGCGGCGCCCAGCGAGGTGGCCGAGGTGCGCCGTTTCGTGCTCGACCGGTTGCGTGCCTACTTCTCGGATCGGGCAATTCCCACCGACGTCTTCAACGCGGTGCTGGCGACGCAACCGACGCGGCCGCTCGACTTCGCGCAGCGCGTGCGGGCCGTCGAGGCGTTCCGGGCCCTTCCCGAGGCAGCGAGCCTCGCCGCGGCCAACAAGCGCATTCGCAACATCCTGCGCCAGGCCGAGCAGGGGGAGGTCGGCGTTCCCGGCGAGATCGATGCATCGCTCCTTCGCGAGGATGCGGAGCGAAGCCTCGCGGAAGCGCTTGCCGACATGGAGCCACGGACTCGCACGATGCTCGCCGCGGGCGAGTACACCGGCGCGCTCTCGACCCTCGCCGGGTTGCGCGACCACGTGGACCGCTTCTTCGACACCGTGAAGGTCATGGACGACGACGAGGCCCTGCGCGGCAACCGGCTCGCCCTGCTCGCCCGGCTCGGTGCCCTGTTCATGGAAACCGCGGACATCTCGATGCTGCAGCCGAGGGACACATGAACGCCTGCGATACTCCGGCCGCGGCGCGAGGGGGATAGAGGCGATGCTCGCCGGGGGCGTCCCGTCGAACGGAGCACCGCATGCGCTCTCGGTCCGAAGCATCGCGCAATTCATCGCGTTCGAGCAGAGATGAATTCCGGTCTTCGCGGGTGTGACGTCTCTTCCGAACCGCACGACCCCGGCGGTGACGATGGGGGCGGGCGCGCCTCCGGTCCCCGCCACCGAACGTTCCGCCGTATCCCGAGGCGCCGGTTGCTGGCGGGTCTCGCGACAGCCGCGCTGGTACCGACGAACGCGCTCGCGCTGCGGTTCTTCAACCCCTGCCTCGACGCAGTGCTGCCGGAGCGGCTCGCCTCGCACGAGATCGTGACGCGTGCGCTCGACGGCCTCGATCCGGCGAAGGTCATCGACGCCCACGTCCATCTGCTCGGTGCCGGAGGAGGGCCGAACGGAGCCTGGATCGGCGAACAGATGCGACGGCCGATCAACCTGCTCCAGTACGCGCGTTACCGGTTCTTTCTCAACGCAAGCTGCGTGCCCTCCGGTACAGACGCCAGTCGCGCCTACCTCGACCGCCTCCTCGCGTGCCATCGGGCCACCCTGCCCGGCTCTCGCCTGATGCTGCTCGCCTTCGACCAGGTCCACGACACCGGCGGCCGCGCCCGGCCGGAGACGAGCGCGTTCTACGTACCCGACGCATATGCCCGTGCGGTGGTGGCGCGCCACCCGGACGAGCTGGAATGGGCCGCATCCGTGCACCCGTACCGCACCGACGCGGTGGATGCTCTGGATGCGGCGGTTGCGGGCGGGGCGCTGGCGGTGAAGTGGCTGCCGAACGCGATGGGAATCGATCCTGCCTCGCCGCGATGCGATGCCTTCTACGAGGCGCTCGCGCGCCACCGCATCCCTCTGCTCACCCACGGCGGGCGCGAACGCGCGGTCGCGGGCGTCGGCGACGACGCACTGGGCAACCCGCTCAAGTTGAGGCGCGCCCTCGATCACGGGGTTCGGGTGATCATCGCGCACTGCGCATCGTTCGGCCCGGGCGTCGATCTCGACGTCGGGCCGCACGGGCCGCAAGTGCCCAACATCGACCTTTTCGCCAGACTGATGGACGAACCCCGTTACGAGCACATCCTCATGGGCGACATCTCCGCTCTCATGCAGTCGAATCGTACCGCCGGCGCGCTCGGCAAGGTGCTGGAGCGCACCGATTGGCACGATCGGCTTCTGAACGGTTCCGACTATCCGCTTCCCGGCGTCACGGCCCTGTTCGACCTCGACGACATGGCGCAACACGGCTTTCTTCCCAAGGATGCGGTGCCGGTACTCGAGGACATCCAGGACCACAATCCGCTCATGTTCGACTTCGTGCTCAAGCGCACCGTGAGCAGGAACGGAGCACATTTCGGGCCGCAGGTGTTCGAGACCGCGCGGCACCTCGCGCCCCGTCCCGGGCAGAATCCGCCGACGGCTGATTGACTTTCGCAGCATCCAGGAAGGGTTCGCCCATGATCCACAACGTGCGCACCGACCGGTTCACGGGGTACGAGCAGACCGGATTGCCGGCCGAGGATGCGGAGCTCACCCACGTCGGACCGGGTACACCCGGTGGGGAGTACCTGCGCCGGTTCTGGCATCCGATCGCACTGGAGTCGGAGGTCGGCGACATTGCGTTGCCGTTGCGGGTGCTGGGTGAGGATCTGGTGCTCTTTCGCGCCCATGAAGGTGCGTACGGACTGCTGCATCGCCGTTGCGCGCACCGCGGCGCGTCGCTCGAGTACGGAAAGTGCGAGCCGCGCGGCTTGCGATGCTGCTACCACGGCTGGCTGTACGCGGTGGACGGCGAATTGCTGGAAGCCCCGGGGGAGCCCCCGGGAACGCCGCTGCCGGGCAAGGTACGCCAGGGCGCATATCCGGTGGAAGTCGACGCGGGCATCGTGTTTGCCTACCTCGGCCCGTCCGCGCATCGTCCGGCGTTTCCGGTCTACGACACCTTCGGCGTACCCGGCACCCGGCGGATTCCCTACGTCTTCGACTATCCCTGCAACTGGCTCCAGGTCGTGGAGAACGCGATGGATCCCGTGCACGCGGTATTCCTGCACACCCGCAACCACGGGCCTTCGTTCTCCGAGGCATGGGGGCAGCTCGGCGTCAAGGAATACCACGCGGTCGACGAGGGTTTCTACTACACCAACGCGCGCCGGGTGGACGACAACATCTGGGTACGCGTACATCACGTGATACTGCCGAACATGACTCAGGCAGGGGCGGTCCTGTCCATGGACGGCAGGCACACGAGGTACTTCGGGCGGCCTTCGTTCACCCGCTGGGTGGTGCCGGTGGACAACGAGAACACGCGGGCGCTTGCATGGGCGAACTTCGGCGATCGCTCGGATGCGCAGCGCGAGGAATGGATGACTCCGCGGATGATCGAAATCATAGAAGGCGCGGAGCCCCGCAACCGGACCCCGGAGGAGGCGCTGAGAAAGCCCGGAGACTACGAGGCGTTCGTGGGTCAGGGACGCATCACCCGGCACGCGAAGGAGCATCTCGCCACCTCCGACAAGGGCGTCGCCATGTTCAGGCGTCGCCTGCGCGACGACATCCGCGCGCTGGCCGAGGGGCGCGTCCCATATCGGGTATCCGAGCATCGAGAGGCGCCCGTTCCCACCTATGCCGGCGACAACGTGCTGCGCATTCCGCCGGCGGCCGGCATCGCGGACGAGGCGTTGCTGCTGGAGGTATCCAGGGAGGTCGCGCGCATCATCGTGTCGGGCGACGACCTTCGGGGCGATCCACGCGATTCATTCGTGCGCACAGCGCTGATGGCCCTTCAGACCCGCCATGCGTCCGGCGGTCGAACCTGAAGACTCGTCCGGTGCGGGCCGGCCCCGCCGTCGCGCCGAGCGGACGGTGACCGCCGGCGTCGTCGTCGGTTCCTCGCTCTTCGCACTCGGCCTCGCGTGCTCGACCATCGTGTTCACGCCTGTCGCGCTGGTCTCGATGCTGCTGCCCTACCGGGCCCGATGGCACCTGGTCACGCAGTGGAGCCGGTTCAACCTGTTCTGGCTCTCGGTCACCTGCGGCGTGAGATCCGTTGTCGAAGGCATCGAGAACGTCCCCGCCGAGCCCACCGTCATCCTCGCGAAGCACGAATCCGCCTGGGAGACACTCGCCCTCCAACGCTACTTCGCGCCGCAGGTCTGGGTGCTGAAGCGCGAGCTGCTGCGCATCCCGTTCTTCGGTTGGGGTCTCGCGACGATGCGTCCCATCGCGATCGATCGCAGCGCCGGCCTCGGCGCGTTCGAGCAAATGCTCGAGCAGGGTGCGGAACGCCTCGCGAGCGGCTGCTGGGTCGTGGTGTTCCCCGAAGGCACGCGGGTGCCTCCCGGCGAGCGACGCCGGTTCAAGCAGGGCGGAGCCCGCCTCGCGGTCCACACCGGCCTTCCCGTCGTACCCGTGGCACACAATGCGGGCGATTGCTGGCCAAGAAACAGCTTCTGCAAGTATCCCGGCACAATCCGAGTCGTCATCGGCGAGCCGATCGAGACCGCCGGACGCACCGCGCAGGAGGTCAACCGGCTGGCCGAGCAACGGATCCACGACACTCTCGAACGCATTCGCGAGCGAGACTGATCGGGTGTTGCGCGCGAAACGGGCGATCGTCGTGGCAACGGAACAATTCGGCCGCAACGCGGGTAGTATCGGGGGCGGCGAATTCGCCACGACCCAGGAATCGACTCGGCACGCAAGGAGGTGACGTTGGCGGCCATGGACCGAAGCAGGAAGTTTCGGGGACGCGTTCGGCGAATCGCACTGGCGATGACGCTGTGGTTGCTGGCCGGCACGGCGGGGGGTCTGGAAGTCCGCGAAGCCGAGCTGTTCGCAGCGCTCGACCGCTTCGATGCGGGCGATCGCTCGGGCGGATTGGAGGCGCTGGACCGTGTGGCGGAAGGTTATCCCGACTTTCGCGCCGCGAGGCTCATCAGGGACTCTCTCCACGAGACGAAGGATCTCGAGGATGCACTGGTCGATCTCACGCCACGCCCCGTGTTCACTCTGCTGGAGGATCCGACCGACGAGGCGTATTCCCGACTCTCGTACTGGTTCCAGCGTCCGCCTCCCGGTCATCTGCCGGGCGTCCTGATCGAAGCCGCTCCCGACCGCACCAAGGCCGTCGTCGCCGATACTTCGCATTCGCGCCTCTATCTGTTCGACTGGACGGACGAAGGCTGGAAGATGCGCGGGGACTGGTACGCCTCCGTCGGACGCGGAGGGTCGGTGAAGCGGCGCGAAGGAGACCTCAAGACACCGCTCGGCGTGTACTTCGTGACCATGTGGGTGGCCGACCGTTACCTGCCCGATCTCTACGGGGCCGGAGCCCTTGGTCTGAACTACCCCAACGACTGGGATCTGCGCCGGAAACGGAACGGATTCGGCATCTGGATCCACGGCGAGCCCCACGGCCTCAAGAGTCGCCCTCCCCGCTGGAGCCAAGGCTGCCTCATCGTCTCCAATCCTGCGATCGAGTCGCTCGTGGAAGCAATGGAGGAGCAGAGCGTCCCGGTCATCATCGGCGAACGTCTGCGCTGGCTGTCGCCGAACGCCCACAAGAACCGTCGCGACGAGTGGCGTGACCGGATGGCGTCGCTGAACAGGAAGAGGGGTGCGAACGGCGGCCTGGGCATCTACGGTTATCCGATCGGCAACGGCAAGGAATCCACCATGGTCCTTGCCGAGTTCCGCACCGGACAGGCCGGTACAGGCCGCTGGTGGCAATACTGGCGCAGGAGTCGCGACGGCGTCTGGCGCATCGCTCACGAAGGCCGCGCCTCGTTCAGCGAGGTCCATCTCAAGGGATTGCCGCCGCGGATGCCGCCGGCGGGTCTCGACCGCTACGCCCCGTGACGTGGATCCTCGCTGCCTCCGCCGCTGCGGCCGAACGCTTCGCGAGCAGAGAAACCTCTCGGGCGAACCGCGTCATCCGATGGTCACACCGAACGATCGGGTTGGTCCGTTCGTAGCGAGGTCGCCGTCACACGACGGCTCTCGCTCGAAGATTCGGGGTGATGCGGCTCCAATCGGGCTATCATGAACAGCGGCATTCGCACCGACGACAAGACCACGACTCCATGACCCGACTCTCCGGTATCCGGCTGCTCGCCCTGAGCGTCGCCCTCTGGGCGTTGGCGGTTTGGCTCTTCGACACACCACTTCCGGCCGAGACCGATTCGGCGGTGGCGACGTCCCGCGCACCCGGCGAGGCGACGGAGGATTCCGGCGCAGGCGCAGAGGCTCGTGGCGAAACGGCGGCCGTGCCTGCCTCCGGGACACCGGCGGATCAGGGAGGAGCCAAGCCGCCGAATCCGGACGCGGGGGTCGGCAGCCCCTCCGACCAAGTGGCATCCGGGCCCACCGGTATCGGGACGGACTCGGCGGCTTCGCCCGGCGGAGTCCCGGTATCGCCCGTGGACGGCACTCGGGCGCCGGGCGCCGCGAGCGGCGACGGATCGCGCCTCGCTTCGGCCCCGGGGCAAATGGACGGAGACCGAACAAACGTCCCGAACACCACCGGCCCGGAATCGGTGACGGGCGGTCTGGTCACGCCCGGTCGGTCAGTGCCGGACGGCGGCGCAGGAAGTCCGGGCTGGCCCAGTGCCCCGCCCGCTCCCGGCCAACCGAACCCGTGGTTCGATCATCCGCTGCCCCGCCCGCCACCACCCGGGCGCTCCGATTTCTCCGCCGCGGACGGCAACGCGGTCGAGGCACAGCTCAACGCGGCTCGTCGCGCGGCCTGGGAGGGACGATTCACAGACGCGCTCGCCCACTACCGCGCAGCGGCGCGGCTCCGGCCGAACGACTACGTGGTGTGGGGAGAAATGGGCAACGTGCTGTGGACGATGCAACGCTGGTCCGAGGCCGCCTATGCGCTCGAAGGTGCGGCAACCCTGCTTGTGCGTGCCGGAGAGCTTCACGCCGCGAGCGAGCTGGTTCCCGCCGTGGGACGTCTCGACCGGCAAGCGGCCTATCGGATCCAGCGGCTCCTGTGGGCTGCCGCACAGCGCCAGGCCGGGTAGTCCTTCACGACGAGATCACGTCAAGCCGCACCGACCGCCCGGGCCCACGGCGAGGTCACGCACGCGGCACCGACCGCCGCGCCCACGGCGCCCTCGTAACCGGCGAGGTTCGGGTTCGCGTAGAAGGCCGGATAGATCCCGTGCTGGGCCACCTGCACCTCGTGGTGTTCGGCCAATGCATCGATCACGTCCGCTGCCAGCCCACGGTCCGCCGTGACGAGCGGTGCCCCGCTGGCGTCGATTCGCGGTGTGTGCATCGCCTCCTCCATGGTCATCGCGTAGTCGACGAGGAACGACACGAGCTGGAAGACGGCGGGCATGATGCGCCGCCCGCCCGACGCGCCGGCCCCGAACCGGAATCCGTCCGCGCGCTCCACCACGGTCGGACACATGTTGGAGAGCGGCCACTTTCCGGGAGCGATCGAATTGGGGCGCCCCGGACGTGGGTCGAACCACATCATGCCGTTGTTCATCAGGATTCCGGTACCCGGCAACACGACCCTCGATCCGAATATGGACAGCAGGGTCTGGGTCAACGCGACCACGTTGCCGTGCCGGTCCGCAACGCCGAGATGGGTAGTGCAGCCCGGTGCAGGCGAATCGTCGACGTCGCCCATCGTAGCGAGGCGACGGTGCCACGCATCGAGCAGACACGACGCGTATGCAAGGTAGGCGGCCGCGTCCGGGCTCTCACCCGACGGCACGAAGCGCTCTTCCAGGAGTGCGAGCGCGTGCCGGAGCGTCGGGCCGGCGGAGAGTCCGGGCGCGGCATGCACGAGCGCATCGCGGTACCGGTGTCGGTCCGCGTCGACGATGCGTGGGGTGTATCCGCAGAGATCCTTCGCGCTGAGGGGCGAGCCAGCTTCGTTGCAGTCGCGAACGATTGCCCTCGCGATTTCGCCTTCGTAGAGGTCGCGCGGGCCCGCATCCCTGAGGCGTGCGACCGTCTCGCCCAGGGCCCCGAGTCGAATCACGGGCGCAGGGCCGCCCCAGCCCGGAGCAGGAACATGGCCACCGGGAAGGTACACCCGGGCGGTCTCGGGATACCGCGCGAGTGACGTTGCTTCGCTCGCAATCTTGAGCGTCGCGTACCAGTCGACGTCCATTCCTCGCTGTGCCAGCTCGACCGCCGGCGCAATCGCATCGCGCCAGGAGTACGTTCCGAACCGCTCGAGCGCCGCGGCATGCCCGGCGACGAAACCCGGCACCGCGATCGACAGAGGGCCGTGCACGTTGCGATCCTCGACCACCGCGGGCCACCCGAAGAGGTCCGCGTCCACACCTTGCGCGAGCGGATACGCGGCGGGATCGCTCCCGTGCGGTGCGCGCATGCCGAACTCCACCGCCCAGGCCCGGCGGTGCGCCGCGAGGTGGACGATCATGAAACCGCCGCCGCCGAGCCCACTCATCCATGGCTCCACGGTGCCGATTGCGAGGCCCGTCGCCACCGCGGCATCGACCGCGTTGCCGCCGTTCTCGAGCACCCGCGCGCCGATTTGCGACGCCAGATGGTGCTGGCTGGTGACGACTCCTCCGGCGGCACGAACCTCCGGTTTGCGAATGGACCAGCTCTCGTATGCGGGATGAACGGTGGGGGGGCTCATGGCGTGGCTCGGTGGGGAGGAAGGATGGATGCGCAAGCGTCGTAGCCTCGATGACGGGGCCGGACCAGTCGTGCTCTCGATGAGCTCGCGAATCGGCCACTCGATCGGATCACAGACCTGCGGGCCGGTGCAAACCGTATTGCGCCGGACCGTATGCGTCCGCACCTCATGTTCGCTGGCGTCGAGTCGGACTGCGGTCGAATCGGGCCGGATCGCGGTGTGTGCCGGCAGGTGCACATTCGCGCAACGGCGGCGAACGCACGGCCTGCGGACGTACGAGTATCATTGGTCCGCGAACAGGTTATCGACCGGAGAAAGCTCGCTTGCGCGGCAATGACGACACGAACGTGACAAATGGAAACGACGTCGAGCTGATAGACAGGGAAGTCGTGCATGACGGCTTTTTCCGCCTCGATCGCTATCGCTTGCGCCACCGGCAGTTCGCCGGCGGCCTCGGACCGGTGCTCACGCGCGAGGTTCTCGAACGAGGCAAGGTCGCCGCGGTCCTTCCAGTGGATCCCGTACGTGACCGAGTGGTGCTCATCGAGCAGTTTCGTCCGGGGGCGTGGGGAGCGGACTGGGATCCGTGGCTCCTCGAATGCGTGGCCGGGGTCATCGAGCCCGGAGAAACGCCGGAAGACCTGTCCCGGCGCGAAGCGCTGGAAGAGGCGGGCTGCGTCATCACCGACCTCGTCCCCATCGCTGCGTTTCTCACGAGCCCCGGCGCGACCACCGAGACGGTGCGCCTGTTCTGCGGGCGGGTCGACAGCGAGGGAGTCGGCGGTCTGCACGGCCTGGCCGAAGAGGGTGAGGATATCCGGGTGTCGGTGGTGTCGGTCGACGAAGCGGTGGCGCTTCTCGACAAAGGCAAAATCGTCAACGCCAAGACCATCATCGCGCTGCAATGGATCGCACGGCACTATGCGTCGCTGAAGGCACGGTGGTCGCCGAAGGACCGAGATGAGTGAGCTGGTTCTCACCGGCATTGCGGTCTATCCGTTGAAGTCCGGCGCCGGGAACGATGTCGACGCGAGCGACGTGGAGCCGTGCGGCCTGCGCGGCGACCGCCGCTGGATGGCGATCGACGGCGACGGGGTGTGCGTCACCGCCCGCGAACGGCCGCAACTGGTCCGGGTGCTGGCGCGGGTGACCGGCACCGGTCTGCGACTCGAGATGGACGACCGCGAACCGCTCGACCTCGGGTATCCGGACGCGGGCGCGCGGGCGGCACAGGTCTGGATCTGGGGACAGGCGTGCAGGGCCCTGGACGCCGGCGATGTGGCCGCGCGGTGGATGTCGGACGCGCTGGAGAAGCCCTTGCGGCTCGTCGCCATGGACGACCGGTTCAAGCGCCGGCCCGACCAGGACTGCACGCGGCCCGAGGACGAAGTGAGCTTCGCCGACTGCTACCCGGTGCTCGCCATCGGCCGCGCCTCGCTCGACGACCTGAACACCCGAACCCCGGCACCGACGTCCATGCGCCGGTTCCGGCCCAACTTCGTGGTGGGCGGCGGTGCGCCGTACGAGGAGGACGGCTGGCGGCGCATCCGCATCGGCACGGTGGAGTTCGAGGGTGTGGAGAACTGCGAGCGGTGCGAGCTGCCGACCGTCGACCCCGACACCGGCATCCCGGACCCGAGGCGCGAGCCGATGCGAACCCTCGCGCGGTATCGCCGCCGCGCCACCGGCGGCGTGTTCCTCGGCCAGAACCTGGTGCCGCGCGGCACCGGCACGGTCCGGATCGGCGATCGAGTCGTCGTGATTGAATCCGCCGGGACGAGGTGAGCCGGTGCTCCGGGACCCCTGCCCTCAAGCGCCCGGGGCTGGACGCCAGTATTCGAAGTGCTTGGGTTAACTGTTCGATCAGCGGGAACCAGGAACAAATGAACGACTCGCAAGCCTCCTATCGAATCGGCGTGGACGTCGGCGGCACGTTCACCGACCTCATCGCCTACGGCGCCGGTGGGGTGCTGCATTCGGCCAAGGTGCCGTCGCTGCCGGGCGAGCAGTGGCGGGGCGTGCTCGACGCGCTGGCCTCGCTCGGGGTCGAGCCGGCGTCGATCCGGGCGTTCGTGCACGGGACGACGATCGCCACCAACGCGCTGCTGGAGCGCAAGGGCGCGACGACCGGCCTGGTGACCACCGAGGGCTTCCGAGACCTGCTCGAGATCGGCAAGGGACGGCGCCTGGTCGGGGGGTTGTTCGACCCCGAGTGGCAGCGACCCGCCCCGCTCGTTCCCCGCGACCGCCGCCTGGAGGTTCCGGAGCGCATCGCCGCGGACGGATCGGTGGTGCGGCCGCTGGACGGCGTCGACTTCGACGCGCTGGCCGAGACGCTGCACGGCAAGGGCGTGGACGCGGTCGCGGTGGCGCTGCTCAACAGCTACGTCGACGACGCACACGAGCAGGCGGTGACAAGCGAGCTCGCGCGCCGCCTGCCCGCCGCCGCCATCTGCGGATCCGCCGCCCTGACGCCGGAACGCGGCGAGTTCGAGCGCACGTCGACGGCGGTGCTCAACGCCTACCTCACGCCGGTGATGCACGCCTATCTCGCGGCGCTCGAGAAGGCGCTGCTCGACCGCGACATCTCGGCTCCGGTCAACATCATGGGTTCGAACGGCGGCGCGATGACCCTCGCGGCGGCAGCGGAACGTTGCGCGGGGACGTTCCTCTCCGGCCCGGTGGGCGGGGTCACCGGTGCGGTCCGCGTCGCGGCGAGCGCCGGCGTCGAGGACATCATCACGTTCGACATGGGCGGCACGAGCACCGACGTGGCCCTGGTGCAAGGGCTCGCGCCCCGCATGTCGCACGACAACCAGATCGACGCCTGGCCGCTGAAGATGCCCCAGCTCGACATCCACACCATCGGCGCGGGCGGCGGCTCCATGGTGTGGATTCAACCCGATGGAACCCTCGGTGTGGGACCGAGGAGCGCCGGCGCGGTTCCGGGGCCCGCGGGCTACGGACGCGGGGGGACCGAGCCGACGGTCTCCGACGCGAACCTGCTGCTCGGCCGCCTGCCGGCAGGGCGGACGCTCTCCGGCGGCCTCGAGCTGGATGCGGAGAAGGCGCGGTGCGCGTTTCGCTCGCTCGACGCCGACGGCATCGGCGAAGACGACGACATCGTCGCACTCGCGAGCGCGTCGCTCCGAATCGCGGTGGCGAGGATGGCGGGCGCGGTACGAGAGGTGTCGGTGCATCGCGGCTTCGATCCGCGCGATTTCACCCTGCTCGGCTTCGGCGGCGCCGGGCCCATGCACGCCATGCCGGTGGCGGAGGAGCTGGGGATCTCCAGGGTCCTCGTGCCCCGCTTCCCCGGGCACCTCTCCGCGCTGGGCCAGATGCTCGCCGATCTCCGCCGCGACACCGTGGCCGCGTGGGGTGGGCGGGTCTCGGATCTGTCGATCGATGCGCTGCGGGTGCGTTCGGGCGCGATGCGCGACGATGGCGCCGCGAGGCTCGAAGCGGACGGCATGCCGCGCGACCGGCACCGCCACGAGTTCACGCTGGACGTGCGCTACGTCGGGCAGTCGTTCACGCTGCCGATTCGGTGGAATCCGGAGGACGCCGACTGGACACCGCTCCGCTCCGCGTTCGATGCGCGGCACGAGGAGACATTCGGCTACGCGGACCCGGCGAACGACATCGAGATCGTCAACGTCCGGCTGGTCTCCATCGGCGAGGTCGAGAAGCCCGAAGTGGACTTCATGCCGGCGGGTGGCGGAGACCCGCTGATCGAGCGCCGGCAGGTTTGGTTCGGGGCGTGGATCGAGACTCCGATCATCGACCGCGAACGTCTTGCGGCGGGCTGGCGGGTGGTGGGGCCGGCAATCGTCGAGGAGGCGGGCGGGACCACGGTGGCGCCACCCGGCTGGACCGTGGAGGTCGATGCGAGTGGCGCGCTGATGTGCGAGGGGAGCGTTCGCTGGTAGACGGCGCCGATCAGGTGCCGAGGGCGTTCGTGAAGGTCAGCCGGTTGCCGAACGGGTCGGACACCGGCACGTCTCGGCGGCCCCATGGCATCGTCTCTGTTCCCGGTCGGGCATTCGTCCACGCAGTACGAGACACCGGGTTCGGCGGGGCGCAACGAAGCGTTGCCTCCGCGGCATTACACCGTCCTTGCTCCCGGCCCGAACGCCGAATCCGCCCGGTCAGATGATGGCGTAGCGGATCTTCGCCGACACCCACTCGCTGACGATCACCGTCGCGATGATCACGATCAGGATCATCGAGACCTCGGTCCACGCGAGGTTCATGATCGAGGCGTTGAGCTGAAGCCCGATCCCGCCGGCGCCGACCAGTCCCAGCACGGTGGATTCGCGGATGTTGATGTCCCAGCGGAACACCGAGATCCCCGCGAACGCCGGCAGGACCTGGGGCACGATGCCGTACGCGACGACCTGCGGCTTCGCCGCACCGGTCGCGGTCACCGCCTCGACCTGGTCGTGGTCGATCTCCTCGATGGCCTCGTAGAGCAGCTTCCCGCAGAACCCGATCGAGCGGAGCCCGATGGCGATGATGCCGGCGAACACGCCCGGTCCGACGATGGTCACCAGCATCAGGGCCCAGATGAGCGAGTTGATGGAACGCGAGGCGACGATGACGAACAGCGCCACCGGACGCACGAACGCGCGGCTCGGGGTGGTGTTGCGCGCCGCGCAGTACGCGGTGGGGACCGCGAGGATGATCGCGAGCAGCGTGCCCAGGGTGGCGATGTTGATGGTGTCCCAGATCGCGAGCCACAAATGGGACATGTAGGAGAGCTTGGGCGGAATCATCCGCTCGCCCAGATCGGCGGCCTGCCGCGGTGCGTCGGTGACGAACATCCAGATGGTCTTCTCCGAGATAAGCTGCCAGCAGGCGACGAAGATGGCGACGCAGACGAGCCAGCCGCCCCAGATCATGAGCTGGAGACGGGTGGTGCGGCGCCGCCACACCTTCGTGCCGTTGCGTTCGCTCGCCGGCACTACTGCACCCACTTGCGGATGAAGCCCGAGCTGTACTCGGCCACCATCACGATGGCGATGATGACGAGCAGGATCGCGGCTGCGGAGTCGAACTCGTAGCGGTCGAACGCGGTGTTCAGCGTCGCCCCGATGCCGCCGCCGCCGACGATTCCGACGACCGCCGATTCCCGGAAGTTGATGTCCAGCCGGTAGAGACCGAGGCCGATCATCCGGGGCATCACCTGCGGCTGCACCGAGTAGTTGAGCCACTGGAACCAGCTCGCGCCGGTGGCCCGGACCGCTTCCGCCGGCACCGGGTCCATGTCCTCGATGTCCTCGGCCAGCAGCTTTCCGTAAAACCCGACGGTGGCCACCGAGAGGGTGACGAAACCCGCGAACGGGCCGAATCCGAACAGCTTCACGAAGAAGATGGCCAGGATGACTTCCTGGAAGCTGCGCGACACCGCGAGGATGCCGCGGCAGAGGAAGTAGACCGGCGCGGGAGCGAGGTTCCGCGCCGCCCCGAGTCCGACCGGGATGGAGATCAGGATTCCGATCACGGTCGAGGTCACCGTCATCCACAGGCTCTCGTAGATGCCGTCGACGATCTCGGACCAGCGCGAAGCGAAGTCGGGCGGGAAGAATGCGGCGACGAACTGCCGGCCGCGGGGCAACCCGTCGATGACCCGGCCCCAATTCACCTCCATGGTGCCGAACGCGGCGGCGAGGTACGCGGCGACGCCGATTCCGATCGCCCAGCGCAGCCGCGCATCCTTGATGAACGGCGGCTTCGTCCAGGTCCTGCGGCCGGCGACGGCGGCGGTCATGGTCGAGGCGGCATCGTCAGGTCATGCCGGCCAGGCGGTCGCGGTCGATCTCCGGCACGGTGTGGTCCGCCACCGGCGCGTCGCTCTCCGGGGCATCTTCGTCCACCTTGCGGATCGTCGCCTCCCAGTCCTCTTCGCCGTAGATCTGGGTCAGCACCTCGGCGGTGAGGCCGTCGGGCGGACCGTCGTACACGATGACGCCCTGCTGGAGCCCGACGATGCGCTCGGCGAACATCTGCGCGAGCAGCACGTCGTGGATGTTGACAATGGCGGAGAGCTTCCGCTCGGCGCACAGCTCGCAGATGAGGCGCATGATCTGGCGTGACGTCTTGGGGTCGAGCGACGCCGTCGGCTCGTCGACCAGCAGCACCTCCGGGTCCTGAATGAGCGCCCGGCAGATGCCGACGCGCTGGCGCTGGCCGCCGGAAAGTTCGTCGGCACGCTTGTCGACGAGGTGGTCGAGGCCGACCCGCGCGAGCAGCCGGAACGCCTCGTCGATGTCGGGCTGGGGAAACCAGCGGAACCAGCTCCGCCAGAAACCGGTGTAGCCGAGCCGGCCCGAGAGCACGTTCTCCATCACCGTCAGCCGTTCGACCAGCGCGTACTCCTGGAAGATCATGCCCATGCGCCTGCGGGCGTGACGGAGCTGGCGCTGTCCGAGGCCGGTGAGCTCCAGGTCGTTCAGGTAGACGGTGCCCTGCGTCGGCTCGACGAGACGGTTGACGCAGCGGATCAGCGTCGACTTGCCGGCGCCGGAGGGGCCGATCAGCGCCATGACCTGGTCTTCGGGCACTTCGATCCGGACACCCTGGAGGGCGAGATCGCCGGTCGGGTAGCGCTTTGTCAGGTCGACGATGCGCAGCATCTGTGTCCCCGTCAGGCCGGAGGAGGTCCGGACGCCCCGACCATCAGGCCCGAGCGCGGCTCGCCTCGATGCACCCCTGTACGCGGGGGCGAGGTGACTGATTTCGGGATGTCATGCACCCCACCGGGCCATGCACCCCACGAGGCCATGACCGGAGCGGACCACGCGCTCCGCCGGGTCATGCGGCCCCGCCGGATGGAGCCGGTGCGGAGCGGGCGCGAAGCGGCTGTCACTCTTCCATCAAGGAGAGACCGCGCGGACACGCGGCCTCTCGATTGCAGGCGGTGAGGCATTGGCCTCGCGCCATGCCTTACTTGCAGCCGTAGCTCACACCGTTGGCCTTGTCGATCTTGCGGATGATGTCCCAGTCCTGCTTGTGATAGATGGCGACGAACTTGCCTTCCTTCTTGAACTCGGCCTGGAGGTCCGACCCTGCCCACGGGAACGTGAAGAACGCCTGCTTGATCTTCGCGACGACGGTGGGATGCAGGTTGTGGGCGTGGCCGTAGCCGGTAGTGGGGAAGGTCTGCGACTTGTAGATGGAGCGCAACTTCGCCGGATCCACGACCTCGCGGTCGATCATCCGGTTGAGCACCGAGTTGGCGACCGCCGCGGCCTCGTAGTCCTTGTTGGCGACGCCGAGCACCGAGTTGTCGTGCTTGCCGGAGAAGGCGGCCTTGAAGTCCTTGTCGGCCTCGAGACCGAACTCGGACCTGAGAATGGCGGACGGCGCCTTGAACCCGGAGTTCGAGGTGGGCGAGGTGAACGCGAGCGACCCGCCCTTCAGATCCGCGGGCGAGGTGATGGAGCTGTCGGCGGGGACGATGATCTCCATCTCGTAGCCGAATGAGCCGTCCGCCGACGCCATCATCGCGAACGGGACGAATCCGGCACAGGCCACCGCGATCGGGTTGCCGCCGGTGTTCACGCCGGCGACGTGCAGGCGCCCGGAGCGCATGGCTTCGTACTGGGCGGCGTAGGACTGCACCGGGAAGAACACCACCTTCCTGCCGGTGACCTCGGCCATATGCTGGATGAACCCGTCCCAGACCTTCTGGTAGACGGCGGGATCCTCGACCGGCGTGTAGGAGAAGATGATGGTGTCGGGGTCGACCCATTCGTCCTCGTTCAGCGGGAGATCCGCGGTGAGGTTGCCGTCACGGTCGCAGTAGCGTTCGTCGAGGAAGCTGCGGGGACAATCTTCGGCGGCATTGGCGGTGACGGGTACGGCCACCAGCCCGGCCCAGGCCAGGGCGGCGGCAGCCAGCAGTCCGGGTACGAATCTGAATTTCAGCATTGAGGCACTCCTTCGAGCTTGCGCCGAATCATCGGCGGACAGGGGATGTTCGCGGCGCGACCAACCGTGCGCGCGGCGCGAATATTGACACCTTTGGCGCGGATTGGCGAAACGGCCGCCGCCAGGCGCTTCGGCGTGCAAGGCGACAGCAATGTCGGGCCGGTTGAAGTCGTGGCGTCCGCCACGGTCCGGCCGGTCCCCGGCCGGGTACGATCGCCTCGAAGGCGGCGAACGCTTTTGAGGGCCATCATCGCGCGTTCGCGGGTCTGGAGAGCATCGACATGGCCAACGACATTCCGAGCATCCTGCACCACGTCTCCGTGGGCACCGACGACCTGGAGCGGGCCTCCGCGTTCTACGACTCGGTGATGCCGCATCTCGGCGCGAACCGAATGATGAGCTTCCCGTTCGCGGTCGCCTGCGGCAAGCAGTTCCCGGAGTTCTGGATCGGGAAGCCGCTCGGCCAGGGCAACGCGACCGCCGGCAACGGCACGCACGTCTGCTTCATCGCGCCGTCCCGCGAAGCGGTGGACGCATTCCATGCGGCGGGACTCGAAGCAGGCGGGATGGACGAGGGCGCCCCCGGTCCGAGACCCGACTACGGCCCGGGATACTACGGCGCCTTCCTGCGCGACCCCGACGGACACAAGATCGAGGCCGCAGTTGTTCCGGGCGCTTCCTGACGAGTACGCGCAAGCGCGATTCAGCTTGCAGGATGCGTGGCGTGAGGACGGACGACGCGCACGCGGAACCGGCTTGACGTTGGCGAACTCCGTTCACGGCGCAACCACGGCCTTCGGATCGCACACGGCTTGCACGCCCTTGGGTTCGAATATAAGGTGGAAATCGTGCATTTGGAATGCACGATTTCCACTTTCTCTCGCCAATGAACGAACACTACCTCGAGCGGTCCCTGGAACCGGTGCTGAGGAGAGCAGCCGCGGAGTTCCCCGCCGTGGTCCTCACCGGACCGCGTCAGTCCGGAAAGACCACGCTTCTGCGGCACCTTTTCGGCGAATCCCATCGGTATGTCTCCCTGGAACCGCCGGACGTCGTCGCGGCCGCCAGGGAAGACCCTCGCGCCTTCCTCGAGACGTTCCGACCTTCAGTCATCTTCGACGAAGCCCAGTACGTCCCCGACCTGTTTCCCTACATCAAGGAGAAGATTGACCAAAACCGGCACACGACGGGTCAGTATCTGCTCACCGGCTCACAGAACCTGTCGCTCGCGCAGGACATCAACGAATCCCTGGCCGGCCGCGCCGCCATGCTCCGCCTGCTCCCGCTCTCCCGGCGCGAGGCGGAAGGGCGTCCGCATCTCGCCCTGCCATGGGAGGCGGAACGCGCACCGGACCCGACTGCCGCCCGGCGCTTCGCCTACGACGATCTCTGGGAGACGTTTCTGCGAGGCGGATATCCGGAACCCTTCACGAATCCTGAGCGCGACGTCACCTTGTGGCACGGCAGCTACGTGCAGACGTACCTTGAGCGGGACGTGCGCACCCTCCGGCAGGTCGGGGACCTCGCAGGATTCCAGAGCTTTCTGAAAGTCCTGGCGGCCCGGAGCGGACAGCTCCTGAACCTCACGGATGCGGCGCGCGACATCGGCGTCGCGGTCAACACGATCAGGGCATGGCTGTCCGTGCTCGAAGCGACCTATCAGGTGATCGTGCTCCGCCCGTACTTCGCGAACGTCGGGAAGCGACTGGTCAAGACGCCGAAAGTCTACTTCACCGACGTGGGCACGCTGTGCCATCTGGCGGGCCTGAGAGACCCTGCCCATGCCGCTTCCGGCCCCCTGGGAGGCGCCATCATGGAGACGGCGGTGCTCTCGGAGATCGTCAAGACCGCAACCCACCGGGGACTGACGCCACAGGTGTTCTTCTGGCGCACGCTGGCGGGTACCGAGGTGGACATCGTGGTGGAGTACGACGGAAAGCTCGTTCCCATCGAAGTCAAGCTGTCCGCGACACCGCGGCCGGGCATGGCCGGCTCAATCAGGACATTGCGGAAAGACTTCGGGTCCGGGGCACTGCCGGGGTACGTGGTTCATCCGGGCGAAGTTCGGCTTCCGCTCGGTCCAGGCGCGACATCGCTCCCGTTCTTCGACCTCTGACTTTCCGCTTGCCACAAATCGGACTGGATCTGCTGATTGAGCCAACTTTCGGCAGATGTATCAAACGCGATGGAAAGACGAATTGCCATCTCCGGACTAATGCCGGCGCGGCCATTGACCACCATGGAGAGCGTCTTGCGGCTGACGCCCAACACCTTGACAGCGTCGGTGACCGTGAGTCCAAAGTGATCGGTTTCGACCGGAATACGCACGGAGAAGTTCACAACCACTTTCCCGCAGATGCTTGAGCAGTTGCCGCCGTTTCATACGGCGACCCGCTCTTCCTCATACTCGCGACCAGCAGCCGCCTTCGCCTCCCGCCGATTGAACTCCAGAGCCTCTCGGAGCGTCACCCGCAAGGTCTCCAACAACTCATGGCGTGTGGATTCCTGGCAGTTTACTCCAGGGATCTCTTGAATCCAGCCGACCCACCAGTCTCCTTCCCTTTTCACAACTGCCGTGTACTCCATCATTTCGTCTTTCCTCTCGGCCATGGTGACGCCTAACGACCAAGCTCAGCCGCGAACAAGCCACATAGCGGGTTGGCCGTCGGCTGAAGCGCTGGGGTATGCGGCCTTACACAGCGACAGGCGTGAGGCTGAACAGCCGCGAGTTCTTTGCGGCCGCCCTGAGGTCACCTCGACGAAGAGCCTCCCGTACATCATCGAGACGATACGCATCTTCTAGAGAAAGATATGGTGACCATCCTTCAGGCTCTTCCAGGAGCTCTACGTCGACTTCCGCTACGTAGCTCCCTTCGTGAACGAGCTTCGTTCGTTTCCTCTTGCTCATTTGCGTCTCCGCTTGAATCCGGGTTCCCATTTCCCAGGATCAGGTATGTACGCCGTAATCAGCACTGCCGGGCTGGTGTGACCAGCGGGAAGCCCCATACAGTGTGGACGGAGCGCCCATCCCTTATTCGCTGGAGCAACAGAACACATGGTCCTTTGGCGTAGTTCGGATAATCCTCAACTACCTCCGCGGTTTCCACACCCTCCACAAGCTCCCTTGCAAGTAATCCGTCAGCGGCGATCTCGTCGTATCCGTGCTCCGAGATTCGGACGCTGCCCTCGGAAATCAGTCTCCGAATTCTGTCGAACGTCTCATACACGATTCTCGCCGCCGTCGAGTCTGTCCGTGATCATCTCAGGTGGCCGCATAACGGCACCCATAAGCCGCGCGCGATTAGCGCGTCGGCTTGATGGGTTTGTTATGCCCCGACTTGCCGGCATGTTTCACTGCGTCCGTCGTGACCACAGCCAGCCCACCGACGAACACCAAGAAAACGACTACGACTAACCATTCCATCACAGTTCCTCCAGTTCGTCGATCTTCCTGTATGCGGCTCTATTGACCCAAACTACCCCTCCTGTAATCACGAACACTGCGACTGAGCAAACAACTTGCAGAAAAATTGGAGCATTGTCATAGTTTTGCGCCAACCAACCTACTAGAGAAACATCGATAGCGATAAGTATCGCAAATACAACCTTCAACCAGCCGATTTCCTCCTTCAGTCTATCTGCTTTCGACATTGGTACGCTTTCGCCTCGGAGTGTTCACCGCATAACGACCAAGCTCAGCCGCGCCGCGCCAGCGGCGTCGGCTGGAGCGCCGGGTTATGCAGTGACCTCCACATATGCGGACTTCGTGGATGGTCGAGGTACAGCTAAACCTTCCTGCTTAAGGCCGTCGATATGGAACTCGATCGCTTCTTTCATGTTGGCTTCGGTCTCTGCCTCCGTCCGACCCGTAGACACGCAGCCCGGAACATCGGGAGAATATGCCGAGAAGCCGGTTCCAGTCTTCTCTACAACAATTAGATATTCCACTATTTTAGTCCCGCTTGCTTAAGAACGTTGTTGAGCGTGCCAATGGCAAGTTCGTCGCCCAGATGTCCAGGTACTGTCACCAACCCACGCTTCGTCGAGTGCTTGAACTGTCGATGACTTCCGCGCATACGCACTTGGTACCAGCCATCCGCCTCAAGTAGTCGAAGAACATCCCTTACCTTCATCGGTGGAACGCACCTCCGCTACATCCCACTGCATAACGACCAAGCTCAGCCGCGGACAAGCCGCGTAGCGGGTTGTCTGTCGGCTGGAGCGACTGGTTAGCGGTCATATCTCGCCGCCCAATACCCAAGGCGCCGCCGGTGATGCGAGACGGGTACGACTACGAGCTCATCCTCTTCGAGTGCGTACCTCAGGGTGAAGACTCTGCGGCGGCACACTGCGAAGCGGTGCAAAGCTCGCTAGACTCGATTGTTCGATCTCGCAATGCGAACACAATATGTCACCGACATTCCAATTTCCATTGGTACTTGCAACCCCCGCCTCTGTTGTCTGTATCGTCCCGAAAAGGAGTCGTCCATGATGGTGATGAACTCCAACCACTGCAGCTTGATCTATTACCTTGACATTGACTGCTACCTTCAGTTTCCCTAAAACATATGCGACATTCCTTAAGAATTCCTGTCTTCAGTGAATCTTGAAAAATGGAGTCGTCTTTTAACAATTGACCAACATCGGTTACAAATTGTTGAGAATCTCTGAATGTTCTCATCGCTTCAAGGGAAAGATGAATCTTACTTGCTTCCTCTTCAAGATCAGCGACTTGAGAGAGTGCCTCCTGTGCTCTGACTTTCTCCTTAGCTGTTTCTTCCGTAAAATCTCGTACATCAGCATAGATGTCATGCAAAATTTCTGAAAGTTCTTGTCGCATTTCATTCCCAATCTCAAAACTGGCCTTAGATTGCGCCACATCAGAAATAAAATAGCCCAAGGAAAATGCGAGGAGCGCTAGAGCGACGCCAGGAAGGGCAACTAGTTTAAGCATATAGCTTCGAATCGCCTCCTTTGCTTTTAACGTAAGAATTTCTGATTCGTTCATGCTCACGCATCTCCTATCGAGTCAGTGCTAACGACCAAGCTCAGCCGCGGACAAGCCGCGTAGCGGGTTGGCCGTCGGCTGGAGCGCCGGGTTAGCGGTCATATCTCCCCATCCAATAGCCGGGACGTCGCCGATGATGTGAGACAGCTACCACTACGAGATCGTCATCTTCGAGCGTGTAAATCAGCGTGAAAGGGAACTTGCGGAGCGGGAATCGACGAAACTCCCCGACGCGCCTCCCGATGTAAGGTCGATCGAGCAACAGATCCACACACCCCTCCACTTCGTCCAGAAACCGCTCGCCGAGTCCAACCGCTTGGTCTTCGTAGATCCGGGCCGCCTCCGTCATCTCCTCTTCGGCCGAGTCGAGGAAACGAAAGTTCACCGCCTGAGTCGCGCGCGAGCTCGTACAAATACTTCTGCCACTGGGCGGGAAGACATCTCGCCACGCCGGTACGCCTCGAATCGCCGAGCTGCCTCATCGATCCAAAGCTGCTCGACGTCGTCATCCAAGTCTTCGTCCAAGGAATCGATCAGCGTTCGTGCCAGTTCGGCCTTCTGTTTCGCACTCAGCTTGTTGAGCTCCTCCCGGAGCTCCGAAGTATCTCGGGCCATATTCGTTACTCCCATGGTCAATCGGTAGGTCTTTCACTCTCCGGGAGTGCGTAGCCGCTAACGACTGGCATCAGCGGCTCGCGTCCTCGCGAGTCCGCTGGATGCCTTGGTTATGTGGTCGGTGACGCAAATTGCCATCTTGTGCTGCCATTGCCTCAACGTCGCAGCCGCGTCATCGGACGGCGCGGTTCATTCCGCCGTCTGACAGTATGCTCTGACCGTTGATGTACCGAGCGGCATCCGATGCGAGGAACACGCACAATTGTCCAATCTCCCGAAATGTC
>JAJDUQ010000120.1 GCA_022826505.1 Gammaproteobacteria bacterium
CGCCCCGCATCCTCCGCGCCAAGTCCAGCAACCCGCCAACAAGGGCGCACCGACATCCCCCACCTGCCAGCCGAAATTAACTGACGCCTCCACCGACCCGCCGAGACCATACTGAAAAAGGACTTTTGAATAGGCCTGGGCTGTACAGCGACGGCGCCGATTGCCGCGGCATCATGATCACCGGGGCACTGCGTCCACTGTGTCGAACACCATGGGCGACAGCTCGGCTGCGCTTCGCCCGGCCCAGTCGAGCCCCGGAACGCGCTCCATCGAGCGCGCCTGGGCGGTTTCGAGCGCGGCGAGCGCGGACTCGAAGTCGATGCCGAGCACCTCGTGGTCGTTCACGACCCGGCGTCCGTCGACCCACACGTCTCGCACTGCTCGTTCCGCCGCCACGAACAGGAGGCTTCGCAGCGGCTCGCGCATCGGCATCATCGCCGGGTGGCGGGTATCGACCATGACGAAATCCGCCTTGCATCCGGGGGCGAGCCGGCCGATGTCGTCCCTGCGCAGCGCCTTCGCGCCGCCGAGAGTCGCCGCCTCGAACACGTCGCGGGTCGTGAGGTCCGCCACCGATTCCCCAATCACGCGGGCACAGTGTCCGACCGAACGCATCTCCTCGAGCATGTTGTGCGGATAGGTGTCGGTCCCGATCCCGAGATTGATCCCCACCCGCTTGTAGCCGCCGAAGGTGCGCAGCGTGATCCCGCGCCGCGCGAACACGGTGGGGCAGTGGGCGACGGTGGCGCCGGCCTCGGCGATGCGCGACAGATCCCGGCGCGACGTCCAGTGCAGCCACGGGTGATGGTCCAGAAAGATGGCATGGCCGAGAATCGTGAACTCCCCCAACGCGCCGATCTCGTCCAGATACCCGACCGGCGTGTTGCCGTGCCGTCGGTGGATCTCGTGGAACTCGGCGACGCTTTGCGCGATGTGAGTCTGAAACGGCAGGTTGCGCTCGACCGCGTAGTCGTAGGCATCGCGCAGGGTGTCGGGACGGCAGGTATCGATCTGGGCCGGGTAGACCATGCCGCTCAGCCGCCCACAGGGATGCTGCAGGGCGAGGTCGATCACCGCACGAGCGCGCGAGAAGGACTCCTTTCCGTCGATCTCGTCCCACTCGTACTCGAGCGCGTGCCCGTTGCGCGTAAGCCACCGCGCATCGCGGAAACCGGGAGCGACGACGGCCCTGATCCCGCTTCCGGCAAGGGTGTCGAGCCACTCGTCGTAGGGAGCGGAGAGGTCGGTGATCGTCGTGCAGCCGCTGAGCAGCAGCTCGGCGAGGGCGACCTGAAGGCACGCGATTCGGCCCTCTGCGTCGTTGTCGAACACCGTCAGGAACTCGTAGAGAGAGCTGTGATGAAACCCCGGGCTCAGGGTCTCGTCGGTGATGCCCTTTCGGAGTGGTTCGCTCGACGGGTGGGAATGAACGTTGACGAGGCCGGGGATCACGAGTCGGTCGCGAGCGTCGATTTCGGTGGTGACTTCGCCCTCGTACCGTGGCCCGACGTAGGTCACGGTATCGCCGCGAAATGCCAGGTCCGCATCGCGCAGGTACACGTGTCCGGCTCGCGCTGGATCGTACGCCACGAGCCAGTCGGCATTGCGCACCACGACGGTGCCGGTCATGCAGCCTCCTTTCTCAGCGTTCATCTCCCGCGACTCGAGTCGACCGGACGCTCCCGATGCCGAGGAGGCATGTTCACAGCGTCCCGATGCCGTGACGGAACGGGTGGGCGGGATAGACGCCGAGTATCAGGACGTCTTCCGTAAAGAATTCGAGCTCCTCCAGGGCCAGCTTCACGAGGCGGTGCTCGACGTGTCCTTCGAACTCGGCGTAGAACTGCGCGACGGTGAAACTCGCGTCCACGATGTAGCTCTCGAGCTTGGTGATGTTCACGCCATTGGTCGCAAAGCCTCCCAGCGCCTTGTAGAGCGCCGCGGGAACGCTGCGGACCTGAAACACGATCGACGTCACGCACGGCAGGACCGGATCGGGTCGAATCGGATCGCGGGCCATCACCACGAATCGCGTCGTGTTCGCATGATGGTCCTCGATTCGAGCGTGCAGTGCCTCGAGTCCGTAGATCTCGCCGGCGAGGCCGGATGCGATCGCCGCAATGGTCGGGTCGCGTCGCTCGGCAACGTGCCGGGCCGCA
This sequence comes from Gammaproteobacteria bacterium, assembly GCA_022826505.1. Taxonomy (GTDB): domain Bacteria; phylum Pseudomonadota; class Gammaproteobacteria; order HK1; family HK1; genus HK1. The sequence goes on from JAJDUQ010000120.1 coordinate 2,160, forward strand.
CCAGCGGTGTCGGCGGTCATCACCGGCCGCACCCCGAAATCGCGGATGAAGCGGCGGCACTGCGCGAGGGCCTGAGCATGGCTCTCGATGCATTTGATGTCGGCGAGCGTCGCGCCCGGCACCGCCAGAAGATGGTGCTGCACCGACTGGAAGTGCTCGGCCACGATATGCAGCTTCGACTCCGGCAGCAGATGGTGGATGTCCGCGACTCGACCTCCCAGGGAGTTCTCGATCGGGATCATCGCGCGCTCGACCTCGCCGCTCGTCGCCCCGGCAAAGGTATCCTCGAAGCTCGCGCAGGGCACCGGCTCCATGTCCGGGTACGCCTCCTGGCAGGCAAGGTGGCTGTACGCCCCCGGCTCTCCCTGAAAGCCGATTCGTCCCGCGTTGCTCATTTGAGAGGAAAGGCGGCAATCAGCGCGTCGCGCACCGCGTCGGGTTGCTCCGCCATCAGCATGTGGCCGCATTGCGCGAGTTCGACGACGCGCACCACCGACAGCGCCGCAACCAGCTCTCGCGTCGCGCGCGGCGGAGCCATCACGTCCTCGCGTCCGACGACCAGGTGCACCGGGCAGGTGATCCTCGCCGCCGTGTCGAGTCCATGGCGGTACGCGTTGCAGGCGTTCAGATCGTTGTGGAGCACGCCCGGCCGGCTGCGTTCGAGCAGCCGCACCCCGCCTCCCGTCATCCACATGCCGGGGGCCGGATTGCCGCCGATCTGTGCGCCCATGCGGTGCCCCCACAGCGTAATCATGTCGAAGGCGGCGTGATCGTTCGCCTTCGCGGCGCCGAGCAATGCATCGGTGACCGCCATCGGCACCGCACAGCCGACGAGGACCGCCGCGTCCACCCGGTCCGGGTACAGACCGGCGGTTTCCAGCGCGACGAGCGAGCCCATGCTGTGGCCGGCGATGTAGAGACGTTCGATGTCGAGCGCATCGGCGGCACGCGCCACCCAGTGCGCCATTTCGGAAATGGACGGGAACGGATTGCCCTGCGAGCGGCCGTGACCCGGCAGATCGAGCGCGATCGCATTGAAGCCGTGGTGCGCGAAGTAGCGGCTCTGGTGGATCCAGACGCTGTGGTCGAGCCCGCCGCCGTGGATGAACACCACCGCGAGCTGCCCCGCGGCAAGCGGGCGGGCGCCGGTGTAGGCGTAGCTCCCGAGCCCGTCGACCTCGAACCTCATGACACGGCCCTCCGCGCACCGGTCTTCGCGCGCGCGGCGCGCTGCGAGCGGTGCAGGGCGCGCCCCAGATCCTCGACGAGATCGTCGATGTCCTCGAGCCCGATCGAGAGTCGCACCGTCCCCTCGGAGATGCCGGCCCGGGCGAGTGCCTCGCCGTCCATCCGATGGTGGGTCGTGCTTGCGGGATGGATGACGAGCGACTTCGCGTCACCCACGTTCGCAAGGTGCGAAAACACCCGCAGCGACTCGATGAAGGCGCGCCCGGCATCGCGCCCGCCCTGAAGCTCGAAGCTGAACACCGCCCCGCAGCCGCGCGGCAGCAGCTTCTTCGCGAGCTCGTGGTCGGGGTGGTCGGGAAGCTCGGGATAGACGACGCTCGCGACGGCATCGTGGCGGTCGAGGAACTCCACGACCTTGCGGGTGTTCGCGACGTGGCGCTCCATGCGCAGCGGCAGCGTCTCCACGCCCTGAAGGATGTGGAACGCGGTGGTGGGGCTCATGCAGGCCCCGAAGTCCCGGGCTCCTTCCTTGCGTGCGCGCATGATGAACGCGGCGGGACCGTACTCCTCGGTGAACACCATGTCGTGGAAGCCCTCGTAGGGCTCGGTCAGGGTCGGGAACCGGCAAGACGCATCCCAGTCGAAGGTCCCGCCGTCGACCAGCACTCCGCCGATCGCGACCCCGTGGCCGCCGAGGAACTTGGTCGCCGAGTGGAAAACGAGGTCGGCCCCGTGGTCGAACGGGCGCATGAGGTACGGCGTGGTGAACGTGGAATCCACCAGCAGCGGCAGCCCTGCGGCGTGCGCGACCTCCGCCACGGCCGGGACGTCGAGCACGTCGAGGCCGGGGTTGCCGAGGGTCTCGCTGAACACGAGTCGGGTCTCCGGAAGGATGGCGTCGCGGAACGCGCCCGGGTCCCTCGGGTCGACGAAAGTGGTCTCGATGCCGAAGCGCGGCAGGGTGTAGGACAGCAGGTTGTGCGAGCCGCCATACAGCGCGGACGAGGCGACGATGTGCTCGCCCGCTCCCACGATGGTCGCGATCGCGAGGTGCATCGCGGCCTGACCGCTCGCGGTGGCGATGGCTCCGACTCCGCCTTCGAGCGCGGCGATCCGTTCCTCCAGCACCGAGGTGGTGGGATTGGTGATCCGCGAGTACACGTGGCCGGGCCGCTCGGCGTTGAACAGCGCCGCCGCCTGGTCGGCGTCCCGGAAGACGAAGGAGGTGGTCTGGTAGATCGGCGTCGCGCGGGCGCCGGTGGCCGGATCGGGCTGCTGGCCCGCGTGCAGGCTCAGGGTGTCGAAGTTGATGTATCGGGGTCCGCTCATGGCTGATCTCGCGAGGTATGCGTCGGGGACTGCACCGGGCTCCGGTGCGCGGCGATGTGGGACGGGCCGAGGATGCCTGCATACGACCGTCGTCGGCAACGCG
>JAJDUQ010000260.1 GCA_022826505.1 Gammaproteobacteria bacterium
CCTCCCACTCTCCAGTCGCTGACACTCCTCCTCACCCCGGGTGTTGAGCGCAACTCCCGGGCACCTCCTTCTGCCAGTCAGACCCGTCCTCCGGCTACTCTCGCTATCCGGGCTAAAATCCAGCGTGAAATCACCCTGCGCTTGGTGTCCGGCCTGCGTGGAACATGCACGGGCATGAGATAGACTGGACTGCTGCTTCCCTAGTCAGATCACGTCTCGACCCGTGCTCTCCTGCCGGTGCAGATCCGCCGTCAGATTCTCGACCAGCGAGATCGCCGACAGGAGGCTCGATGCCACGAAGCCGATCGAGATGCTTGTTTCGGGAAACTCCTCCCGGTGCTGCCCGAAGTTTCCTACGGAGTGGAGGTGATCCACCAACAGGCAGGTCGTCTTCGTGACACATTTGCCCAAGGGCGGACGAGTGTTGCCCATCCCAGTCACCAATCGAAGGAGGCTGCATTGAGCGCCATACCCATCAGGCAGCTTGCCGTCGTCGTGCGGGTAATTCACCTCCGCACGTTCCCAGTGCTCGACCCATTCGGGAGGAAGCGTCTTGTCCGGCGACAGCTCGGCGTCCCAGATGAGCGTCAGTGCACGTCTGGCAATGCGTCTGATTCCGTCGAGCGCAATTTCCGGTGTGTCCATGTCACGCAGGACGCGCCTGACCTGGTCATGCAGGAGGTTGTCGACGTTCCGGGAGGCAATCTGTTCCAGTCGCAGCTCCAGCATGGACCGTATGTGCATCTCGAAGCCGGAGGCAGTACCGAACAGGCGCTTGAGGTTGGCGACGGACGGCGCCTGCCTTTGGGCGTAGCGCTGCATGAGCCGGCAAGATTCTCGAAGGCGATTCTTCGATATGCGGCCGAATCCGCGACTCTCGATCGCATGACACCGCTCGTCGGACAAGTCGTTCCGCCGAATGCCGTCACCCGCAAGCGCGCCGAGATCGGCACGCAGATCATCGTCGCAGTCATCCCAAAGGGCTGAGAGGCTCTCGCGCGGTCCGTTCAGGATCGTTTCCGCGGCTTCGTCGATCTCCGGCTTGGATAGCTGCGTTCTTCCGTGGCGGCTCTCCCACAGCTCCTGGAGAAGTGCACAGGCAAGTACCGGCACCCCTCCGGTCCAATTGACGAGTTCTTTTCTGGCCGGTTCATCGAGCGTACAGCCGGCTTCCCGTAGCGGCAGCAGGAATGCGTCCCAGTCGGAGTCGTCCAGGGTAGAGACCTGGCTGGGCGGGTCATGGAAGATCCCCCAGAAATTGGAGCTCTGGGCCTCCTCGGTCCGACACAGATCGCGCAGTCGCCTACGGCTTCCGGTGACCAGCCGGAGGCTGGGCCTTCGCGCCAGCTCGCGAAGCTGATCCCACAGATTCCGTGTCAGTCCCGTGCCCGCGAGCACGTGATCGAATCCGTCGAGCACCACGAGTATCCGCGCGATCCCCTTTTCCTTCGCGAGGTCTGCGAACACGTCGTCCAGCAACTCGTGAATGCGCTCGTACTCTGGATCGATGTGACCGGAAAGCTCGGAGCGGATCGGCTGCAACCCCGTCCTGAGCGCACTTGCCAAGCGTTGCTTGAACGTCGCGTCCGACGCAGGAGGGGAGATCCGGAAGTCGATGTACACCGTGGTCAGGTAGTAGCTCGACCCGGTGCGATGCTTATCCGCAAGGTGGCTCAGAAGTACGGACTTCCCGTAGTGCATCGGCCCCACGAGCGATACGTGATCCGGCGTGTCCTTCAGAAGACGGCCCTCGATTTCATTGATGAGCGATCCCCGCCCCAGCATGGAGGGAACCGAAGGCCCGAAGACTTGATAGGGGTTGGCCGTCACCATCCTGCCTCCACGGTGTCCGCCTCCTGCTTCGCCCGTTTCACGACGTCGTCGAAGTCCATGTTCACTTGCAGCCATCTCGCCATCAGCGGGACCGACAACCGATAGGTCCCTCCGCGATACGAGTCGTCGAACTCGATCAGCTCCAGCTCGCGCAACTCCGCGACGTCGTCGGAAAGCTCGCTGAATCGACGAACGGGAACTCCGTCGTCGTGGAGCTTGATTTCGAGCAGATCGAGTCTGACCGGATCCGGACCTTCCGAACAACGGTCGCAGAGCGCCAGGATCAGTCGGCGTCGGGCGCTTCCGGCGTAGTCCCAGAGCGTCTGGAAGTGCTCGTTGTCCCGCACCATCTCGGTCGCCGCCTGCTCCACGGCTTCGACCGTGATTGTCGGTGTGCCTCCCGAGGCCGCTTGCTCGAACACGCGATTGCAGAGCGATTGAACGAGGAACGGATGACAGGCGCAGAGCTCCACGAGCCGGTCACGCGCATGCGGCAGATAGCCGAGCCGTCCCTCGACCGGTTGGGTGACCAGCCGGCGGGCGTCGTCGAGCGGGAGTGCACTGACCCCGAGCCGGTAGCCGAGACCGAAGAGAGCGGACCAGTATTGCTCGCGGAGTCTCTTCAGCCGGCGGGAGCCCGCGATGATCGCGCACAGACCGGGCTGATGCTGCAACAGGTGACGGATGTTCTCGGGGACCTGCGGGCTCGTGATTCCGGCCTCGATACCCTCGTGCAGCTTGTCGAACTCGTCCAGCATGAGCAGAACTCGCCTTGGGCTGGCCGCCTCGACCGCTGCCGCAATGTAGAGCTGGAGCATCTCGAAGCCGTGCTCGCCGGCGAAGGCTCGATCCAGCGCGATGCGGAAGGCCGCCTTGAAGGACCGATCGGGATCGCGAGCGGGCTGACCGGGAATCCAGGTCTCGACTCCGGCGTCATGGAGGGCTCTGCCGATTTCCCGTGCGAGCAATCGAAAGACTTCGCGCGTAGCGATGCCGACCTTTGAATCGTGGCCTTCGGCACCCTGGAACGAGCAATAGACCGGTATCCAGCCCGGCAACACGTCCGCCTTTCCGAGCTGTTGGAGAATCGAGGTCTTGCCGGTCCGGCGGTTCCCCTCCAGGAGGATCACGTTCGCATGGGTGCTTGACCCGAGCTGCCGCTTGATGGGCTCGATGATGTCGGCGCGGCCGAAGAACATGTCCTCGCGGTCCACGTCCACGGGGCTGCCGACGATGTACGGACTGGACCCGAGGTCACCAGACCGAACCGCCTCGCGGGTCGAGAGAACGCGAAGTCCGACCTCTAGCTCGCCACTGACCGCGATCCCATCGAGGCGACGCGCCCGCCACGACACGACGATGCGCAGGGGTTGCGTTGCGTCGAGCGGGTGGACAGTGAGGGGAATGTGCCGGGTCTCGCCATCGGTCAGGTAGGGAATCTCTCCCGTCCCCGCCGGCGGTCGAGTGCTGATGACGATGCCTCGAAGAGGTACGGCCGATGCGTTGGTCAAGCGAAGCTGGACCTCGCTGATTGCTCCGACGATCACCTCGGCAGGCTCTACGCCGATGTCGAGCGTGACCGATTCCTGCATGGCGTGGATCTCGCCATCGCATAACTCGACCATCGCCCGCGTGAAGGAATACAAGCGGTCGACGACCGGCCCTTCGGCTTTGTCGAGTACGTCCAGAGCCTTGAGCAACCGCGCGAGGGCGACTCCGACGACCGTGAGGCGCCCCGCCCCGCGCGGAATCGATGCAACGCCGTCCAGTGCCGCGGCTGCCTGTCGCACCACATCGAGCCAAGCGCCGACCTGCCGATCGTCAATCTCCGGTACCGCAGAGTCGGACCGGTGTGTGGTCCGAACGACAAGGGACTGAATTGCTTCGGCGGCGACGACAAGCACCCCGAGTCTGTCCGCTTCGTTACCTTCAGTGCTCCCGGATGCCAGTCGCTTCACCACCGGCGTTTCCAGCCAGACCGTCACCGGGTCGCTCGAAGCGCCGGAGAGCAGCCGAGCAAGCACGGCCATCGCGTCCCCGCGAAGGTTCGGAACTTCCCTGAGCACCTCCTCCTGCACCGGTACCGGTGGGACGGGGATGCGGAGCCTGCGGAGGGTACGGAGCGCCAAGCGTCGAATGGTCGTCCCCCGCGCGTGACCCGAAAACCAACTCCGGTAGGCAGGGGAGCGCAGCAGGACGACCAGGAATAGCGGTGTGAGGCCTCCCCGTGTACGCAGCACCGCTACGCTGCTGGCGGGGACCAATGGAATGAAACTGCCCGCGATGTCCTCAACGTCGGTGTCATTGTCAGGATTCGAAGCTGCCCTGTCCGCCAAGTCGGTACTGGCCGCCGGGAGCGGGTAAGTGGTGACCGTTCCCGTGGCGCCCACTGTAGAGACGACGACATCGAAAGGACGAAGGAACTCTTGTTCCTTCACCCGGGCCTTGCCCTCCCCCGTGAGGAACAAGGGTGATACCTGACCCTTCGCGGCCCGGACTTCTTTCGCTACGTCTCGGTCGGCATCCCGTACGCCAGCGATATGCTCGACATCCTGCGCACGAACGAGGCCCGCCATCGCGTCAGCGGCGGCGCGACTCCTGGTCGTGCAACGACCTGGAAATGACTGCCCCGCAAAGACATCCGCGACACGCTCCAGTCGTTCGACCTTCAGCGTGCGGTCCGCGGCAACGAGCCGATCGATCTCCGCGTCCAGCGCATCGCTGCCCGATCTCGCAGGGACCAGCTCGTAGTCTCGGTGGCCGAGATCGAGGACGCGCACATCTCGGGCATCGATGTCCGACAGGTATGGGTCCGAGAGCAGATCACGTCGACGGGTACCCAGGTCGGACACCCCTCGCAGCAACTCGACTCGGGAGTGGTCACCGGTTTCCGACGCCGCTTCCCATGCACCAGGCGAGATACCGATGAAACGGACGGCCGATCGCGGTGGATCACGGCGAAACACCATGAGGTTCACGGGCAGGCCGGTCCAGGGAGCGAACGTACCGGCGGGCAGAGACACCACGGCATCCACGCGGTAGTCCGACAACAGCGCCTTTCTCAACCGCCGTTCCGAGCCAAGTCGGAACAGCGGGCCGTTCGGCAATGCCACGACCGCTCGTCCGCCCGGACGCAGGTTCGCCATCACGTGTTGCAGGAACAGGCTCTCCGAGTGCCTGTTCGGGAATGGGAACTGTCCCGTGGCGGTCCGTGCGATGCGCCCGCCCCACGGAGGAACGGCCAGGATGCAGTCGAAGCCGTCTCTGGATCGGTTGCGCGAGAGGGGCCGGTCGAGTGCATCGCTCAGCTCCAGACCGGGGCGGTCGATGCCGGCCAGAAGGATTCTGCATAGCCCGACCGCGTAGGCGATCGGGTCGATCTCGACACCGAAGATTCCGGCTTCTCGAATGTCGGCCCAGACTCGGGGTGAGGCGGTTCGTGCAGCCTCCCGAAGTTTGCGAGCCGCACCGACGAGGAGCTCGCCCAACCCGAAGCAGGGATCGTAAACCTTGTGGCCGGGCTCCGGGTCCGCCAGTTCCAGCATGAGAGCGGCGACATGCTCCGGTGTCGCGAACTCGCCGACCAGCCTCCCCTGCTCGGTCATGACCTTGCGCAACGCGTCATCGAGCAGTCGGGCGGCAAGCGCCCGACCCCCCGGTCTGCCGAACTCGATCTGGCCGACCCACGCATGGAGTCTCTCGTACGTCGGTCGTGACCGCTCGACGGCACGGGTTACGAGCGGTGCGATACGCGCTACGTAGCGTGCAGCGACGCTTGTCGCGCTACTGGTCGCGGCAATCGCTTCCAGGGCCTCGGCGACGTTGCTCGCATGGTCCACGGTCGGGTGGTCCCATGCGGGCAGCCGGAGCGCCACGGGCAGCGTCGGCGTGAACGCTTCTTCGTCGAACGCGGCAATCGCCTCCCGTTCGGATTCGTCGTAGCCGGCCCACTTGGCAATGAGGAGTCCCGCCAAGGAGCCCAGCACCAATTGAACCCTTGTCGCTATGCGGCCGGAACTGTCAGAATCCGTTCCAGTCTCGAATGCATCCAAGAGCTCTCTACGCAACCGCTCCGATGTTTCGCCTTCCCGGCTGGATTCCATGTGTCGCGCCGACGACCTCGGCTGCATCACAATTCCCCAACGAACGCCCTTCGAAGGACAGCATTCGCAAGAAGGTCCGAGCGGTTGGTATTGGCCATCTGGTTGCGAGCGATCTCCTTGGCGATATCACGCTGCTCAACCAACCGCCCGGTAACTTTCCTCTGAATCGGCAGTGGCGGGAGCGGTAATCCGATTCTCCGAAGGTTCTCGCTGTTGACGTTGTATTGGCCGGCAGAAGTTCGTCGAATTCGAGCAATGGCATCACGCCCCATCGTCGATGCAAGGAAGAACGCAAGATATTGTGGCTCGACCACGCGGGGATCGACCCGTAGACGAATTAGATACGAGGCGAATGCGAATGGTCGGTCGTCTTCAGTATAAACAGCGCACCGTCCTACCAGATCTCGGCTGCCGTTCGTGCGCACTACAAGGATGTCTCCGGTCTTTAGCCGAAGTCTTTCTAGCTCCCTATCTGCAAAGTCGCAGTACTTTAGGTCACTATACGAGATCATCCCTTGTGCGACGTTAGGTATACGAAGTACAGGGATAGCGGCAGGTGATCCATCGCACCGACGGCTTGTACCATACCTCGATTCGACAAGAAAATCACCGATTGTTCTAGATGAGTAATCGGTCTTCAGTTCATCGAATACAGCAGAAAGCAAGGCAGGAAACAGGGCATTTGTTTCCAAGACAACATGATCTCCAAGCAAACGGATTTCGTCGATGCGCACCATGCATTGGCCAATACGGCGGACGATCCGACGCTGCTCTTCGATTGAGGGAACAGGGATGTTGAAAGCTCGAAGTTTTTTTCGACTTACTTCCTTGAAGGTCGTCTTTCCCGCGAGTTCTACGATTCTGTCGGTTACGGAACATAGACAATAGGCAAGATACCAAGTATCGATAACTTCGCGTTTCGGGACGAAGTTGCAGAATCCCTGATTGGTTGAGCATTCACGATCGGCAACGGCGATTTTTCCGATGCTCGCCCTTGACGAAAAAAGAACCGTTCCCGGAGGAACGAGCGTGGCTGACGAATTCCTAAGCCCTGCTTCCGTAATGTGCTCAGCTACCGGCCCGAGCAACCTGACGGCTCCAGGAGGAGGAAGATCGGACGGAGTAACCCACGGAACCTTTCCGCCGAAATACTCTGTCATCGAACGCGATGGCGTACCGCCGCCGACGAGCACAGCAACATCTTCGAGAGTCCGAAGGGGAGTCATCACGGTTGCCTCTCCAGTATCTCCTCGAGCTCGCTCAGCAACTCAACGACACGCTCCTCTTTCGCCCGGATAGACTGCACAAGCTCCAGGGCCGGCCGGTGCTCGTAGTCACCGCTCCGATTCGGATTCCTCGCCGAGAGATCGAATCCCTTCTCCGCGAGTTCCTCCACCGGAACGACCCACGAGTTCTCGCCGGTCACCCGCCCTTCCCACTTCGCGAGGAAATCGGGAATCTGGTTGCCCTCGATGGGCCGGCGGGTCTGCTTCAGCTCGAACCCGTCGTTCGTCAGCTCGTAGTACCAGACGGCCTCGGTTCCTCGCCTACCCTCGCGGCGGTCGAAGAACAGCACGTTGGTCTTGACCCCGGTGTAGGGCAGGAAGCAGCCGGCAGGCAGCGACAGGATGGTGTGAACGTCGAACTCCCGCAGCAGCCGCTCGCGAACCTTCGCGTCCGGTCCGCCGCGGAACAGCACCCCCTCGGGAATGATCACCGCGGCCCGCCCGCCGGTGGCCAGGTTCGCCATGATGTGCTGGAGGAACAGAATCTCTGTCGCGCCGGACCGTATCGTGAAGTTGGTCTGAAGCTCCCGCGCGAGCTTCCCGCCGTAGGGCGGATTCGAGAGGATGACGTGGTAGCGGTGCTTCGCGGAGACGTTCGCGCTATGGCGCTCGAGCGTATTGCCAAGCTCCAGGTTGGCACTCTCGATGCCGTGGAGGATCAGATTCATCACACCCAGCAGATACGTCAGCGGCTTGAGCTCGACCCCGAAGAAGCTTTCGCGCCTCAGCGTCTCCAGGTCGGCGCCGCTCAGCGTGCCTGCGGTACGGCGGACGTACTCGCCGGCCTCCGCCAGAAAGCCTCCGGTCCCGAAGCACGGGTCGTAGATCCGTTCCCCGACCATGGGACGCACCACCTCGACCATGGCGCGGATGATGTGCCGCTGGGTATAGAACTCTCCCGCGTACCCCGGAGAGTCCGCGGCAACACGCTTCAGAAGATCTTCGTAGAGCTCGGACAGGACAATGACATCGGTCCGGTCCGAGAAGTGC
>JAJDUQ010000007.1 GCA_022826505.1 Gammaproteobacteria bacterium
GACAAGCACCATGACAAGCTGCTTCGAATTCACCGTGACCCTTCGCGGCATCAAGCCGCGCATCTGGCGGCGCTTTCAGCTTGCGGGGGACGCGACGTTCTACGACCTTCACGATGCGATCCAGGACAGCTTCGGATGGGATCGCTCTCATCTGTGGGATTTTCGCACTCCCGGACGACGCGGGAGGGTACTGGCCGGAGAGATTCTGGACGACAACTGGGGGTTCGAGGAGATCCCCGATGCCGATTCGGTGACGCTCGCGGAGTACTTCGATGCTCCTCCCCGGCCTGAGAGCTGCGAGTACGTCTACGACTTCGGAGATCACTGGGCCCACAGCGTGAAGCTCACCCGGCGCATCGTGTCGCCGGAAGGCTTCCGCCGTCGGTTGCTGGCCGGACGGCGTGCCGGGCCGCCGGATGATTGCGGCGGCACCTACGGCTATGACCGGCTGGTGGAGCTTCATCGCATCGGTGCCGATTCACTGGACCCGGACTCCGATGTGAGAGCGGGATGGATCATCAGCGGCTGGGACCCGAGCGCCTTCGACCTCGACGCCGTGAAGCGCAGCTTCGACCGGTAGCGGGTGACGACATGCGTCGATTCGCGGGAGGTGGCGGGCGATGGCGAAGTCGTACACGCCTCGCGGGTCGCGCCGGAGATCGGGCGTCTTCGAGGGCATGCCCGATTCGCGGAGTGGTGTCCGCATTGCGTCAAGGTCTTCTGTAAATCTAAGATTCAACTTCAAATCATCATGATGGTTTGAAGTGCATGTTCAATCGAAACATCGTTCTTCCCGCCTCCGGGGAAGAGACCTTCTTCCTCTGGGGGCCTCGCCAGACCGGAAAGAGCACGCTTCTCAGGGCGCGATATCCGCGCAGCCGCTGGCTCGATCTGCTGCGAGCCGACGAGTTCAGACGCTACGCCGCCAACCCGGAATTCCTGCGCCAGGAGATCGAGGCGGGCGAGCGGCCGGCGGCGGGAGAGCAGATCGTCATCGACGAGATCCAGAAGGTGCCCGCTCTGCTCGACGAGGTGCACTGGCTCATCGAGAACCGCGGGCTCCACTTCGCACTGTGCGGCTCGAGCGCGCGCAAGGTGAGGCGCGGTGCCGCCAATCTTCTTGGCGGAAGGGCTTTGCGGTACGAGCTGCACGGCTTGATCGCGGACGAGCTTGGAGACGAGTTCGACCTGTCACGCATGCTCAACCACGGCTACCTGCCGCGCATGTACGAGGCGGACCGGCCCGCGCGGCGGCTCGACGCGTATGTCGCCGACTATCTCAAGGAGGAGGTCGCGGCGGAGGGTCTGGTCCGGAATCTGCCGGCCTTCTCGGGCTTCCTGGATGCGGCCGCCCTTTGCGATGGAGAGATGATCAATTTCTCGAACATCGCCAGTGACTGCGCGGTGTCGAGCCCCACCGCGAAGGCGTACTTCGGCATCCTGGAGGACACGCTGCTCGGGCGCTGGCTTCCGGCCTGGCGCAAGCGCCGAAAACGGCGCCTCATCCGTGCGCCGAAGTTCTATTTCTTCGATGTCGGCGTCGTGAACCGGCTGTCGCGCAGGGGGCCGTTGGTCTCCGGCTCCGAGCTCTACGGAAGGGCCTTCGAGAACTGGGTCTTTCACGAGCTCTCCGCCTTCCGTGCGTACCAGACCCCCGACCTCGACCTGTTCTACTGGGGGCTCGCCGGTGGCACGGAGGTCGATTTCGTGCTCGGGGACATGCGGCTTGCGGTCGAGGCGAAGGCCAGCGCCCGGATCGCCTCGCATCACCTGCGGGGGCTGCGCAGCCTGGCGAGCGAGCATCCCGACGCCGGCCGGCGCGTCGTCGTGTGCCTGGAGCCGCGGGCCAGACGCACCGACGACGGTATCGACATCCTTCCGGCGAGGGACTTCGTTCGCCGCCTCTGGTGCGGGGACCTCGCGGCCGGATAGATGGTCGGCGGCGAGAGGTCCACGGTGTTCACCGGATCCGAGTCCGCCAAGTGCAGACATTCCACCTAATTGATTCATCGGTGGACCGGCGCAAACGTCACACGATGTCAGTCCACGACTCCCGTATCGAACCGGTCTGCACCGGACGGCAAGCAGGAGCATTTCAAGCTGGCGAGAGGTCAAGCCCCTCTCCCCTTGGGAGAGGGGTATGGGGTGAGGGAACGATGAGCATCGCTCCCCCGGCCGGAAGATTCCCCCACCCCGACCTCGGCCCTTCACCCCCCCCGACCTCTCCCGGTGGGAGAGAGTCGGGGCCCCTGGACGGCATGCAATGGTCCGGGAGCGGCAAGCGGACCCGATCTCCACGGACTATGCACACCGTCCTTTCGCGGTCAGGCCGCCTGCTCGCGGACGGTCATCTCGGGATAGATCGGAAACCGGCCGCAGAGCGCCTCCGCCCCCCGCAGCACGTCCGATTCGGCCGCGGAGTTGTCGTCCGGGTGCTCGGCCAGTCCGTCGAGCACTCGTGCGATCAGCTCGCCGACCTCCCTGAACTCCGCGGTGCCGAACCCTCGGGTGGTGGCGGCGGGGCTGCCGAGGCGGATGCCCGAGGTGATGGTGGGCTTTTGCTCGTCGAAGGGGATGCCGTTCTTGTTACAGGTGATGGCGGCCCGGTCGAGGCTTTCCTCGGCCGCCTTGCCGGTGAGGCCCTTGGGCCGCAGATCCACCAGCATGAGATGCGTGTCCGTGCCGCCCGACACGATGCCGAAGCCGTGTTCGATCAGGGTCTCGGCCAGGACACGGGCGTTGTCGACGACCCGTTGCGCGTACGCCTTGAACTCCGGCGTGAGCGCTTCGCCGAAGGCGGCGGCCTTGCCGGCGATGACGTGCATCAGCGGACCACCCTGAAGCCCCGGGAACGCGGCCGAGTTGATCTTCTTTCCAATCGCTTCGTCGTTGCTCAGGATCATGCCGCCCCTCGGGCCGCG
>JAJDUQ010000137.1 GCA_022826505.1 Gammaproteobacteria bacterium
GGTGTGGTGCAACACATATAGACAATATTATGGCACTACATCAGCCATCTCGACCAAGAATCAATCGGTTATATGCCAAAATCAGCGAATTTCGGGCTGATCCGACCCATCGCGACCCACAATTGGGTAAAGATGGGCTAATCTGCGTCGAGGCTGGGCTACTGACCGGCACCGGCGTAAACACCGTCCCTCGGAAAGAACCTTCTCACTTCGCCGCGCCCAATCAGCCCTCCGAAGCGGCGGTAGTTCCGGGTCTCGAACCGAACGCGGTCCGCTACCACCGCCGGATGGACCTTTGCCTCCATCGCCAGCTCCACGATCCGCAGACTGGTCGCGGTATCTGGAAAACCGGCGCGTGCCCATAATTCGTCGTTGACCAGAGCTTCCTCAGCCAGCTCGTCGGCCTCGCGTTCGCGCATGGCTGACTGGGAACCGTTGGAACCGTCTCGCAATGACATGTCATCGAGAAACACGGATGCCTCGTCATCGAGGTGAAGCACGATGTGGGCGAGTTCGTGCATCAGGCAGAACCAGAAGTAGTCGAGACGGTCGTGGCGCAAGGTCAACGCCACGAGAGGCGCCCCATCCGGTCCGCGCATCGCGGCGCCGGGTTCGAACAATCGGCTTGGCGAGGACGTCTGCACGGGCAGGACCCGTCCCGGTATTGTTCCCCCCGCACGCGTCCTGAACAGGGCAGAATGATCGATGAACGCGGTGACCCTCAGGTCGCAGGGGTCATTCTCGACGTTTTCTCTTCACCCCGAACCCTTTCGAACTTGATGAAGCTGACGTCGTAGCCATTGCGCGCATCCGCGCTTCGTTTCGTACGCGAGACTTCACGCCACGAACGCGGCGAGATTCGCGGAAACAGGACGTCTCCCTCGAACGATGCGTGCACCAACGTGAGATGGATGCGGTCGGCGAAAGGAAGTGCTTGTTCGTAGATGCTGGCTCCACCGATGACCGCAATCTCCCGCACGTTGCTTGAAGCCACTTCGCTCGCTTTCATGAATGCCTCATCGAGCGAATGCACCACCGTGCATTTCGGAAATTGGAAGTCCAACGCCGGGAAACGGCGCTGGCGGGACAGAATGATGTTGTGCCGCCCGTCCAGGACCTTGCCAAGTGATTGGTGAGTCAGTCGTCCCATGATGATTGGGTTGCCCAATGTCAGTTTGCGAAAATGTGCCATATCAGCAGGAAGGTGCCAGGGCATCCCGCCGTTACGCCCGATGACCCGGTTCTCGGCCATCGCCGCAACGATCACTACTGGGAGCGAATTCATTGATGTTGAAGCCGAACAGCGTGAAGTCGAATGGAGCCTGACCGAGGATTCGAGACACCACATGGTGCCCGATGTTGCAATTCACGGCCATTATCGGGGTTTGGCTGGCAATGTCGTATCACCGGTGAGAGGGAGGAGTGCCGCCCTTGCAGTGGACGCTGAACTCCCGGTCGTCCTCGAGGCGCAGCGCGGTGAGCGAGCCACCCCATACGCATCCGGTATCGAGATGGCGAACATGGAGAGTCCGCGCAAGGGCGGCCCGGACCTGGAGCGTCGCCCAGTGGCCGAACACGATACGGGTGCCGTCCGTTGCGCTGTCGCGCAGCATGTACCAGGGCGTGAGCGACGCATCCTGGTCGCCTGGTGGGCGGGTTTCCGAGAAATCGAGCCGCCCGTCGCCGTGACAGTAGCGCATCCGGGTGAACGCGTTGGTGATGTAGCGAAGTCGGTCGAATCCGGTGAGGGATTTCCGCCATCGGTCCGGCTTGTTGCCGTACATGTTCGACAGCAATCGCGCGTGATCGGGCGCACGCAGCGCCCGCGAGAGCTCGGTCCCGCGGATAACGGCCTCGTCGATTGTCCACGCCGGAGGGATACCCGCATGGACCATGACGAACGCCCGTTCGGGGTCATGGTGGAGAATCGGCCGATCGCGCAGCCAGTCGATGAGCATTTCGCCATCCGCGGCGTCGAGTACGTCGTGGAACGTGTCCTTGTCGCGCAGCCTGCGAACTCCACGGGCGCTCGCGACGAGGTGCAGGTCATGGTTGCCGAGCACGGTGCGGGCGCGGTCTCCGAGGTCGGCGACGAACCGCAGCACCTCCAGCGAGGACGGACCCCGGTTGACGAGATCCCCCGCGAACCAGAGCCGGTCGCTTCGGGCGTCGAAACCGAACTCCCGAAGCAGCGATCGCAGTTCGGAATAGCAGCCCTGAACGTCGCCGATCGCGTACGTGGCCATCTCGGGGTCAGCCTCGGGGAGGGCGAATGGCCCGACCATCCACGATCCGTCGCCTGCCCTCGTACACAACCGCGCGGGCGCCGGCGATCGCGGTCCCTGGCCTCACGGCGGCGTCCGTCAGTGCACGACGTTCGGTACGGACAGGCTGAACGCCGGAATGGGCGCGTCGAATCGGTGACCGTCGTCGGCCACCATCTGATAGCTGCCGTACATGCTGCCGACCGGGGTCTCGATGACGGCCGCGCTCGTGTACTGGAAGCCCTCTCCCGGGGCGAGCCGTGGCTGTTCGCCGACCACGCCATCTCCGCGGACTTCCTGCACCCGCGCGTTGGCATCGGTGATGATCCAGTGCCGAGTCCGGAGCTGAGCGGCCACGCCGCCGGTGTTCCGGACCGTGACCGTGTACGCGAAGACGTATCGGTCGTCGTCAGGGGACGAATGCTCGACGACGTAGGTACTCTTCACGTCGACCTGAATGCGGTAGCGATCGTCGGTGGTCTCCATCGGTGTCCTGATCGTCAAGTGCGAGATGAATTGCGAGGCGGCCCATTCGGTGCCGCGCCGCTGTGAAATTATCCCCCATTTCATGATGCTGCCGGTAGCGGGAAGGGCATCGTCCTCCGCCGGTGGCGGGGGGAGTCCGTAGCTTCGACGGCCTGGGCCGACGGTGAGGCGTCGTCTCGAGGTCAGGGCCGAGGCGGTCCATCCGTCACTCGAATCCGCGTCCCGCGCCTCGGTCCAGGGTCCGGAAACTGACCGCTTCGGCCACATGCCGGTCGTCGATTTCGTCCGCTTGCGCGAGATCGGCAATGGTGCGGGCGACCCTGAGGACGCGATCGCGTGCACGGGCCGAGAGGTGCAGCTTCTCCATTGCACGCGCGAGAAGCCGCCGGCCGCTCGGCCCGACCGCGCAGTGCTTTCGCAGATCGCCCACCGCAAGCCTCTGGTTCGGCTTGCCCGCCCGCTCGATCTGCCTCGCCCGCGCGCCGGCGACGCGTTCTCGCACCGACGCCGACGGCTCGGCCGGTCCGGAATCGTCGTCGCCATGCAGGCGGGGCACGTCGACGTGCAGGTCGATGCGATCGAGCAGCGGACCCGAAACGCGGGAGCGGTAGCGCGCGACCTGCTCCACGGAGCACCGGCAGGTTCCGGCCGCGTCTCCGAGCATTCCGCACGGACATGGATTCATCGCGGCGACGAGCTGGAACCGCGCGGGAAAGCTTGCCTGGCGACTGGCCCGCGAAATGGTGACGCACCCCGACTCGAGCGGTTCGCGAAGCGTTTCCAGCACGACTCGGGAGAATTCCGGAAGCTCGTCCAGGAACAGCACGCCGTGGTGGGCGAGGGAAATCTCTCCCGGGCTCGGAATTGCGCCTCCGCCGACAATTGCCGCCGATGAAGCCGAGTGGTGCGGAGCGCGAAATGGCCGTATCCCCCAATGTTCGGAGTCGAAGCCGAGCGCGCTCACCGATCTCACCATCGCCGACTCGAGTGATTCCTCCTCCGTCATCGAAGGGAGGATTCCGGGCAGACGGGTCGCGAGCATCGTCTTCCCGGTACCCGGGGGGCCGAGCATCAGCAGGTTGTGTCCGCCCGCCGCTGCCAGCTCCAGTGCCCGCCGCGCCGTGTACTGGCGCTGTACGTCACGAAGATCTTCGACCGTGGCAGCGCGCGCCGGCGGTGCGGCATCCGCGGGCCGGGGGATGCAGTCGCCCATGAGTTGCGCGTGCACTTCGGCCAGATTGCGGGCGGAAAACAGGCGGGCGCCGGCAGCGAGCTCCGCTTCGTGTGCATCATTGGCCGGCACCACGAGAATTCGGCCCGCGTCACGCACTCGAAGCGCTGCCGGGAGTGAACCCCCGGTGCGGCGAAGGGCACCGTCAAGCGCAAGCTCGCCGATGAGTTCGTGCTCCTGGAGGCGTTCGTGCGAGAGCTGCCCCGTCGCCGCGAGGATTCCGCATGCGATAGGCAGGTCGAACCGGCTGCCGTCCTTCGGAAGCTCCGCGGGAGCGAGGCTCACCGTGATTCGGCGCTTGGGGAAGTCGAATCCGGAGTTGATGATCGCGCTTCGTACGCGGTCCTTGCTCTCGCGTACGGTGGCCTCCGGGAGGCCGACGATCGCGAACTTCGGCAATCCTCCGGTGATGTGGACCTCGACCTGTACCGGCGGCGCCTCGATTCCGACGCTTGCACGGCTCAGGATGGTCGCGAGCGACATCGCGCCCTCCGCACTGCGGTGTGGTCGCGAGCATGCGCGATTGGAGGAACGACGCGACAGGGGCGCACGTCCCGGGCCATGTCGGCCCGGAGCGCGCGGGACGTGCGCAGCTCGGCGGGCTCCAGGCGCCCCGGTCCCGGGCAGCGCGCGGCTATGCGGCGGTCGGGCGTCCGGCTGCGGAGTCAGGTCGACCGCCGGGGTCGTGGTGGCCCGGGCGAAGGTGAGCAGTGCGACACCATCGACCCCTGCCGTGTCGCGACGATTCGAGCCGTCCGATTCGAGTCCCGGCCTCCGGCTCTACCCGGAGCCGGGCTCATCGTCTCCGAGTCGTTCCTCGAGCTGCCGGACCCGGAGTTCGAGCGCCTCGACCTTCTCTCGGGTGCGAGCGAGCACCGAGCTCTGAACGTCGAATTCCTCCCGTTCGACCAGATCCATTCGGGCAATTCCGGCCGCGATGACCGCCCGGATGTTGCGCGTCACGTCGTCACGGACCTCGTCGAGCCCGGGTGGCAGGCTCGCCTGGATGCGGCGGGCGAGTTCGTCGAATTTGCGCGGGTCGATCATGAACGTCATCTCCTCGATCGGGCCGGAGGATTCGGCCCCGGTCTCGGCGGGGCTGTCGGGCGCACGAGACCCGGCCTACAATCTGCGACAGTCGGCACTGCTCCATTCCGACATCCGATTCGCAATCGTACACCTCCGATGCCCGATCGTTATGCGGTGATGGGCCATCCCATCGCTCACAGCAAGTCGCCGTTCATCCATCGACGATTCGCCGCCGAGACCGGCGAGCCGGTCGCCTACGAAGCGATTCACGTCGAGCCGGGCGATTTCCGCACGGCCGTCGAACGCTTCCGGGCTGCAGGCGGGTGCGGGCTCAACGTGACGATCCCGTTCAAGGAAGAGGCGTATGCGCTTGCAGGCAGGCGTTCCGAGCGCGCGGATCGGGCGGGCTCGGTCAATACGCTGTGGTTCGAGGGCACGGAGGTTTGTGGCGACAACACGGACGGGTTCGGGCTGGTGCGGGATCTCACGCGCAACCTGGCCATCGACATCGAGGCCCGCTCGGTACTCCTGCTCGGCGCCGGGGGTGCGGCCAGAGGTGTCGTCGGTCCTCTGCTCGACGGGTTGCCGCAGCGTCTCGTGATCGCCAACAGGACCATGTCGCGAGCTGTGGATCTTGCGAGGCACTTCGCGAATCAGGGCCCGGTGAGTGCGGTGGCGCTCGGTGCGCTGGCCGCGGAGCCTTTCGACATGGTCGTCAACGCGACTGCCGCGAGCCTCGCCGGCGATCTTCCGCCGCTACCTCCGGGGACCCTGCGCACGGGCGGAGTCGCCTACGACACCGCCTACGCGGCGCAGCCGACGCCGTTTGTCCGCTGGGGTGAGGCGCAGGGGGCGGCGGTCGCGACCGACGGGCTCGGGATGCTGGTCGAGCAGGCGGCAGAGGCATTCCGCATCTGGCGCAGGATGGAGCCGCGAACCCGGTCCGTGATCGATGCGCTCCGCGCGCATCTCGCAAGCTGACGCCGCATTCGCGCGTCGGTGGGATTGGACGTCACCGGATTTCTGATTTTCCGGCCATCGGCTGTGGCCGAGCCAACTCGATCCAGTTTCAGGAATCGATGAATATACGAAACTAAGCAATTGATCTGACTGGATCTCCATTCCACTTATGCACAGCTCGGCGACAACGAATGAAGAAAGGTCGGGCGCTGAGCCGAAAAGTACGGTTTTGTCTTATGGTTTTGTTCAACCTGTTGTTTTTGTTTGAATTCCATTCTGGGTGATTTCTTCGCCAATCTGTTTGAATATCCTTGTATACCAGCACTAACGCGACCGGACGGCCGTTTGTCCACAGAGTTTTCCACAGAAATTGTGAACAACTTCCTTTACGCATGCCATGAACGTTCGTAGCAGGGAGTTGGTCGGATCGTGGTACGCACGGGATTCGGCCCATGGTCACTTGTCCGCATCGGCTGACCCGCGGTCCATGCTGGCGCGAGTGAGGTGGAGGAACCCGTCAATCGTCACATTCTCGGGGCGCACTTTCGGGTCCAGCCCCGCGACGGCGATCACCCGCTCGTCACAGACGCCGCGCAGTGCGTTGCGCAATGTCTTGCGCCTCATGGAGAAGCTCGACCTGACGATGGTCTCGAAGCGTTTCCGGTGCGCCGGGTCCAGGGCGACATGGGACCGGGGGCGTAGCCGAACCACTGCCGATTCGACGCGTGGCGCCGGCGAGAACGCACCGGAACCTACCTGGACCATACGCTCCACCTCGCAGTCGAGCTGCACCATCACGCTCAGTCGTCCGTAGGTGCGGGTGCCGGGCGCCGATACCATGCGTTGGACCACTTCTCTCTGGAGCATCAGGTGCATGTCCGTGATTCGCGGCAGGTCCGCGAGAAGCCGAAACAGCAGCGGCGTCGAGATGTTGTAGGGAAGGTTGCCGGTGACGCGGACCTGTCGCGGCGGACGGGCGATGCGGGTGAGGTCGATCTCGAGTGCATCCGCCTCGTGCACGGTCAGGTTCGAATGGTGCGCGGCTTGCGCGCGGAGTCGGGCGGTCAGATCGCGGTCGATTTCGACGGCGTGGAGTTCACAGCCCGAAGCGAGCAGCGGGAATGTGAGGGCGCCGCGGCCGGGTCCGATCTCCACGACCAGTTCGCCCGGTTGCGGTGCTATGGCGTCGACGATCTGCCGTATGACCCGGCGGTCGCGAAGGAAGTGCTGACTGAAGCGCTTGCGGGCACGGGCGCCGCGAACCGGAGGTACAGGCGGGCCCGGCGTTCTGCGGCCCATCGCTATGGGCGGCGCGTGGTCGAATCGCGACGGGCCGCCCCTGCGAGCTCGCGGGCGAGGGTCAGCGCGGAAACCAGGCTCGAATGCTCCGCCCGTCCCGTCCCCGCGAGGTCGAGAGCGGTACCGTGATCGACCGAGGTCCGCACGAAGCTGAGCCCGAGCGTGACGTTGACCGCCTCTCCGAAGCCGGCGTGCTTGAGTACCGGCAGGCCCTGATCGTGGTACATCGCCAGCACGACGTCGATGCCGGCGAGTCGTTCACGTGTGAACGCGGTGTCGGCCGGAACGGGGCCCCGGACGTCGATTCCTTCCGCGCAGAGCGCCTCGATGGCCGGGATGACGGAATCGATCTCCTCGCGTCCCAGATGTCCACCCTCGCCCGCATGCGGATTGAGTCCGCAGACCATGATGCGGGGGGCCTCGATGGCGAACCGGGTGCGCAAGTCACGCGTGACGACACGGATGACGTCCATCAGCATCGCGCGGTCGATGGCGTCGGGGACCGCCCGCAATGGGAGATGCGTGGTGGCCAGAGCCACCCTGAGCCCCGGGGTACAGAGCATCATGACCGGTCGCACGCCGCCGTCCAGATCGGCGAGAAGCTCGGTGTGACCGGTGAACGCGACCCCGGCGTCGTTGATGATCCCCTTGTGTACCGGTGCGGTCACGAGTCCCGCCACCG
The DNA here is from genome assembly GCA_022826505.1 of Gammaproteobacteria bacterium. Taxonomy (GTDB): domain Bacteria; phylum Pseudomonadota; class Gammaproteobacteria; order HK1; family HK1; genus HK1. The sequence continues at coordinate 7,952 of JAJDUQ010000137.1, forward strand.
CCCCGTCTCGGCATGCGGCGACCGCCGTGCGAATGCTCTCGACCACGTAGGCACTGTTGGCCGCGTCGAGTCGCCCGGGGACCACGCGGCCCGGTGCGGCGACTGGAACCACGGGCAGCTCGCCGGGAGGGATCGCGTGCAGGGCGGGAATTTCCGAGTTCACGACGCGTATCCGGATGTCCAGACCGAGCAACTCGGCTCGGTGACGGAGCACGTCCGGATCCGCGAAGGCGACGAACGGTTCGCGGCCCGACGATGCCGCAGCCAGCGCGATGTCGGGGCCGATGCCGGCCGGCTCTCCCGGCGTCAGCGCGGGAGCGAGTCCGCTCATTCGTCGAGCCGGTACTCCACGTAGGCCTCGTCACGCACCTGACGTACCCACGCCTGCGTGTTCTCCTCGATCCGCCTCGTCCGCAGCTTGCGCCGCGCTTGCGCCCGCCTCGAGGTCTCGGTGCCGTCGCGCTCACGCCGTTCGAGCACCTGGACGACATGCCAGCCATATTGCGACTTGAACGGCTCGCTCGTCGCTCCCGGGTCGAGCGAATCCATCATGCGTTCGAAGACCGGGATCGTATTGCCCGGGTCGATCCAGCCGAGCTCGCCACCCTTGGAGGCGGAACCGGAATCGTCGGAGTGGACGCGGGCGAGTTCTCCGAAGTCCTGCCCGTTGACGATCCGCTCGCGCAATACCGACAGTTGCCGGCGTGCCTCGGCGTCGTCGGTGAGATCGTCGAGCGCGATGAGAATGTGCCGCGCACGGGTCTGCCGGATCATCTGCCGTTCGCTGCCTCGCCTGTCGACGAGCTTCACCAGATGGAAGCCGCTCGCGCTGCGGATGGGTTCGCTGACATCCCCGACTTCAAGCGCGAGAATGGCATCTCCGAACACCGTCGGGAGATCGCCAGCCTGTCGCCAGCCGAGATCGCCTCCTTCGAGCGCCTGCTGCCCGTCGGAGTGGGTCACCGCCATGTTCGCGAAGTCCGCCCCGCCTCGAATTTCGGCGAGCACGCGCTCGGCTCGCTCCCGCGCGGCGCCAATCTCCTCGGTCGATGCGCCGTCGGGAACCGCAACAAGAATGTGTCCAATCCGGTACCGATGCCGGTCCGCATCCGTGCCGCGGCTCTCCATCATCGAAATGTAGTCGTCGATGTCGCGCTGCGAGATGTTGATCTGATTTTCGACCCGAAGTCTGCGCACCTCGGATATCATGATCTCCTCGCGGATCTCCTCGCGAAACTCCGCAAATTCGTAGCCGTCGCGTTCGACGGCATTGCGGAATTCCCTCAACGGGAGTCCGTTCTGCTCCGCCAGCCGGCTCAACGTCCTGTTGAGCCTTTCGTCGTCCACACGAATTCCGGATTCGCGGGCGATCTGCAACTGGACGCGAAAGAGAATCAGTCGTTCGAGTACTTGCCTGCGCAGGGCGTCGGGCGGCGGCAGAGCCGTTCCGGATTGGCGAAGCTGCCGGCGCACCCGGTTCAGCCGTTCTTCCAGTTCACTCCATGCGATGATGTCGTCATTGACGACGGCGACGATGCGATCCAGCGTGGAGCCCGGCGTGGTCTGTGCCGGGACACCCGACACGCATGCCAGGCCGATTGCGCATGCGGCCGCGTGCGCTTGCCAACGGCGTCGCATCGAAGAGAGGAGAGGCATCAGAATTCGTTCTCGTAGCCGGGAATGCCGCGTGCCAGCAACGCTTCGGTGCTGTTCCTCGTTCCCGTCAGGCCCTTGAGCTCGAGCTGGAAGAAGAATCCGTTCGTGTCTCGGTCTTCGTCCTCGATTCCGGCGCCGCTGCGGCGAAAGCGGCGCACAATCATGTTGAATCCCCAACAGCAACTGTCGTACTCCAGCCCCGCGAAGGCTTCCAGGGTCCGGTTGCGGACATCGTTGAGCGCAAAGTTCCATCGGCCCACGGCGCGCCAGTTTGCCCCGAGAGGCCAGGCGAAGGACAGGTCTGCCTGCTCGATCATCCCGGATGGACTGATGTCGCGAACGAACCGGTACGCTGCGTTGATGACGCTGCGGCGGTTGGGCTGATACTGCACGGTCAACCCGCCCTTGTCGGTCCGATCGGCGTCGTCGTCGAACTGAATTCCGGCTCGAAGACCCCAGTCCCGCGTGGGCCGCGCCTCGATCTCGGCGACCAGATCGGAGGCGTTCGTCGTCTCCTGTCCGCCTTCGCCGAGTGTCACCCTGCGGTCTCGGAAGTAGCGGATTTGACCGATGCTCGCCCGGCCGAGTTCCCTGCCCCGGTCGTCGAGCAGCCGCGAGGTGAGCGCAAGCGTGAGCTGATTGGTGTCACCGATCCGGTCACGACCCGAATACCGGTTCTCCCGAAAGAGCTGCGCGAAGCTGAAGCTGGTCGCGCTGGTGTCGAATCTCGGCAGTTGGTTCTGACGATCGTATGGCACGAGCAGGTAGTAGATCCTTGGCTCGATGGTGTGGACGAGGGACTTGCCGTGGAGAGAGAGCGGCCGCTCGAGGAACAGACTGCCGTCGAGACTGAAGCTCGGAAGCACCCTGGACGGACTGTCGTCCAGAGCCGCCTCCGCGTTCGTCCGATCGAGATTGTATTCCGTGATGTGCAGCGCGGCCTTCGGCGTGACATGGACTCCGGGAGCGTGGAGCGGAAATGTGACGGACGGCTGCAGGTCGACCCGAGAACCGGTTGTGCGCGATTCACGTTCAAAGTGTGCGAACTCCGCCGTCATGTCGAAATTCAGTGCGCGGTTTCGCTCGGGGAAGTGCGATTCCAGCAGAATTTGCGGAACGCGAGCGTAGGGTTGTTCGCTTGTCCGATCGAGGGTGGTGAAATCCTGCAGCCGTACCAGTGCGTCCCATCCATCGCCCTGGTAGCGCGCATCGAACTGGCGCGCGAGATACGACTGGCTGCTCTGGGTGAGATCCGCTGCCAGGTCTTCGAAGTACGCGGTGTCCGACACCCACTCGGATCGGATGTCCGTCGACCATCGATCGGACCACGCGTGCCGGTGCACGAGGTTTGTCGCGGTACGTTTGTCGCCGAAGTCGGAGTCGTGAGGAATGTGGTATGCCGCAACCTGCCCGTGTCCATACATGTCCGACAGAAATCGGAATTCTCCCTGCGCCTGCACGCCCCGACCGCTCATCCGTCGTGCGGCAATGGTCGCGTCGTAGTTCGGCGCGAGGTTGAAGTAGTAGGGGACGGTCACTTCGGCGCCGGCGTAACCACTGATGCCGAAGGTCGGAGCGAGGAATCCGGACTTCCGCCGGCTGCTCAGCGGAAAGCTGATCCAGGGCAGATACATCACCCGCCGACCCTTGAACTCGATCCACATGTCTTCGGCGGTGCCGACGTCCTCGACACGATCGAGTTCGACCTGGCTCGCGGTGATTCGCCAATCGACGTCGTCCGGATCGCAGGTCGTATAGGACACGTCTCTCGCGCTCAGCAAATCGGTACCGGAGCTGCCGATCTCGGACGCATCGCCGTGCCCGTGTTCCTTTTCCAGGATGAACGTCGCCGTCGGGCCGATGGTGAGACTGTTCCGCTCGAAATCCGCCCGAGCGCTTTCGCCGGTGACGAACAGGCCGTCCTCCCAGAACCTGACACCGCCCGAGGCCTCGATGACGTTCTCGGACTGGTTGTAGACGAGCTCCTCGGTTTGAAGCCGCCGCGGGCCCTGCTCGATGATGACGTTGCCGGAAAATCTGGAGACGTCCCCTTCGACAACTTCGGTTTCGTCGGCGGAGAGGTGGATCGTTTCCGGATCGGCGCCGGACTCGGCCGCTTCCGGGGCCGGTCGTTCCGGTACCTGGAATCCGGGTCCGCATTGCGACCATTCGTCATCCGCGCCGGCTGAGGTTCCCGCGAACAGGATCGGCGCCGCGAATGCGAGCAGAAGAAGGCGGGTCGGGGACCTCATTTCCAATCGGCGAGCAACGTCTGAATAGCCATTCGGCTCAAGATCGCACGGATGCGAGCGGGCTTGCAACGCGTTTGCCTCGGCGACACATCTTCGGTGGCGGGTGCGCATCGTGGGTCCCACGTCACCGCGAGGCGCCGAGCGCCCGCGCCCGGGCGGCACGATGGTTGTGGTTCGTGTCGCCGTCGGGGGCCCTCGGCCAGTCGGAAATCGTGCGTTCGACCAGGTTCGCAAGCGCTTCGACATGCCTTTCACCGGCGTTGAGGGCCGGGATGTAGCGAAGCTGACCGCCGCCGGCGGCGACGAAGCGCTCGCGCCCCCGTATACCGATCTCCTCGAGGGTCTCGAGACAGTCGGCGGAGAATCCGGGACAGACGACGTCGACCGTTCCCAGCCGCGCGTGCCCCAGCTCGATCAGTGTCTCGTCGGTATAGGGTCGCAGCCACTCCTCGCGTCCGACTCGCGACTGGAACGCGACGAGCCACCGATCCGGCTCGAGTCCCAGCGTCTGTGCGACGAGCCTTGCCGTCTTGTGGCATTCGCAGTGGTAGGGATCGCCAGCGTCGAGGTACCGCCGCGGCAGGCCGTGGAACGAGAACAGCAACCGGTCCGGTGGTCCACTCTCGGACCAGGCGGACTCGATCGATGCGGCAAGCGCGCCGATGTAGCCGGCATCGTCGTGATAGTGGTCGATGAAGCGAAGGGCTGGCACTCGCCGCCACCATGCCAGCACCGCGGCCACCGCGTCGAATGTCGAGCCGCCCGTCGCACCGGAATATTGAGGATACAGTGGAAGGACCGCGAGCCGGGTCGCTCCCGCGTTGCGGAGCGCGTGCATCGCATCGGCGATTGACGGGGCGCCGTAACGCATGCCGAGCGCTACGGACACGCGCCCCGGCATCCGTGCCGCCCAGCGCGCGTCCAGCGCATCGGCAATGGCTTGCGAGTTCACCAGCAGCGGTGCGCCTTCGGAGGTCCAGATGCTCGCGTAGGCACGGGCGGAGCGCCGGGGTCGAATGCGCAAGATGACCCCGTGAAGGAGGGGTCGCCAGATCCACCGCGGAATCTCGATGACCCGGGGGTCGGCGAGAAACTCGGCGAGGTACCTCCGGACGGCACCGGTGGTGGGCGAGTCCGGTGTTCCGAGATTGGTGACGAGGACCCCGATGCGTTCGCCGGCGGTGTGGTCGTGGGGGGTGTTCGCCGAGAAATTCGCCATGACGCGTGTTCAGTCGGTGCCGGTCACCCGTTCGCGGCCGCGGGTCCGCGGCGAGCGGCTTGGTCTGTTGCGTCCGCGCCGCCGCTTTGGGTAAGGTGCGCCCCCCTTCGGGCTACGTAGCTCAGCCGGTGAGAGCGCACGACTCATAATCGTGAGGTCGGTGGTTCGATCCCACCCGTAGCCACCATCCTTTCCTCCGCAAATCCTTGTTCTCACACAGTTTCCGAATTAACGGAAGCTTGTCTGAAGAGACTCTGGCTCCAATATGTCCCCCACATCGACAACGAGAAATGTGGGTGCGGGCTAGACGTGATGAGTCCACGGCGTGCCCATGATGACCCAAACGGCGCAGAGCTTCGAGCGCCGACGCCGGACGGCGGTCGGCCAACCGTGAGTGTTCGGAGCCCACCCACCGGCACGAGGGGCTAGAGCCCGACAATCCACTGGCACTGCTCGCGCTGCTCGGAACGCTGCGCGCGCTGGACACGGCGCGCTCCGAGTGGCGCGCCCGGGCGGGATGGACACTCGACGCCCCCCCGATCCGGGCGAGCCTCGCGGTGCAGGCGCCGGCGGGGCCGGGCGAAATCGCACGCGCATGCGCCGAAGGGATCGCCGAGCTTGCGAAATCGCACGACTTCGCCGGACGGATGAACCTCGACTACACGCCCGGCGAGGCACGCACAGAACTCCAGCGCGCGGCGCAGCGGGCCGAAACCGACCCCTACGGCGCAGCCCTCCGGGCTGCACTGACCACTGACGCCCCAGGGAGGCCGGCGGGTGGGTAGGCAGGGCGATGAGGGGCGACGGATGCGTCCGCCAAGCCGTTGATCATGACAGGCGTGCCGAAAGGCGACTGCAAGCGTCGCCGCGCCCCCCGGCACCGCAGGAGCGAAATCGCGTACTCTCGCCTCACGCGGGCGCAACGACCGGAGCACCAGCAATGGACGAATTCACAGAAACGGAGCTCAACGAACTCCACGCCGACTTCGAGGCGGCCCAGAGACGCCCGCTGAAGACCCGACTGCGCTCGGCGTTCATCAAGACGTACAAGCCCGTGCTGGACGACGGCACGGTACGCACCTTCAACACCATGCGCGAGTACCGTCAGTGGTGCAACGAAAGACTCCCGGACTGGCTGGGGTACCAATCCACGCACTGAGGTACGACAGCCCATGGACAACAACGAGCCAATCAGCCACCACGATGTCGAGAAGCTGAACGAAGCGCTCGCGCGCAAAGGCGTCGCGTACCTCTTCATCGGCAAGGGCGCCGCGGTGCTGCACGGGTTCCCCGACACCACCCAGGACGTCGACATCTTCCCCAAGAAGGACACGAAGAACGCACAAGCCCTCATCGAAGCACTCACCGAGCTTGGCTTCACCATCGACAGCGCGACCGCAGACGAAATCGTGCGCGGAAAAGACTTCGTGCAGCTAAGAAACGGACCGTTCGACGTGGATCTCGTGTTCGCGCCGGACGGCATCGAGAGCTTCGACGACGCATGGCGGCGCGGAGTTCGAATCGAACAATTCCCGGTGTGCGGACTCGATGACATCATCGAAAGCAAACGCCGGGCAGGACGGACAAAAGACAGGGAAACGCTGCCAAGACTCGAGAAATTCAGAGCATGGGTCAAAGTGCACGCGCGCGGGAGGACACAACCGCTCGGAAGCCAGCCCGGCACGCAAGCGGAGCCCGTGCAGCACCCGAACCCCTGGAAGGGCTGGTGACAAACCACCCGTAGCCACCACCACTTCTACCGTATATCACTGTATTTGCGCAAGTTTCTGTGCTTGCGCAATTCCGGTGCAAGCTGTCCACCCCCCAATCCGCCCCCCGCGCGGCACGCGACTGGGAGAGTCCATTTTAGACGACGACGGACGAGCAGCGCAGAGCCGAGGGCACCGAATCTTCGCGTGCAGGCGCGGGGAGACCCAACGGAGAAGCGCACGGCGCGAGACAGGACAAAACACGCACGGAGAGAGGTCAGGGGAAAACGCCCTGTGCACCGGCCAAGGCGAAAGCCCAAGGAGCGATTGAACCGTACCGGGTTTACCGGAGAGTCTATGACTTGAGAGGAGAGAGGTATGGGTTCTTCGAACAAGTACTCTCCGGAGGTCCGGGAACGAGCAGTGCGCATGGTGCTGGAGCACCAGGGTGAGCACGATTCGCAGTGGGCGGCGATCGGTTCGATCGCGGAGAAGATTGGCTGCACGACCTCCTCGGTGCCCATCAAACCGGACAACTCATGTGCTACTACACCGGACAGGCAATTTGCCCCTGACAGCACGGAGACTCGACCGTGACGTTCTCGTTCAAGTGGGACAAATGGTCTACGAGCGGCGATCTTACGACGGAGGACATTGACAGTGACGGACCTGGTGGTGCAGACCGAGAGAGAGAACCTGTCCGCCAAGTTTGACCTGAACCCCTTCGTCACCGACTGGGAAACGGCAAGACGGACATTCTTCGCGTGTATCGCCGATGCGTTCCGCGAACCGCTGAACCCGCGCCCAGAGGACTTCAGCACAGCGTCCACGACCGAACTGGGAGAGGCATGGTGCAAGTACCGGATGTTCGGCGGATCAAGCAACATGGTCCTGAGGGCAGACTCGATCGCAATCACGTTCTCGAACATCGTCCGAGCGGATTACGCGCTCGTCGGGGAGATCTTGCGCCGAGCTGGCGAATCGCTATTGCCGAAGATTGGGGGATACAACGAGCACTCCTACCATGTCTCGACGAGCCAGCACGTAGAGGCAGTCAACGGCCGGGTTGAGGAGTACCTCGCAGGCCATGCAAGCGCGAAGATCAAAAGCACAGCAAACGAAACGGAGATGGAGTTCCATCCTTAGCATGGCGTTCAGTCTGACGAGCAGCGACGGATTCAGAGTGTTGCGACGCACCATCGAGCGGTCAGAGGTCTTGGAAAACGGCCTTTTCATCGCGGATCACGTAGTCGTGAGAAGACCCGAACTGACCGAATTCGAGGCCGAACTGCAGTGGATGGTCCGCCTGAGCAGCACGGCGGACCGCGTAGCCGGACTCAAGGACCAAAAGGATGACGGTGATGATGCCACTGGCGCTTAACTCCGAGGGGGAGGCGCAGCAAAGCTTGGCATTTGCGCGCGAGGTGCGCTTCGCGACAACACGACGAAACGCGCAGAAGCGCATGGGAGGAACCATCCACAGTGACCGCCCAACGGGACGAGAAACACGGATTGCGCGAGCGGCAACGTTCGGAGAACGACGAGCGAGGGTGCCCTGGCTGGGAGAGGCGTTGACGCTGGTCGAGGAGATCGACCGAGAAGCCGAAGAGGAAGGCTACCCGGCGATTGGAGACCTCGCGAAGAAGAACGCAAGGCGCGTGCTGTTCATGACGGGAAGGAGCTCGATTGAGCCAGCGGTCTACGCGTCAATGGACGGAGGGATCGCGATCTGCTTCAAGTCGAGGGCTTCCGCATCGGCGCTGCTGATTCTGCTCAACAACGAAGGAGGCGCAGGATGCTACTGGTCGCTGGCGGGGAAGAGCGAGCATGAGCGCCACAACGATGCTTCGCAGCTACCCGAAGGCGACTTGTTGACCCACCTGCGGGCTCTGGGAGGATTGCCCCTCTCGCAATCTCTTGACTGAGCGCCTATCGGCTCTGTGCGAACGTGAACTCCTCGGGCGGAGCGTGTTCTCGCGAAGAAGGGCCAAGAAGGCAAGACAAGGGCGGCCCGTCCCGGAGGAATTCCTCGTTCGGTTGAACGACGAGAGTATCTCGGTCGATCGGATGGACCATGCCGAGCGCAGGACCCTTGCCACGATTGCAACCGAAAGAGGCAAACGGCGGGAAGAGGGAGCGAAGACCTTTCAGGGCTGGGCGATCCTGACCGTCAGCGACGCAGAGGCAGAGGGGCGAAGCGTCCAGGAAAGCCCAATTGACTCGAACCCGTTCCACGCGGACATCCGGTTGAACCTGCCCGACGAGGGAGACCGTCGGGGACATCCAGAAGAAGCACTCAGTAGACCTTGCGGCACGCGCATCCTGGGAGGATCCACCGTAAGGGAAGAGGCGCGATTCCGGCGACTGGAACACTTGGGAAACCGCAGTGCAAGCACGAGACGAGCGGTCCCGAGCCTACCCCGACACGCCGCGCGAGGCGAGATCGCTGATCGGTTTACCGGCTCCCGGCCCGGAACCTTGCGAGCGCTCGCGCCGTGTGTGAACGCGGCGTCCGCACGACCTCGTCGGGAGGGCCGGCGGTCACGATTCTTCCACCGCCTTCACCACCTTCCGGTCCCAGGTCGATCACGACGTCCGCCTCCGCCACGACATCCAGGTTGTGCTCGATCACCACGACGGTGTTGCCGGCGTCGACCAGACGGTGCAGCACTCGCACGAGCTTCTCCACGTCCGCCATGTGCAATCCGATGGTCGGTTCGTCGAGCACGTACAGAGCCTCTCCCGCCGCCCGCCGCGAGGCGCTTGCGTCGACCTTGGCGAGCTCGGAGACGAGCTTGATGCGTTGCGCCTCGCCTCCCGAGAGGGTCGGGCTGCTCTGCCCGAGGGTGAGATAGCCGAGCCCCACGTCGTGCAGCAGCGCCAGGGTGCGATGAATTCGGGGATGCGCTTCGAACCGCGGCAGAGCCTCGTCCACGCTGGAGCCCAGCACCTCGTCGATGCTCATGTCGAGATAGCGGATTTCCAGTGTTTCGGGGGTGAACCGCCGGCCCCCGCAGGCGTCGCACGGCACGCGCACGTCGGGCAGGAAGCTCATCTCGATTCGTTGCACGCCCTGGCCCTCGCAGGCGTCGCAGCGTCCGCCGGCGACGTTGAACGAAAAGCGGCTCGCCCCGTAACCGCGGATGCGTGACTCGGTCGCACCCGCGAACAGGCGGCGAATGTGGTCCCAGATCCCCACGTAAGTCGCGGGGCACGAGCGCGGGGTCTTGCCGATGGGCGTCTGATCGACCTCCAGCACGCGTTTGACCGCCTCGATACCGCGGACCTCGTCGCACCCCGTCCACTTCGGCCGCTCTGCGCGGCGCCTGCGCAGCGCCGCCGCCACGTTGGCCAGCAGCACGCCGCGCACCAGGGTGCTCTTGCCGCTGCCGCTCACCCCGGTCACGCACACGAGCCGCCGGAGCGGAAGATCGACGTCGATGCCTCGCAGGTTGTTCAGACGAGCCTTCCGTATGGACAGGTATCGCTCCGGTTCCTTCGACCGATCCGGCGATCGAGCGCCCGGGAGCGGATGGAGCAGCGGAGACGAGAGATGACGCCCGGTCAGCGACGCCCGGCTCGCGAGAATCCGGGCGATCGGCCCTTGCGCGACGACCTTGCCGCCGTTCGCTCCGGCCCCGGGTCCGAGGTCGACGATGTGCTCGGCATTGCGAATGGTCTCCTCGTCGTGCTCGACCACCACCACCGTGTTGCCCTTCGCACGGAGCGCGTGCAGCGTTTCGAGGAGCATCGCGTTGTCGCGCGCGTGCAGCCCGATCGTCGGCTCGTCGAGGATGTAGCACACACCGCGCAGGTTCGAGCCGAGCTGCGCGGCGAGCCGGATGCGCTGCGCCTCGCCCCCCGAAAGCGTGGGCGCGGCGCGGTCGAGCCGCAGGTATCCGAGACCCAGGCGGTCGAGGAAGTCGAGCCGGGTTCCGAGTTCGGCGAGCACGTCGCTCGCAATCGCGGCCTCGCGTCCGCGCGGATTGATGCGCGCCAGGGTCTTGCGCGCGGTCTCGACATCCAGGGCGCTCAGCTCGGCGATGCCCTGCGACCGGTAGCGCACCGCAAGCGCCTCGGGACGCAGCCGTCGGCCGGCGCAGGCCCGGCACTCGCGCGCCGGCTCGTGCGCATTCTCCGACCAGTGGGCTTCCTCTCCCGTCTCGCTCTCGTCAAAGCCGCGCAGCTCGCGTCCGGTGCCGTAGCACGACGGACACCACCCGTGTCTGGAGTTGTACGAGAAGAGCCTCGGGTCCAGCTCGTCGAAGCTCCTCCCGCAGCCCGGACAGGCACGCGCCGTCGAGTAGAGGGTCTCGCCCCGGCGATCGGCCACCCGCACCCGTCCCGCGCCGTGGCCGAGGGCACGCTCCACCGTGGCGCGCAGCGCCGGTTCGCGATCCGCGCGTGCCGTGACCGACCCGAGCGGGAGGTCGATGTCGTGCTCCCGATAGCGGTCGAGCCGCGGCCACGCATCGGTGGGCAGCGGGGCGCCGTCCACCCGCAGAGTGGGGTGACCCTGCTTCGCCGCCCATCGGGCGAGCTCGGTGTAGTAGCCCTTCCGGGCCACCACGAGCGGCGCGTGAATCTCGACCCTGCGTCCCCGGTGCCGCTTCAGGACGCGATCGACGATGGCGTCGAGGGTCTGCGGCTCGATCGCGATCCCGCAGTCCGGGCAGTGCTGGGTGCCGAGCCTGACGAACAGCAGCCGCAGGAAGTGGTGGATCTCGGTCATCGTCCCCACGGTGCTCTTGTAGCCGCCCCGCGAGGTCCGCTGCTCGATCGCCACCGACGGCGGGATGCCGAAAATGGCGTCCACGTCGGGACGCGCGGCCGGCTGCACGAACTGGCGGGCGTAGGCGTTGAGCGATTCGAGGTAGCGGCGTTGGCCCTCGGCGAAGAGGATGTCGAAGGCGACGGTGCTCTTGCCGCTGCCGCTCACTCCCGTGATGACCGTGAATCGATCGCGCGGGATGTCGATGTCGGTGCCGTGCAGGTTGTGTTCGCGCGCGTTGCGAATGCTGATCGCGCCGTTGCCCCGCGCCGGCCTGCCGGCCGTCGCCGTCGCGGTGGGGACCGCGCCCTGGCTCCGCTCGGCGAAGTGTGCGCGCAGCGCCGCTCCGGTATGGCTGCGCCGCCGGCGTGCGACGGCGCCCGGTGGGCCGGTCGCGACCACGCGTCCGCCGCCGCTGCCCCCTTCGGGGCCCAGATCGACAATCCAGTCGGCGGCGGCGATGACGTCGAGGTGGTGCTCGATGACGAGCACCGAGTGGCCGGCTGCGAGCAACGCGTCGAGCGCGGCGAGCAGGCGCGACACGTCCTGGAGGTGGAGCCCGGTGGTCGGCTCGTCGAAGATGAACAGGCAGTGCCCGGCGCCACGCGCCGCGAGGTGCCTGGCGAGCTTCAGCCGCTGCGCCTCTCCGCCGGAGAGCGCCGGCACCGGCTGGCCGAGCCGAAGATAGCCGAGACCTACCGCCGCCAGAGGCGCGAGCGGCCGGACGATGTCGGCGCTGCCGGCGAAGCAGGCGAGGGCATCGTCGACGGTCATCTCCAGGACGTCGGCAATCGAGCGCGAAACGCCGGCGGAGCTCTCGGTCGGGAATCCGATTGCGTGGTCGCGACCGGGATGGGTCGAGTCACCGCCCGACTTGCCGGCTTCGCTCCCGGTTCGGTCCGCGACCGCGACACCGGCCCCCCGGTGCACCGCGCGGTCCTTCGCGTCAGCGGTGCCCGGCTTCTTCCTCGTTCCGGCTCGTCCGCGATCCTTCCTTGCGTCGGAGCCGGCGCCGGCGCCGGCAACGACGCCGATGGCCGCGTGTCCGGCGCGGGGGCGGATCTTCACCTCGAGCACTTCGCTGCGATAGCGGCGGCCGTTGCAGTCGGGGCAGCGCAGATACACGTCGCTCAGGAACTGCATCTCGACGTGTTCGAAGCCGTTCCCCCCGCAGCTCGGGCAGCGGCCGTTGCCCGAGTTGAAGCTGAACGTCCCCGCCGTGTAGCCGCGCTCGATCGCGATCGGTTCGGCCGCGAACCGCTTGCGGATCGCATCGAGCGCGCCCACGTAGCTCGCGGGGTTCGACCGGGTAGTCTTGCCGATGGGCGACTGGTCCACGAGCACGACGTCGTCCAGCGCGTCGAGCCCGTGCACGGCCGCGTGCTCGCCAGGCGCCTCGACGGCGCGCCCCAAGTGTTTGCACGCCGCACGGTACAGCACGTCCACGGCCAGGGTGGACTTGCCCGAGCCGCTGACGCCGGTCACGCAGGTGAATCGGCGAAGCGGAAGGTCGACGTCGATGCCGGCGAGATTGTGGGCGCGGGCGCCACGAACCCGGATCCGCTCCGCGCGCCTCGGTACGGAGCTCGCCGCACGCGTCTCGAGCCGACGTTCTCCGCGCAGCCACGCCGCGGTGAGCGAGCGGCGTGAGCGGAGCAGGGCCCGTGGAGTGCCGCGGAACACGATCTCGCCCCCCTGCTCGCCGGGTCCCGGCCCCATGTCGACGATGCGGTCCGCCGCGAGCATGACCTGAGGGTCGTGCTCGACCACCAGCAGGGTGTTTCCCGCCTCGCGCAGCTTGTGCAGCACCGAGACGATGCGGGCGATGTCGCGTGCGTGCAGCCCGATGCTGGGCTCGTCGAGTACGAACAGCGTGTTCACGAGCGACGTGCCGAGCGCGGTGGTCAGGTTGATGCGCTGCACCTCGCCCCCGCTCAGGGTGCGGGACTGCCGGTCGAGGGTGAGGTAGCCGAGGCCGACCTCGACGAGGTATCCGAGCCGGCCTCGGATCTCGGCCAGCAGCAGCTCGGTTGCGTCGTCGAGCGGGGCACGCAGTCGAAGCTCGTCGAAGAACCTCCGGCATCGGTCGAGCGGCAGGCGCATCACGTCGTGGATGCCGAGCCCCGGCTGTTTCGCGAACGCGGCGGCGTCCAGGATGGCGTCGGGCGGCCGGTGCGCGGGTTCGCGCCCGAGCGCCCTCTTCGCATCGGTGCGGGTGCCCACTCTCCACAGCAGCGATTGCGGTTTGAGCCGTGCCCCGCGGCACGCAGGGCACTCGCGGTAGCTCCGGTAGCGCGAGAGCAGCACCCGGATGTGCATCCGGTAGCTCTTGGTCTCGAGCCAGTCGAAGAAACGGCGCACTCCGTACCAGCCGTCTTCGTCGAACTCCGCCTCGCCCTCCAGGACCCACTCGCGGGTGGCGTCGTCGAGTTCCCTCCACGGACGGTCGAGCGGGACATCGCTCCGGCGTGCGTAGCGCACGAGATCCCGCTGGCACTGCCGGTAGCTCTTCGACAGCCACGGGCGGACCGCTCCTTCGCCGAGGGTCTTCGACTCGTCGGGAACCACGAGCCCGTAGTCGATGCCCATCGTGCGCCCGAAGCCGCGGCAGGTCTCGCACGCCCCGAGCGGCGAGTTGAACGAGAACATGCTCGGCAGGGGCTCCCGGTATTCGATGTCGCAGCCGGCGCAGTGCAGCGTGGTGGAGAAGCGTTTCGGGGACCGGGCGCGGCGTTGCGCGTCGAGCCGGTAGACGGTGAGGCGGCCGCGGCCCGCCTTCAGCGCGTTCTCGATCGCCTCCGCGGTTCGCGCGCGGCTGTCGGCGGCGTCGCCGGAGCGCAACCGGATCCGGTCCGCGATGACCTCGATACGGTCAGGGTGCTGGCGGTGCACCCGGGTGTAGCCCTGGCCCGCCAGCAACGCGACGATCTCGGACGATGAGAATCCGTCGGGTACCGGGACGTCGAACGTGACCATGATCCGGTCGAGGCCGGCGTCTCGAATCGCACTCATGATCGACCGTGCCGTATCGCGGCGCACCGGCGCGCCGCAACCCCGGCAGTGCAGCACCGCGGCGCGCGCAAACAGCAGCTTCAGGTGGTCGTTGAGCTCGGTCATGGTGCCCACGGTGGAGCGCGAGGTCCGCACCGGATTGGTCTGGTCGATGGCGATGGACGGCGGGATGCCGTCGATGCCACCGGCCTCGTCGAACCGGGGCTTGTCCATCCGGTCGAGGAACTGGCGGGCGTAGGAGGAGAAGGTCTCGACGTAGCGGCGCTGGCCCTCGCTGTACACGGTGTCGAAGGCGAGGGACGACTTCCCGGACCCGCTCACCCCGGTGACCACGTGCAGCTCGCCGAGCGGAAGGTCGAGGTCGACGCCCTTGAGGTTGTTCTGGCGCGCGCCGCGCACGCGGATGGCGGGGCGGGCGGTCATGGGTGCGGATTCCAGGCGCGACGATTCGGCGTGCAGAGGCCACTGCCAACGGGGCGAAGGCTCGACCCGGTCGCGGTACGGCGGCGGCGGATCGGGACGTGGACCGGCGGAACCGCGGGCCTCAAAGCACGCCTCGATTCAACTTCGAGAGCAGAGACATCAGGTCCGCATCCCCGAGCACGTTTCGCCTGGCAGCAGAAGGGCCATCTTCGCACGCACCCATCGGGTCGGGAATTCCCCGCCGCGCTGGCGGCGTCGGCGGTCCGAGCACCATGCGCACCGCATCATCCCCAGCTCTGCCCATCCATGCGGACGCGATCGCGCACAATCGGGTTGCCGTGGGCGGAGCGGCAGGAGTGTATGTGGTCGTGCTCTGGGATGCCGACAAACTGCTGAAGCAACTGGCGCTCGGCGAGGACAGCCGCGTCGACTTCAAGGAAGTGGTCTTCAGGGACGGTCGCGTTCGCGAGAGGCTCGCGAACGAATTGGCCGCATTCGGCAACACATTGGGCGGCGCGCTGATCTTCAGCGTATCGGACACCGGCGACGTGCGCCCCATGACCCGGGAGATGATGGATGCCCTGGAGGCGTACGTCGGCGAGATTTGCGCAGACAGCATCCATCCGCCACTCGGGTTCACGACGCAACGGCTGGCGCTACCGGACGGCTTGTCCGCCTTTGTCGTCGAGGTGGAGCGAAGCCCGCTCGTGCACAGGAGCCCCGGTGGGTACCTTTTCCGTCAGGGAAGCTCCGTGCACGAGCTGTCGCCGGAAGCGCTGCGTTGTCTGTTTCAGCAGCGGGGACGTTCCGGCCTGCTCGGCCCGGACGAGGAGATCGTCACCGGCACGGGGCTCAACACGCTGGAATCGGCACTTGTCGATCGGTTCATCAGCTCGCGCACCAGGCAGGCCGACGAGACGCAGCTCGCCAAGCTGGGGCTCATGCGGGAAGACGACAACGGCGTTCCCCGCGCCTCTCATGCGGGTCAGTGTCCGGGGGGCGGCGCCTTCGACTCCATGATGGCCTCGACCCGCGCCACGAACTCCGTCTCCGTCGCGCACACGAGCAACTCTTCGCCAATCTCCGCAAGCAGTTCCGGGTCGGCAATCTGCGCAAGCAGCGGCTCGACCCGGGTCGACGCCTTCACCCCGAACTTCGTGGCCGCCTGCCGGCCGAGCAGTACCCGCTGTTGCTCCAGACCCTCCTCAATGCCCTCGGCTCGACCCTCCTCGAACCACGCCCGCGTCGCCCGCCTGAAGTTGTCCCCGATCCTCGAACGAAAATACGTGCCTTCCACGTTCACCTCCTCCAGCTCCACACCATCGCGCCGCGCCCGGCGCACCACCCACTCGTACACCGTGCGCCGCAAACCCGCGTCCGAAAGCTCCGCCACCGCCGGCAGCAACCGAGCGTAGTCCGAAGGCTCCGCGTGCTCGAACCCGATCTGCAACGACACCACGTTGCCCGGCACCAAATCGTCTTGCCGGTAGCGAGGGAAGTCAATCACGTGCAGACGCTGCGACGGCTGCAACGCCCGGAGGTCTCGCCGCACCTGCGCCGGCACCCGCGGCAGCGCAATCAGCTCCGCCACCTGCACCGGTGCGCGCCACGGCGACTCCCCGTTGTGCACCACCAGCAGTGGCGAGGGGCACCGGCGGGCGACGGGTGCCCGACCGCACCACGCCCTGCGCTTCGAGATCGCGGTACAGCTCCACCACGTAGCCGAGCACCCGCAGCGCCATGTCCGTGTCGCCCGAATCCCATGACGCCATCGAGACCATCAAGGCGTGGTCGCAGTCGATGCGCTCTCCGTGCCAGTGTGCGGTCGCGGTCTCGCAGTCGATGGAGAGCCCGAGGGGTTCGTTCCGGACGATGATAGTGTCGGGTGAGGAGGTCTCCCGTCGGCGTGGAGGCCGGATGGTCACTCCGTACCACCGTGACTTCCGGCGCCGCGACGGGTCCAGCCCGACCACCGAACGGGTACGGGACTCCCGGAATATGCCGTCTCCTTGGATCGAAAATGGCTGATTGCGCGGCCGACGACCGGCACTTGCAGGTGTGCTACTCGCGGTGGGCGCGATCGCGCACGATCGGGTTTCCGTGGACGGAGCGGCAGGAGTGCATGCGGTCGTGCTCTGGGATACAGACAAGCTGCTGAAGCGACTGGAGTTCGGCGAGGACAGCCGCGTCGAGTTCAAGGAAGTCGTCTTCACGGGCGGCCGCGTTCGCGAGTCTCGCCGCGAGAGAATCGCGAACGAATTGGCCGCATTCGGCAACGCGTTGGGCGGCGCGCTGATCTTCAGCGTATCGGATGCCGGCGAAGTGCGTCCCATGACCCGCGAGATGATGGATGCGCTGGAGGCGTATGTCAGCGAGATTTGCGCGGACAGCATCCATCCGCCGCTCGCGTTTACGACGCAACGGCTGGCGTTGCCGGACGTCGCATCCGCCCTGGTCGTCGACGTGGAGCGAAGCCCGCTCGTGCACAGGAGCCCCGGTGGGTACCTTTCCCGGCAGGGCAGCTCCGTGCGCGAGCTGTCGCCGGAAGCGCTGCGTTGTCTGTTTCAGCAGCGGGGACGTTCCGGCCTGCTCGGCCCGGATGAGGAGATCGCCACCGGCACAGGGCTCAACACGCTGGAATCGGCGCTCGTCGATCGGTTCATCAGCTCGCGCACTAGGCAGGCCGACGAGACGCAGCTCGCCAAGTTGGGGCTGGTGCGGGAAGACGACAATGGCGTTCCCCGCGCAACCGTCGCCGGAGTTCTGCTCTGCACGGAGCGTCCCGACGCATACATCAACGGTGCCGTAATCGAAGCGGTTCGCTACTCGGGCAACGTGCTCGGCCGTGCAGCCCAGCACGACGCCGCGACGATCACCGGATCGCTGGACCGGCAGATACGAGACGCGGTCAACTTCGCCAAGCGCAATACGCGAGTCGCGGCACGCAAGTCGCCGGGGCGGGTGGAGGTGCCTCAATTCAATCCGCGCGCGGTATTCGAGGCCGTGGTCAATGCCGCCGTGCATCGCGATTACTCGATCGCCGACGCGAAGATTCGCCTGTTCCTCTTCGACGACAGGCTGGAGCTGTACTCGCCGGGCGCGCTTCCCAACACGCTCCCGATCGACGCCATGCGTCAACGTCAGGTCACCCGCAACGAAACCCTCGCTTCCCTGCTGCGCATGCTGGAGGTCGGAGATGTCCATGGCGCAGGCGACCGGCAGTACTACCTGGAGCAACGCGGTGAAGGCGTTCCCATCATCTACGAAGAGACGCGGGCGCTGACGGGAAGCGAGCCGGTCTACGAACTGATCGGCGGGGCCGAGCTCTGGCTGACCATGCCGTCCGCACGGCCATCGGCATCCGGCATTCAGGGGGAGGTTTCGGTCACCGTCGGGGACCGTCCCCTCGGCGGGGCAACGGTACTTGCGCTGTATCCGAACAAGACATGGATGATGGAGGAGACCGACTCATTCGGCCGCGTCTGGTTCGGCTTCCACTCCGAGTTGCCCATCACCGTTTTCTGCGCGGCGCCGGGCCACCGCGCTCGTGTCGAACGGGGCTGGCGTCCGCCGACTTCCCTGTCGATCGAGTTGGAAGCACTGGCGAACGGCGGTTCCATGGTGATTCCCGAACAAACCGGCCACTTGTCCGGCTTGGCGGGGCGGCTCAACCCCATCCTGGACAACCTCGATCGCATGTACCTCTATGCGACCAATGTTTCCATCAACGACGGCCGGCAGCAGCCCGTGCATTTCAAGCTGGGCGAGGCGATGCGGCTGACGGACGTGCACGGCGCGGAATGGATGGTGCGGTTTGTCGAGATGATCGGGAACTCCTCGGTGCTGGAGTACGAGCCGCCCCCTCCGCGATCCTCGTGATGTTCAGCCAATTCGGGTCCCTTGTGGGGGACTCACGCAATCCGTCCCGGCGGCTGCGTCAACGAGACATCCAACCGCACCCGCTTGTACGGGGTCCGCGGCACCAGCGTGCCGCGTTCCCCAGCCTTCAACTCCACCAACCCGTAGCGCGACATCGTCTTGAGCGTTCGTGACAGGTTCGACTTGCTCCGCCCGGACAGCTCCGCAAGCTCGGTGACCGAGCCCGGCTTCTCGCGCCCAATCATCGCCAGGAGCTCCCGGTTTCGCTGCGAGAGCACCTTCGCGAAGCTCTCGATCGAGGTGAACCACACCGTCGGCTCGCCCCGGACCGGCTTGTGTTCTCCCCGGGCAATCGCCAACGTGCGCGCCTTCATCCGGTCGTAGCCGGCGATGCCGATCTTCAGCGTCTTCATGGCAGCGCTCCCCTTTGCGTCAGAACCTCGTCAACTTCCTTCCAGAAATCCTCGAGCAGCGCAACCGCGGTCGTATATTCGTAAGGACGGATCGTCCGTAGCCGGTGGCGATGATCGTGCTCCCCGCTCCGCCGCCTACCCGGTCCCCGGCCCTCCTTCACGGCGTGCGCGTTGTCGAACCCAACCAGCCTCTCGCCGTCCGGTGCGTGCATTGTCAGCGAATAGCTCAGCCCGTGCGGCCGCTCCGCAGTCGCTTTCGTTCGCACCACGACGAACTTCACCCAATGTCCGACGTCATCCACGAACAGTGTCTGGCCGTGAAGGTCAAGCAGCGTGTCCAGCCCGGGTTCACGTTCAGGCGCCGTCATCGAAGCAAGTTATCAACTTCTGATAACGAAAGGAATACCTGGATCGCGTCATCTGGTCGCCGAGCAGACCTCGAACCGTGTCGCGAACTGCTTGCCGACATCGCCCTTCCCACCTGCGCCGCATCAAACCGCTTCAGGGGCAAAGGCCGCGTCCACGCGCCGAATTGGATGGACAAACGACCGATACGCCACGACTGCTCCGCGTCTCGACCGGGGACCGCCGACCGAGGGACTCCGGGAGTCATCGTTCCAATAGCACCGGGTGGGCCGGAAATCACGTCGCGGGAGGAACGACTCCTGGCAGGAGTCTTGCTGGCGGCGAAGCAATCGCATAGATTCTTTGCAACTGGTGAAACGCAAGACGATTGGAAATCGAGGAGGTCCGGTGACGAATCAGCTCATCGGTACGAGGATCAAGGCGCTGAGGCAAGCGCAAGGGCTCTCCCAGAACGAATTGGCACGCCTGTTCGGATTCAAGGATCGGCAGACCGTCTCGGCGATGGAGACCGGCGTACGGCGCATCACGGCGTCGGAGCTGCTGCTTGCCGTGGAGAGGTTCGGTGTACCGCTCGACTACTTCACCGATCCTTTCCGGCTCGACGGCGAGGGCCTGTTCTCCTGGCGACAGACAGGGGTCGCACCGGATCGGCTGAGCGAATACGAGAGGACGGCCGGACGGTGGATAGGTGCGTACCGCACTCTGGCGCCGCAGGTCGGGCGGCGGGCGCCGCTGATGCGGCGCGCACTTGGTCTGAACAGGCTGTCCCGGTTCGAGGACGCGATGGATGCCGGCGAGCGGTTCGCATCGGAGTTGGAACTCGGGCCAGTGCCGGCGCTGCGTCTGGCGGCGGCGATGGAGGAGGAACTCGGGATCCTCATGCTCATGGTCGACGCCCATGAGGGAATCTCCGGGGCGGCGTGCCGTCTGCCCGAGCTCGACGCAATCCTGATCGCGCGCCGCGAAGTGCCGGGACGCCGCAATTTCGACCTGGCACACGAACTGTTCCACATCCTGACCTGGGACGCGATGCCGCCCGAGCACGTTGAATACGCCGGCGACTTCGGCGGCAACCGGGTCGAGCAGCTCGCCAACAACTTCGCGGCGGCGGTGCTGATGCCGACGACGGCGTTGGAGTCGTACGACGGCTGGGCACAGTTGGACATGGAAGGCCTGATCGCGCAATTGAATCGCGCGGCCGACGAGCTGTGCGTCACCTCGTCGGCGCTACGGTGGCGTCTGGTCGCACTGCGGCGGCTGACCAGGTCGAAGGCGCGGGCAATCCCCGAAGCTGCGCTACGCAACAATGGACGCGAGCCCCGCGCGGAAAATCCGCCGGAGTTGTTCTCCAAGCCGTTCGCGGAGGTGCTCGCGGCGGCGGTTGACGAGGGCCATGTGTCGGTCCGACGCGCGGCCGCCCTGGTCGGATTGCCGATCGAGGGCCTGGAGGAGCTGCTCACAGTTCACCGCGTAGAGCACGTGATCGACCTTTGAACGGAACCCTCGACCGTGGGGCTTCGGTGCTCGTGGACACGAACACGATCATCGAAGCCCATCGGACTCGAGCATGGGTGGCACTTACCGGGGGCTGGCGCGTGGAGACGGTCGAAGACTGCGTGACGGAGACCCAAACGGGGTTCCAGCGACGGCACCCGGAGCAGACGATTGCGGCCGCGGAGCTACGCGCATCGTTGGCGGCCGTGCATACCGTGACCGACCGGGCACGCGCCGAGTTGGCATTGCGTGTGCAGGACATCGCCTTGGACGTAAGCGGACAAAGGAGGCCGTTGTTCTGATCGGGAGTACCGTCTGATTCACTCGCCGCTCCCCCCACACGGAGGCGAACGGGATCATGAGACGGGCAAGTGGTACGAGACATCGGGCGCGGCGCACCGCCGCGCAGTGGC
>JAJDUQ010000166.1 GCA_022826505.1 Gammaproteobacteria bacterium
GGGGACAACAACGTAGCCGCCATCGACACCGCGCACCACACCGTGCGACAGTCAGGCTCGCCCTGCGTCGTATCCCGCGAGCACACCGCGGCTCCTCACCGCCTCACGCATCGAACATCCGGCCCAGCGGGAATTGCTGGATCCGCGTTCGCAGCCGTGAACCGGTGAGATATTGCGGCTAGACTCACGTACCGGAGACCCGCACCCGCCACACCAGTAGCGCGATTGGCATGTCGTTTCTCCACGCATTCGGACTGCTGACCCGCCCGAGGGCCGAGTGGAGCGCGATCCACGACCGGCACTACGGCGTGGCGACACCGTTCTTCACGCACACCGTCATCTTCGCGCTGATTCCCGCCGTCGCCGGCTTCTACGGCACGACGCGCACCGGCTGGCAGATCGGCGCCGGCGACGCGGTGCGCCTCACCGAGGAGAGCGCGGCTCGCATCGCGATCCTCTACTACCTGGCGATGGTGGCCGCGACCTTCTGCGTCGCCTGGGTGATCCACTGGATGAGCCGCACCTACGGCGCGAGCCAGCCGCTCGGACAGTGCTATGCGCTTGCGACCTACACCGCGACGCCGCTGTTTCTCGTCGGCCTGATGCACCTGCAGCCCATACTGTGGCTCAACCTGCTTGCAGGACTGCCGGTGCTCGGCTACACCATCTTCATCTTCTATTCCGGGGTGCCGGAGATGATGGAGATACCGCCGGAGCGGGGCTTTCTGTTCTCTTCCGCGGTGATGGCGTTCGGACTGGTCGCGCTGGTGGCGCTGCTCGCGGCAAGCGTGCTGCTGTGGAGTTCGGGGTTCGGCCCGAGCTTCACGAACTGAATCCGCGGTCGGTCGCCAGGAACGTCGGGGAACGCACCGCCATGCACGCGACCTGCAACGGCCCCTGCGTCCGACTCCGAAGCTCGGTAGCCGGCACAAGCTTCGGGAACTGATTCCTCGAGGAAGCTCACAGAGCGCGCAACGCCATGCACGAGACCTACAACGACACCGTGGTGCGCCAGTTCGCGGTGATGACCATCGTGTGGGGGATCGTCGGCATGCTGGTCGGGGTGGTCATCGCGGCGCAGCTCGCCTGGCCGGCGCTCAACTTCGACATTCCGTGGCTCACCTACGGCCGGCTCCGCCCGCTCCACACCAACGCGGTGATCTTCGCGTTCGGCGGCTCGGCCCTCTTTGCGACCTCGTACCACGTGGTGCAGCGCACCTGCCATGTGCGCCTGTTCTGCCGCCGGCTCGCCGCGTTCACGTTCTGGGGCTGGCAGGCCGTCATCGTGCTCGCCGCCGTCACCCTGCCGCTCGGCATCACCCAGGGCAAGGAGTACGCGGAACTCGAGTGGCCGATCGACATCCTCATCGCGGTGGTGTGGGTCGCCTACGCGGTGGTCTTCATCGGCACCATCGCCAGGCGCCGGGTACGCCACATCTACGTCGCGAACTGGTTCTTCGCGGCCTTCATCCTCGCCGTCGCGATGCTGCACATCGTCAACAGCGCCGTGATTCCGGTGAGCCTGTGGAAGTCCTACTCCCTCTACGCCGGGGTACAGGACGCGATGGTGCAGTGGTGGTACGGGCACAACGCGGTGGGCTTCTTCCTCACCGCCGGCTTCCTCGGAATCATGTACTACTTCGTGCCCAAGCAGGCGAACCGTCCGATCTACTCCTACCGCCTGTCCATCGTGCACTTCTGGTCGCTGGTGTTCACCTACATGTGGGCCGGACCCCACCACCTGCACTACACCGCACTTCCCGACTGGGCGCAGTCGCTCGGGATGGTGATGTCACTCATCCTGCTCGCGCCGTCCTGGGGCGGAATGATCAACGGGATCATGACGCTCTCCGGCGCGTGGGAGAAGCTGCGCACGGACCCGGTGCTGCGCTTCCTGATCGTCTCGGTCTCCTTCTACGGCATGTCCACATTCGAAGGACCGATGATGTCCATCAAGACCGTGAACGCGCTCTCGCACTACACCGACTGGACCATCGGCCACGTGCACTCCGGAGCGCTCGGGTGGGTCGCGTTCGTGTCCATCGGAGCGATGTACTACCTCATTCCGAAGCTGTTCGAACGCGAACTCCACAGCCTGCGGCTGGTCGAGACGCACTTCTGGGTCTCCACCGTCGGCATCGTGCTCTACATCACCTCGATGTGGGTCGCGGGCATCATGCAGGGGCTGATGTGGCGGGCGGTGAACGACGACGGGACCCTGACCTACAGCTTCGTCGAGTCGGTGGAGGCCATGCACCCGTTCTACGTCATCCGGGCGCTGGGCGGGGTGCTGTTCTTCGCCGGCATGGTGGTGATGGCCTGGAACCTGTGGAAGACGGTGCGGGGCGCGCGCCCCGGCGAGGCACCGATACCGGCACCGGCTCACTGAGCGGGAACCGGGAAAACGACACCGGAGGCGAACGTGGCCAGCGGACACGAGCGGATCGAGACCAACATCACCCTGATGGTGATTCTCGTCCTCATCGCGAGCAGCTTCGGAGGGCTGGTCACGATCCTGCCGCTCTTCAGCCAGGGCAACCTGCTGCGTCCGGTGGACGGAGTCGAACCCTATCCCGCCCTCGAACTCGCCGGCCGCGACGTCTATGTGCGCGAGGGCTGCTTCGTGTGCCACTCGCAGATGATCCGGCCCTTCCGCGCCGAGACCGAGCGCTACGGGCACTACTCGGTGGCCGGCGAGTTCGTCTACGACCGGCCGTTTCAGTGGGGCTCGAAGCGGACGGGTCCGGACCTTCACCGGGTGGGAGGCCGGTACAGCGACGAGTGGCATCGCGTGCACCTGATCGATCCCCGCAGCGTGGTGCCGACGTCCATCATGCCCGGCTACCCCTGGCTTGCCGAGAAAACACTCGACGGCGACGCGGTGCGAACCCGGATGCGCGCCCTTCGCATGCTCGGACATCCCTACACCGAAGAGCAGATCGAGGGCGCGGCGGACGCCGTGGCGGGCCACACGGAGATGGACGCGATGATTGCCTACCTCCAGGGGCTCGGCACCGCGATTCGGACGAGGCGCTGAACGCGTGCTCTCGACAGCGACACCGGAACCCCGGCTGCCGTGGCCGTGCCATGGCGCACTGCCGGCCTGCATGACACCAGCCACGCACGGCCGTTCCCACCAGAGCAGGAGTCGCCGGCGATTGTTCGCAGCGATCACGACGCACTCGCCGGCCGGACTCGTGGCCGTGAACCGCCGCATCGGATACGGCGGATGGGATGCGACGCCAGTCAGCCGGTTCGCAGGTGCGGGGTAGTGGACGCGGGGTTCGTGCACGGCATCTGGACCGCAGCCCTGCTCGCAGTGTTCGCGGCCATCGTGGCGTGGGCGTGGAGCGGGCGGCGGAAGCGCGATTTCGACGAGGCGGCGCGCCTTCCTCTCGACGAGGACGGGACCGGCGCAACCGAAACGCGGCACGAGGAAGCCCACCATGGGTAACTTCAGCGAAGGCTTCTGGAACATCTTCATCTTCGTGTGCACGCTCGGCGGGATCGTGTGGCTGTACCTGCTGACCGCGAACAACATGGGGAGCCGCCGGCCGGCCGACGGAGGTGGCGAGGTCGAGACGACGAGGCACGTGTGGGACGAGGACCTCACCGAGCTGAACAACCCGTTGCCGCGCTGGTGGGTGATGCTGTTCTACGCGACGCTCGTCTTCGGCGTGGTCTATCTGATGCTCTATCCCGGCTTCGGCTCAAATTCGATGTTCCTCGGCTGGACGCAGGTGAAGGAGTACGAGGAGGAGATGGCCCGGGCCGAGGCGCGCTACGGCCCGATCTTCGAGCAGTACGCGGCCTTGCCGATCGAGCAGGTAGCAGCCGATCCCAAGGCGTTGCGTATCGGTGAGAGACTGTTCGCGAGCTACTGTGCCGTGTGCCACGGTTCCGACGCGGGCGGGGTACCAGGCTTTCCCAACCTGCGCGACGACTCATGGCAATGGGGCGGCGAGCCCGAGCAGATCAGGACCAGCATTCTCGCCGGACGCACCGCGG
This sequence comes from Gammaproteobacteria bacterium, assembly GCA_022826505.1. Taxonomy (GTDB): domain Bacteria; phylum Pseudomonadota; class Gammaproteobacteria; order HK1; family HK1; genus HK1. Next base: position 4,009 of record JAJDUQ010000166.1, read on the forward strand.
TGATGCCGGGATGGAGGGATGCGCTCGGCGGCGATGCCGGCGTGGACGACACGCTCGCCTACGTGCGCTCGCTTTCGGGACGCTCCGCCGACGCGGGGAAGGCCGCGGCCGGCAAGGAGAGATACGACGTTGTATGCGTGGCCTGCCACGGCGCGGACGGGGCCGGCAATTCCGCTCTCGGGGCCCCGAGTCTGGCCGACGACGTGTGGCTCTACGGCGGTTCGGACGCGGACGTCCGGCACAGCATCGCCGAAGGGCGCGAGGGCCGGATGCCCGCCCACGGGGAGTTCCTCGGCGAGGCCCGCGTGCACGTGCTCGCGGCCTGGGTGTGGAGCCTCTCGAACCACTGAGCGCGTTGTGCGGCCACGGCTTCGACCAGTTGCTCCCGCGCGTCACGGACCCGAGTCGAATGGTGTCGTGATCCCGGTTGCGCAACCACCTCGCCGCACCCGCACTCGCTCCGAAGCCACGGACTCGCAATCGAATTTTCGATCGTGTCGGACGACCGGCAATTTTCTCCGGGGACCGCGGGCGCCCCGCCCGCAAGTCGACCGAGGCGCACCGGTGTTCACCCGGACATCTCGCCCGCCGGGGCCGAAGACCCTCCGGTGTTCACGCGGGCGACCTGCCCGCCGGAGCCGAAGGCCCGCGACGGACAGGCCGGGGACCCACGAATGCCCGCGGAGCCAGGACGCCGGCGCTCCCATCGGATGTCGGAACCGTGATGCCGTCTGAAGCCGAGCGACCGGCCGTCACTCCGGTCGTGCCGCCGCCGGCCGACGATGTGGAGGCGTCACTCTACGAGAAGCGCCGGAAGATCTACCCGCGCGAGGTGCACGGGTGGTTCGCCACCATGCGGGTCACGGGAGCGGTGTCCCTGCTCGGACTCTTCTACGGCGTGTGCTGGCTGCGCTGGGACGAGCGCCAGCTCCTGCTCTTCGACCTTCCGGCCCGCAGGTTCAACGTCTTCTGGTGGACGTTCTATCCGCAGGACTTCCTCTACCTCGCGCTGCTGCTGATCCTCGCGGCGCTGGCTCTCTTCTTCTTCACTTCGCTGGCCGGACGGTTGTGGTGCGGCTACGCCTGCCCCCAGACCGTGTACACGGAAGCCTTTCTCTGGATTGAACGCAAGATCGAGGGTGACCGGCCGCGGCAGATGAAGCTCGATCGCGCGCCCTGGAGCGCCCGGAAGGTCGCGCTGAAGTCTGCCAAGCACGCGATCTGGATTGCGTTCTCGCTCTGGACCGGGTTCACATTCGTCGGCTACTTCACCCCGGTCACGGAACTTGGCTCGGCGCTGCTGCGCCTCGACACCGGCCCCTGGGAGACGTTCTGGATCCTGTTCTACGGATTCGCGACTTACGGCAACGCCGGGTGGCTGCGCGAGCAGGTGTGCATCTACATGTGCCCCTACGCCCGCTTCCAGAGTGCGATGTTCGATCGCGACACCCTCGTCATCTCCTACGACGCCACCCGCGGCGAGCCGCGCGGATCGCGCAAGCGCGGTACCGACCACCGCGCGGCAGGCCTCGGGGACTGCATCAACTGCACGCTGTGCGTGCAGGTCTGTCCCACCGGCATCGACATCCGCGACGGTCTCCAGTACCAGTGCATCGCCTGCGCCGCGTGCGTCGATGTCTGCGATCAGGTGATGGAGCGCATGGGCTATCCGAAGGGGCTGGTGCGCTACACCACCCAGAACGCGGTGGACGGGCAGCCGAGCCGCATCGTGCGCCCGCGCACCCTCGTCTACGCGGGTGGTCTCGCTGCACTGCTCGCGGTCTTCGCCGGTTCGCTGGCGCTGCGGGTGCCGGCCGAGCTGGACGTCATCCGCGACCGAAACGCGCTCTACCGGGAGACCGACAACGGTCTCATCCGCAACGTCTACACCCTGAAGATCGTGAACATGCACGACGAGCCGCTGCGCTGGCGGGTCGGCGTGTCCGGGATCGAGGGTTTGAGCTTCGACGTCGACTATCCGGACCGCGAGGTGTCGCCGGGCGAGGTCGCATCGATTCCGGTGCGGCTGGACGTCCCACCCGATGCGCTGCGCGCCGAGAGCACTCCGGTACGCTTCACGGTCGAGGCGATCGACGCCGTGGAGATCCGCGCCTCCGAGGAAACGCGCTTCCTCGGCCCGGCGCCGGGGCGCTGATGATGGCCGGAAGTTCGCTCAGGTCCGGTCTCCGGTCGTCCGGAAACGCCACGAGGCCGCGTCGCAGCACGGGGCTTCCGGCCACAGGCGATCGCCGGAGTCATCCCTGATGTCCGGCAGGACCCCTCCGCCGCCCTGGTACCGAGAGCCTCTCGTGTGGATGGTTCTCGCGATCCCCGCCGCGGCGGTGCTCGCCGGCGCGGTGATGCTCGTGCTCGCCAACGCGACCTGGGACGGACTCGTCGCCGACGACTACTACCGGCAGGGAATGGAGATCAACCGCTCGCTGGCCCGTGACGCGGAGGCGACGCGGCTCGGGCTCGAAGCCGTCGTTTGGTTCCCGGCCCCTGGCGTCGTGGAGGCCCGGCTCACCATTGCGGACACCGCGACGGCGATGGCGGCCGGCAACCGGCTGGACCTCCGCTTCGCCCGCGCCGCGCGCGCAGGCGCAGACGTGAGAGTCGTCATGACCCGAGACACCACGGGAATCTGGCGCGGCACCCTGCCGGCAATGGCGTCCGGCAAGTGGTACGTGGAGCTCGGCAACGAGCGCTGGCGTCTGGCCGCGCCGGCGCGGTTGCCTGCCTCGTCGGGCGAGATCGCGCTGCACGCACCGATGCCGGACAATTCGGACTGAAATGGGTGGAGGAGACATGGTGACCGATCTCGGCCTTGCCTATACCCCGGCGGTGGAGCTCGTGCGGCTCATCCGGGAGAGGTCCTTGTCGCCGGTGGAACTCATGGAGAACTGCCTGGCGCGCATCGAGGCGCTGAACCCGAAGCTCAACTGCTTCTGCTTCGTGTTCGCGGACGAGGCGCTGGCCCTCGCGCGCGAGGCGGAGAAGGAGGCGGCATCGGGGGCCGCGCTCGGACCCATGCACGGGCTACCGGTGGCGATCAAGGACGTGACCCCCACCGCCGGCAAGACCACGACCCGCGGCTCGAAGATGTACGAGCACTGGGTGCCCGGGGAAGATGCGCTCATCGTCCGGCGCCTGGCCCGCGCCGGGGCGATCATGGTGGGCAAGACCACCACCCCGGAGTTCGCGTATGACAGCTTCACCGAAAGCCCGCTGTGGGGAGTCACCAGGAACCCGTGGAACACCGAGCGAACGCCCGGCGGATCGTCGGGCGGCTCCGGGGCGGCGGTGGCCTCCGGCTGCGTCCCCCTGGCGGAGGGTACGGACATGGGCGGCTCGGTGCGCATTCCCGCCTCCTTCTGCGGCCTGGTGGGCCTGAAGCCGAGCCTCGGACGGATACCGATGGACATCCTCCCCACCGTGTTCGACAGCATCTCGCACTTCGGCCCGCTGGCGCGGTCGGTAGCCGACGCGGCCCTGTTCATGAACGTGGCCGGCGGGCCGTACGAACGCGACATCCTGTCCCTGCCGGACACCGTCGAGTTTCCCATCCCCCCCGAGTGCGACGTGCGCGGCATGAAGCTCGCCCTCAGCCCCGATCTCGGCTACTACGCGATCGATGACGAGGTGGAGCAGTGCCTGCGAGGCGCGGCCGAGGGCCTGAGCGAATCGGGAGCGACGGTCGAAGAGGTCGAGCTCGGCTGGAGCCGGGAGATCAATGATGCGTGGTTCGATCAATGGGGCGTCTATCTCGACGTCTGCTTCACCCGGGACCTCGACGAGTGGCGCGACCGCATGGATCCCGAGGTGGTGTCGCTGATCGAGCGAGGCCGCAGGCTCGATGCGGTGACGTTCAAGCGACTGGAGATCGTGCGCACGCGACAGTGGCACCGGCTGTGCGACGTCTTCGAGCGCTTCGATGCGCTGCTGTGTCCCACCATGTCCATGCCGGCCCCTCGCGTGGGCCAGTCCGACTCCGACTTCCGGCAGGACCGGGATGACGGGCGCTTCCACGGCCTGGACATGACCTGCCCGTTCAACTTCGTCGGTCAGTGCCCGGCTCTCTCGGTGCCGGCCGGCTTCAGCCGGGAAGGGCTGCCCATCGGCGTCCAGATCGTGGGGCGTCGTTTCGACGATCCGGGCGTCATGCGCGTGGCGGGCGCGCTGGAGCGTACCCGACCCTGGGCGCAGAGGCGCCCGCGGATCTGACGGCAGAGCCATTCCACGCTGGAGGGATGTAAAGCCCCGTCTCCGGGAGGGGGAGAGTGTCGGCGAGCCCCCACCTCTGGCCAGCGTGAAATGCGCCTGGCTCTGACGGGCTCGACGCTGGCCACCCGCCGCCCGGCGCACCATAATCGCCGGGGCCGTCGAGCAGGGGCCACAACCGGCCAGCGACAAGAGCATGACCGTGGGCGACACCGTTTCCACACCAGCTATCCAGGTCGAGCGCGTCACCAAGAGCTACGGAGAGGGTGCGCAGGCGGTCACCGCGCTGGAGGCCATCGATCTCGAGATCGAGGACAACGAGTTCTTCACCCTGCTCGGCCCCTCCGGCTGCGGCAAGACCACGCTGCTACGGTGTATCGCGGGCTTCGAGGGGCTGAGCTCCGGACGCATCCGGCTCTTCGGCGAGGAGATCGACGAGCTGCCGCCGAACCGGCGCCCGGTCAACACGGTGTTCCAGCAGTACGCACTCTTCCCCCACATGTCGGTGGCCGACAACGTCTCCTTCGGCCTGCGCATGCTGAAGCGCCCACCCGGCGAGGTCGGCGAGGTGGTGGAGCGCATGCTGGATCTCGTGCACATGGCGCACCTCGCGGATCGCAAGCCGACCCAGCTCTCCGGGGGCCAGCAGCAGCGGGTGGCGCTCGCCCGTGCGCTGGCCAGCCGGCCCAAGGTGCTGCTGCTCGACGAGCCGCTGTCGGCGCTGGACCTGAAGCTGCGCCAGCGGATGCGGGTGGAGCTGAAGCAACTCCAGGAAGAGACCGGGATCACGTTCATCTTCGTGACCCATGATCAGGAAGAGGCGCTGACCATGAGCGACCGTATCGCGGTGATGTCGGACGGTCGCTTGCAGCAGATCGGCAGCCCGCACGAGATCTACGAGCGACCCGTCAATCATTTCGTGGCCGACTTCATCGGCGAGACCAACTTCGTGAACGTGCGGGTGTCCGCGGTGGAACGAGGGCGGGCCACCTGCCGGACCTCGAGCGGGGCGGAGGTCGAGGCGGAGGCGGTGGGCGGCTGCCGGGTGGGCGACCAGGTGAGCCTCTCGGTGCGGCCCGAAAAGATCAAGGTCCTGCCGACCGGCGAGACGCAGGGAGGCTCGCTGAAGGGCGAGGTCGAGCGGCTCATCTATCTCGGCACCGATACCCACTGTCAGGTCGGGATCGAGGGCGGACTCACCTTCCTCGTGCGCGTTCAGAACGCGCATGAGGCGCAGGTGCAAGTCCAGCCCGGCGACACGGTGGCGCTCGCCTTCGACGCCGACGCAGCGCGGATGCTGGTGGACTGATGAGCGTGGTAGCGGCCGAGGCGGGGGCGCCGGCGGCGGCGAGCCCGAGGGAGCGACGCGCGGCCCGCCGGCGGGCACTGCTGCTCGCCCCGGCGCTGCTCACGATCGGCGTCTTTCTCGTCCTCCCGCTCGGGATCGTGCTGGTGTACTCGTTCCTCACCCCCGGCACCTACGGAGGGGTGGTGTGGGAGGCCTCCTTCGACGCCTACGTGCAGTTCCTGTTCGAGCGCGACATCTTCGACGAGACCCTGGTCTTCTCCACCGCCTACCTGGAGATCTACTCCCGCTCGTTCCTGCAGGCCCTCTGCGCCACCGTCCTGTGCTTCGTGATCGGATTCCCCACCGCTTACTTCATCGCCACTCGGCCCGCGCGTCAGCGAAACATGTGGGTGTTTCTGGTCACCGTGCCCTACTGGGTGAATCTCCTGATCCGCACCATCGCGATGCTGTTCCTGATTCGAAACGAAGGTCCGCTGAATCACTTCCTGATCACGATGGGGCTGATCGACGCTCCGCTCAGGATCGCGTACACGAACATCGGCGTCGGTATCGGTCTCGTCTACAGCTATCTGCCCTTCATGGTGCTGCCCATCTACGCCACTATCGAGAAGCTGGACTTCGGGCTGGTGGAAGCGGCCTACGACCTCTATGCGGACAGGTGGACGGTGCTGCGAAAGATCATTCTGCCGCTCTCCCTGCCCGGCATCGTGGCCGGCTCGCTGCTGGTGTTCATCCCCAGCCTCGGCGCCTTCATCGCCCCCGATCTCCTCGGCGGCGGCAAACAGCTCATGATCGGGAACCTGATCGCTCTCCAGTTCCAGGGCTCGCGCAACTGGCCCTTCGGTTCCGCTGCAGCCGTGATCCTGATGACGGTGGTGCTGATCGCGCTGATGTTCTACATCCGGCAGCAGACCCGCTCCCAGGTGGCGGTGCACTGAGCCATGGCCGCGTCGCGGAGACAGAGGGACCTGAAGCGCTATCCCGGATTCGGGGGCATGACCTGGGCCTGCATGATCTTCCTCTACGGCCCGATCATCGTGATCGCGGTCTACTCCTTCAACGAGATCCGCTCCATCACGGTCTGGGGCGGCTTCAGCTTCGCCTGGTACCTCAAGGCGTTCCAGAACGAGCTCATCCAGCGGGCCACCTTCAACTCCCTCGTCATTGCCCTGACCGCGGCCACGGCGTCCACCATGATTGCCACCGCGGCCGCCCTCGCCATGTCCCGCGGGCGGCGATTTCGGGGCAAGGAAGCGGCCTTCGGCGTCATCAGCCTCCCGTTGATGGTGCCCGAGATCGTGACCGCGGTAGCGTCGCTCATCTTCTTCGTTCTGATCGGGATCCCGCTCGGCCTCACCACCATCATGCTCGCCCACACCGTATTCTGCATCCCGTTCGCCTATCTTCCGATCAGCGCGCGGCTCGAGGGGGTGGAAGGCCACTACGAGGAGGCGGCGCGCGATCTCTACGCCGACCCCTGGCGGACCTTCATCCACGTGATGCTGCCGCTGATGCTCCCCGGCATCATCGCCGGCTACATGCTCGCCTTCATCATCTCGCTGGACGACTTCATCATCACCAACTTCGTCGCCGGGCCCGGCGCGACCACCTTGCCGCTCGCCATCTACGGGCTGGTGCGCACCGGTCTGACGCCGGAGATCAACGCGATCTCGACAATGCTGCTCGGTGTGTCCATCATCTTCGTCTCGCTGTCCTACCTGATCGGGCGTCGCCGGGAGAACGCCTGATCCACGAGCCACAGAGGAGGAGGAACCCATGAAGATCAAGCTGTTCGGCCTGGCGGCCGCATTCACGTTCTGCCTGAGCGCGGGGCCGGCGGCGCACGCCGCAGGCAAGTTGAACATCTACAACTGGTTCGACTACCTGCCCCAGGAGCTCATCGACAAGTTCGCCATGGAGCACGACGTCGAGGTGACCATGGACACCTACGACTCCAACGAGAGCCTGCTGGCCCGCCTGAAGGCCGGGGTCACCGGCTACGACGTGGCGGTTCCCGGCGACTACATGGTGGCGATTCTGATCCAGGAGGGAATGCTGGAGAAGGTTCAGCCGAACAAGATGGAGAACTTCAAGCACATGAAGGAGGAGTGGATCGACGTCTACTGGGACCCGGGCCGCGAATACTCCATCCCGTACCAGTGGGGCTCCACCAACTTCATGGTCGACACCGCAGTATACGACGGGGACATCGACACCCTCGCGATCCTGTTCGATCCTCCGGCCGAGGTACAAGGCAAGATCAACATGCTCAAGGACGTGAACGACGTCCTCAACGCGGGGCTGCGCTATCTCGGCCACCCCCGCTGCAACGACAACCCCGAACAGCTCAAGGAACTGAACGCGCTGCTGGGAGAGGCGAAGAGCCATTGGCTCAGCTTCAACTCGGACGGCGCCAAGGAGGTACTGGTGTCGGGCGACGCGGCGGTGGGGCAGATCTGGAACGGATTCGGCATGCGCGCCCGCGCGGAGAAGGCGTCGCTGAAGTATGCCTATCCGCGCGAGGGCTTCACCGGCTGGATGGACAACCTGGTAGTGCTGAAGGGAGCACCCAATCCGGACAACGCGAAGAAGTTCCTGAACTTCATGCTGGAGCCGGAGAATGCGGCCACCCTCACGAACTTCGCGCGCTACACCGCGGGGGTGATGGGAACCGAGCCCTTCCTCGACCCCGAGCTCGCTTCCGCCCACGAGCTGAATCCACCGTCCGCGGCCCCGGCGCCCGAGTTCGTGCCGCCCTGCCCCGAGAAGGTCATTCGCCTCTACGATCGAATCTGGACCAACCTGTTGAAGTAGCCTCCCCGAGGGCGGGTCTCCCGGCCCGCCCTCGCCACCCCGGTGGCGCCACGTTGTTTCCCCGTCCGGACCGTCGGGATTCTCCTCCGATCAGTCGACGACGGTATGGCGCTCCGGAAGCTTCGGGGCGTAACGGGCACCCGGGTCCGACATGCGAACGATCACGCTGCGGTGGACCCGCGCGCCCTCCGGTATCACGCGCCGCCGGCTGCCGCGAAACCGCCAGAATCCACTGAATGACTGGTGCATCGTCCCGAGCACATCGCCCTGGTGCCGAGGATCGGCCAGCGCGTCTTCGTCGAGATGCATGCCGCACGCCCGCACCTTGCCCAGCATCCACTGAAGGGCGAGGTTCGAGAGCCCCCGCTCGTCGTACCAGCCGCCGACGTCGGAGTGCACGCCCGCGAACCAGACCTGCTCCAGCACCTGGTGCGGCGCGACACTCGACTCGTCCCACAGGCACGGCGGAAAGTCGCGCCGGCGCTCGTCGATAGCGAGCGCCTGGAAGGCATGTGCCGTCTCGGGGCTCAGGCGCGTGTCGTGCCACGTGCGCCCAGCGTTGAGGATCAGGGACTCGACGGTGTCCCATACTCCGATGAAGTGCACCGGGCAAGGCCGGGCGAAGGTGGCGCGAAAGCCTGCGTCCACTGCGGCGTCGCTCCGTCCGGCGTCTTCCTGGTGGTAGAGCTTCGAGGCGTACTCGACGAGATTGGCGGCGTGTGGGCGCAGCAGTCCGCAGCGGTGGAGCATCCCGGCCAGCGAGCGCACCGTGAACGCGCCCCGGCTGAAGCCGAAGAGGTACACCCGGTCGCCCTCCTCGTACACCTGCATGAGGAAGCGGTAGGCTTCCTCGACGTTCCTGCGCAGCCCGTGCCCGGTCGCCTGATCCATGGCGGCGTGCAGGGTCCCGCGCTCCTCCTCGTACACCCAGCCGCCGGTGCCGACACCGGGGTCGTAGTAGCGGCACTGGCGCTCGCTCTCTTCGGCGAGCGCGAAGGTGGTGACCACGTTGGTGTTGTGGGTGCCGTACTCGTTTCCGGTGCCGTCACAGCACACGACGATGTTCTTCATGGCCCCCTCGCCCCGATCGATTCCAGCGCCGCCCCGCTCGCGCGCCCCGGCGATGGTAGCCGCGATCGACGGCATCGTCTGCCCGCGCGAGGCGCCTGACCACTCGTGTCGAACCCCTCATGCATGGAGCTTCCCGAAGTTCCTTCCACGACAGCGGGGGGCTTCGCCACCGTGGCCGGCTCACAGCGAGAGAGGGGCGTTCTCTCCCACCCGGCGGACAATGGTCCTGCGCCGGGCGCCGGAACCATTTCACGTCGCGCCCACGGCACAGGCCGCGGAGCAAGAGTCCTGGTATCGAGAATCGTGGACTCCTTCCTTCGCGGGAATGACGGAAGAGGGGGTTCCGGTTCGCACTGTGCGGACTATCATTCCCGCCTGCGCGGGAATGATATCGAGGACGCTCATACTGGCATTCCCGCGGGACCCTGTCCCTGCGCAGCTTGCCCCCGTGAAGTCTGTCCCCGCGGTCGCGGGGAGCGGGAATTCACCGGCCACTGTCCACACGCCTCGGTGAACGGGCAGAATCGACCTGCCGCCGGCAGGAAGGCGCAAGCCGCGATACTGTACTGGAGGGTCGATGATGAATCTGCGTGCATTCGGGAATCTGGTGGTCCACCTGGCCGCCGCCGCGGGGCTGATCTGCGCGGCATCGCCCGCGGCCGCGCATGACGACTTCGGAGACGATACCCGGCGCATCGCCGTGGTATCCGCGTACGCGCCGGAGATGACGATCCTCCGTGGCGAGATCGAGAACGCCGTGGTGCACGAGGCGAACGGCGTCGAGTTCGCAGCCGGCGAGCTGGAGGGGCGGGATGTCGTCCTCTTCCTGAGCGGCGTCAGCATCGTCAACGCGGCGATGACGGTGCAGCTCGCGCTGGATCACTTCGAGATCGGGCAGATCGTGTTCTCCGGCATCGCCGGCGGCGTGGACCCCGCGCTCGACATCGGCGATGTCATCATCGCGGACCGCTGGGGGCAGTATCTGGAAACGCTGTTCGCGCGCGAGACCGGCGACGGCTGGGCGAAAGTGCCGTTCTTCGAGTATCCGTTCGCGAACTTCGGCATGATGTTCCCCCGAGCGCTCACGGTGCTTCGCTCCGGCGCGGACGCGCCGGAGACCCGGTTCTGGTTTCCGGTGGACGAATCGCTGCTCGCCAGCGCGCGGGCCGCGACCGACGGCGTGGTCCTCGAACGGTGCACGGTCGCGCATGAATGCCTCCCGCGCACGCCTCGCATCGTGATCGGAGGGGCCGGGGTGTCGGGAGGCGCCTTCATCGACAACGCGGCGTTTCGCGCCTGGACGTTCGAGACGTTCGAGGCCCGGGTGCTGGACATGGAGAGCGCCGCAGTCGCGCATGTCGCATGGGCCAACCGCGTGCCGTTCATCGCGGTGAGGAGCCTCGCCGATCTGGCCGGCGGCAGCGAGCAGGAGAACGAGCTGGAGGTCTTCTTCCAGCTTGCGGCGGACAACGCCGCCACCGTGGTCCGGGCGCTTCTGCGGGAGATGCCCGAGTAGCGCCGGGTGGCGAGGGCGACGCTCCCCCGCCCGCACGTCCATGCCACCTCCAGGTCCTACGGAGCACCCGGTGCAGTGCCCCACACCCGTTTCCCGGCGACGTAGGTCGCCCGCACCGCGCGGTCGTCACCGAGAATCGCGAGGGCGAAGAGCGTGTCCTCGATACTCTCGGAGAGCGCGTGACGCGCCTCCAGCACCGGTGTGGCGGTCGGGTCGAGGACGACGATGTCCGCCCACCGGCCGGGCTCCAGGGACCCGATCTCCTCGTCGAGGCCGAGGTTCACCGCGTTACCGCGGGTCGCGAGGTGGAAGAGTTCGTGCGCGCCCGGCGTGCGCCCGCCGAGCATCGCCACCTTGTACGCCTCGCCGAGGGTGTGAAGCATGGAGTAGCTCGTGCCGCCGCCCACGTCGGTGGCGACCCCGATGCGCACGGGCCGGTCCGCACGCCCGACGTGCGCGGCGTCGAACAGCCCCGAGCCGAGAAAGGTGTTCGAGGTCGGGCAGTGCACGACGGTCGCGCCGGTCTCGGAGAGCCGCGCGCACTCGCGCTCCGAGAGATGGATTCCGTGCGCGTACAGGCTGCGGGGGCCGAGGAGACCGAAGCGATCGTAGACGTCGGTGTAGTCCTTCGCCCACGGAAACAGCCTCCGCACGAGTTCGATCTCCCCCTCGCTCTCCGAGAGGTGGCTGTGCACGTAGCAGTCGGGGTGCCGGGCCGCGAGCGCACCGGCCTCGCGGAGCTGGTCCTCGGTGGAGGTCACCGCGAAGCGCACCGTGATCGCATAGCGCAGCCGGCCGTGCCGGTGCCAGCGTTCGATAAGCGCCTCGCTGTCGCGCGCGCCCGATTCGGGGTCGTCGCGCAGCGCCTCCGGGGCATTGCGATCCATCAGCGTCTTGCCGCTGACGAGCGCCATGTCACGGCGCTCGGCTGCCGCAAAGAGCGTCTCGGTGGCGGAGCGGTGCACGGTAGAGAAGACCACCGCGGCGGTGGTGCCGTGCTGCACCAGGCGGTCGAGGAACACTTCCGCCGCGGCGCGCGCATGCGGCACGGAGGCATAGCGGCGCTCCTCGGGGAACGTGAACCGGTTCAGCCAGTCGAGCAGGTCCTTGCCCGGCGCGGCCAGCATCCGGTACTGAGGGAAGTGGACGTGGGCGTCGATGAAGCCCGGCAGCACCAGCGCGTCGCCGTGATCGTCCGACGGGAGGGTGCGGAACCGCTCCGGCAGGCGGCTCGCATCGCCGCACCAGACGATGCGCCCGTCCCCGGAGACCGCGACCGCCCCCTTGCACCAGAACCGCACCGCGTGGTCCGGTCCCGCGACGACGGGATCGTCGCGGTAGCTCAGCACCGCGCCTCGAATCACCCGCCCTTCGTGCGGGATGGTCACGGCGCCACCCGATCCTCGATGCGAAACCGGAGGATACGCTCGACATTGGTGAGGGCGGTCGCCCGCTCGGTCTCGGCATCGTTGTCGATCCGGGCCTCGAACGCGGCGAGGATCGCCTCCTTCGTCGCTCCCTTCACCGCGAAGATGAAGGGAAATCCGAAGCGTTCGCGGTAACGGGCATTCAGATCGTGGAACCGGGCGAACTCTTCGGCGGTGAGCCGGCCGAGCCCCGCGCCGGCCTGCTCGCGCCGCGATTCCTCCGCGATCTCGCCGGCCACCGCCGTGCGGCCCGCGAGGTCCGGGTGCGCGCGCAGCAGCGCGAGCTGCCTCTCGCACGGCGCGGCGCGGACGGCACCGACGAATGCTGCGACCAGCGCCTCGCGATCGGGATACGGCCGCGCGCCGAAGGCGGCTTCGGCCACCCAGGGCGACGCCTCGGCGACATCACCGAAGCGGGCGGTAAACGCCGCCGCGTCGAACGCATTCACAGCATTGACCGACAGGGACGACACTGAGCTTTCACTCACGGAGCCGGTGGATCAAGCCACAAACGGTGTGCGGGTAGCAGTCATTTCCTACGCCTCCCAAGGATCGACGGTCTTCAACCCGGCCGCCTCGAATGGAGCCGTGTCCCGTGTCGCCACCATCATCGCGTTGGCGACCGCGGTCGCCGCAATGTAACCGTCGGATACCGAGATTGCCCGACCGGCCGAACGCGCCTTCGCCATGAGTTCGGCATAGACTTGCGAAGCCGCCAGATCGAACGCCAACACACGACCGGCAAACATAGGCAAGATCTGCCGCTCCAAATCCTCGTGGAGTCGATCGCGGCGACGACCGGCCGCCAGCGCCCGGACCCCGAATCGCAGCTCGGCGACGGTAATGGCGGACAGATACAGCGTCTCCAGCGCCTGCGCGTCGAGCCATTCGGCGACGCGTGGTTCAGGAACCTTGCGCAACGGCTCGGACACCACATTGGTGTCTACCAGCATCATTCGAGACCGACCGGCCGGCCCGGCGTGGCGTCGCGCTGCGCGAAGGCTGCGGACTCCTCCTCCGTCAAACCGGCGCGCCGGCCCACGGCGGTCAGCAGCGACCCCAACCCGACACGCACGTCCGGCAGGACAGCCTCCTTCAGAATGGCACGTACCTCCGCCTCGGTGCTGCGGCCGCGAAGGGCCGCTCGAACACGCAAGGCGCGATGGACTTCGTCGGGCACGTTGCGCACGGTCAGTACGGCCATAGTCGATACTCCATCATGCTTTCGATGCTTTCATTTTTCTCGAATGACTGCGATCCGGCAAGGGCTGGTGTTCGGCTCGCGAATTCACTGCGGCTGCGCGGCGAGCCAGGCACCCAAGCGCCTGCGCTCCGCATCAGTCATGCCGGTCAGGTTCCCCAACGGCATGGTGCGCGTGCGCACCGAGTGCAGATCGACCAGATCCGCGTAGCGGCGCAAGTCGTCGGTAGTCTCCAGCACGATATTCTTGGGTGCGACCTTGAACGCCGGGTGCGTGGGCGCCTGCGCGTGGCACGACACGCAGTGCGCATCGGTGATGCCCAGCACCTCCACGTCGGTCACCGCCGGTCCGGCGCTCGAATCTCGGGACGACGGGGCCGTCATCGTGACCGCGACGGCCAGCGCCACCGCCATCACCGGCAGGGCCCATGCGACCGAGGCGAATGGCTTGCCGACCTCCATATTGACGAGGAAGTGCCGCGCGCAGCCGCCGCCCACGATGATCAGCGCGACCAGCAGCCACGCGTGCGGGTGCCCGGTGAGCATCGGGTAGTGCCCGCTCACCATCAGCAGCAGGACCGGCAGGGTGAGGTAGGTGTTGTGCAGCGATCGCTGCTTGGCCACTTCTCCCAGACGCGGGTCCGGCGCCTCGCCCGCCAACAGCGCCGCCACCGTCTTCTTCTGATTGGGGATGATCACCATGAAGACGTTGAACGCCATGATCGTCCCGACCAGCGCGCCGGCATGGACCAGCGCGGCGCGGGCGGAGAGGACCTGCGTATAGCCCCAGGTCGCCGCGACCAGGAGCACGAACACCGCGCTCGCCAGCACCACGGCGTGCTCGCCCACCTTCGAGCGGCAGAGCACGGTGTAGACGACCCAGCCTGCCGCGAGACTCGCGACCGAGATGGCGACCGCCTGCCAAGTGGCGAGCGGCATCACCCCGGGGTCGATGAGCCATGTCGAGGCGTCGAAGTAGAACTGCACCACCAGCAGTGCGAAGCCGGTCAGCCAGGTGAGATACGCCTCCCAACGGAACCACGTGAGGTGCTCCGGCAGCGCTGGGGGCACCACCGCGTACTTCTCCACACGGTAGAACCCGCCACCGTGTACCTCCCAGGCGGTGCCGGTGACGCCCTCCGGTGCGTCGTCGCGGCGGCGGAGCGAGAGGTCGAGGGCGATGAAGTAGAAGGAGGTGCCGATCCAGGCGATGCCCGCGACCAAGTGTGCCCAGCGCAGGAGCAGGTTGGCCCAGTCGGCGGCGAAGGCGGTCATCGTTCCGCAAAGGACGCGACGGGCCCGATCAGGACGCGGCCGCGTCCAGCTCTGCGAGGAGCGCCGCCTTCCGCGGGGTAGCGACGAGTTCGGCGACTCCGGTCATGAATCGTTCCCCGCCCCCGCGCTTCGGAAACCCGTCATCTTCGTCTCGTTCCCCGGCCACATCGCCGGGGGCTCGGTGTC
Source organism: Gammaproteobacteria bacterium (assembly GCA_022826505.1). GTDB lineage: Bacteria > Pseudomonadota > Gammaproteobacteria > HK1 > HK1 > HK1. The sequence continues at coordinate 19,029 of JAJDUQ010000166.1, forward strand.
GTGCGGGTACGAGGACCAGTGGTGAAATGCGCGCTCCCCGGGCCCGGGGAGCGCGCGGTCGGAACCGGCAGGCGTATGCGCCTACTGCGGCAGCTTGTCGTCGACGCCCTTCACGTACCAGTTCATGCCGAGCAGGACGCCGTCGTCGAGCACCTCCCCCTCGCCGATGACCATCTCGCCCGCCTGGTTGTGGATCGGGCCGGTGAAGGGGTGGAACTCGCCGGTGGTGATCTTCGCCTCCGTCTCCTTCGCCATCGCCACGACGTCATCCGGCAGGTTGGTGTACGGCGCCATCGCGACCATGCCGGGACCCATTCCGTCCCAGGTGTCCTCGGACTTCCAGGTGCCGTCGAGCACCGCCTGCACGCGACGCACGTAGTACGGCGCCCAGTCGTCGATGATCGCGGTGAGCTGCGTGTTCGGCGCGAACTTGATCATGTCCGACGCCTGCCCGAAGCCGACCACGCCCTGCTCGGCCGCAATCTGCAGCGGCGCGGTGGAGTCGGTGTGCTGGGTGATGATGTCGGCGCCCTGGCCGATCAGCACCTTGGCCGCGTCCGCCTCCTTGCCGGGGTCGAACCACGTGCTCACCCACACGATCTTCAACTTGAAGTCGGGGTTGATGGACTGCGCGCCCAGCAGGAACGAGTTGATGCCGCGCACCACCTCCGGAATCGGGAACGAGGCGATGTATCCCGCCACGCCGCTCTTCGACATCCTTGCCGCGATCTGGCCGATGACGTAGCGGCCTTCGTAGAAGCGCGCGGAGTACGTCGTCACGTTGTCGGCCCGCTTGTAGCCCGTGCCGTGCTCGAACTTCACGTCCGGGAATCTCTTGGCCACCTTGATGGTCGGGTCCATGTAGCCGAACGAGGTGGTGAAGATGATCCCGGCCCCCTGGCGGGCCAGGCGGGTGATCGCGCGTTCGGCGTCGGGGCCTTCGGCCACGTTCTCGACGTAGACGGTCTCGACCTTGTCGCCGAACGCCTCCTCCACCGCGAGCAGTCCCTGGTGGTGCTGGTAGGTCCAGCCGTGGTCGCCGATCGGGCCGACGTAGATGAATCCGACCTTGAGCTTGTCGGCGCCGGACGCGGCGCCGACGGCAAGCGAGAGCGCAAGGCCGGTCAATGCTGCGACTAGTTTCCTCATCGGGTCTATCTCCTCATCGGGGTTGGGGGTCAATCCGGCTCATCGGTCCGGCACGAAAGGCTGGCCGATGCAGGCGGGGGTGTTCATCTTCGTCAGAATTCGGTTCCCGGAGATCAGCACCAGAGCGGCGATCGTGACCAGGTAGGGCAGCGACGCGAGAAGCTGGGCCGGAATCGCGATCCCGATCCCCTGCACGTAAAGGCCCATGATCCACACCGTGCCGAACAGGTACGCGCCGACCGCGACCCGGAGCGGCGCCCAGGTGGCGAAGACCACCAGCGCAAGCGCGATCCAGCCGCGTCCGGCCGTCATATTCTCGATCCATTGCGGCGTATACGCCAGCGCGAGATAGGCGCCGGCGAGCCCCGCGCATGCGCCTCCGAAGGCGATGCAGGCGTAGCGCACCGCCACCACGTTGTAGCCGAGGGCGTGCGCGGAATGGTGGTTGCCCCCGGTGGCCCGGATGACGAGGCCGATGCGGGTGCGTGCGAGCACCCACGCGACGAGCACCGTGATCGCGATGGATGCATACACGAGCACGTCGTGACCGAACAGCACGGTTCCGATGAACGGCAGGTCGCTCAGTCCGGGAATGTGGATGGCGCCGAGCTTCACGCCGGGAAGTCCCGTGAACGCTTCCCCGATCAACCCGGACACTCCGAGTCCGAAGAGCGTGAGCGCAAGCCCGGTGGCCACCTGGTTGGTCACCAGCGTCTGGGTCAGGAAGCCGAATACGAGGGACATGGCGACCCCGGCTCCGAGTCCCGTCACGATGCCCACCGCCGCCGACCCGGTGGTGTATGCGCCGGCGAAGCCGCATACCGCACCCATCACCATCATCCCCTCGACGCCGAGGTTGAGGACCCCGGAGCGCTCGACCACCAGTTCGCCCACCGCTGCCAGCAGCAGCGGCGTCGACGCGGTGATGATCGTGAGCAGAACGGCTTCGAGCCCGGTCATCGGGCCGCTCCTCCCCGCCATCCGGGCGGGTGAAGTGTCGTCCGACCTGCTGCGAGTGCCTGCATCGGACCGCCCGCTCAGGCTAGCTCGACCTGGAACGCGACCACGTTGCGCGTCTCGCGACTGAACTCCACTCCGACGAGATGAATCGGCTCGCCCCGGCTCCGGTACTTCTCCGCGTAGCCCCGCGCCTTCAACTGCGCCATCGCGGCGCCTTCGCCCGCCATCTCCACCACCTTGAGCTCGAACAGATACACGTGACCGTTGAACCGCAACGCCATGTCCAGCCGCCCGTGGCTCGTGCTGTCCTCGACCGTGATGTCGAGCCCGAGCCCGGCAAAATAGGAGTAGAAGACACTTGCGTAGTAGCCCTCGTAGCGGGCGATGTCGTTGTGGGTGTACCACTCGTACGGGATGCTCGCGTAGAACGAGTGAAACAGCGTCTTCAATCCGTCGAAGTCGTTGGCCTCCAGCAGGTCGTAGAGTCGGCCGCTGTTCGCCTCCTGGCGCGAGGTATCGCGCACCAGATGGCCCAGCAGGAACTCGTGGAGGCTCTGGCGCACCTCGCGGTTGGGGTAGCCGAGGCGATAGCGGACTCTGCCCCCGCGATTCTCCTCCTCCGCAATCGTAAGATAGCCGGTCTGGAACAGCAGCGCCTCGGGCGCGATGTCGTCCACGTCGAACGCCGACAGCAGGGCGTTGGTGCCTACCATCTCGTCGAGCGCCACCGAGCTCACCTGCCGCTCGAACAGCACCTCGACCAGGAACACCGGGGTGCCGGTCTCGAACCACCAAGCGCCGAACTCCCGCGTATCGAACAGCAGCAGGATGTCGAAGGGGTTGTAGACCTTCTCCGTGCCCCGCCAGTTGTAGCCGTTGTACCACTCGCGGATCGCGTCCCGGTCGAGGCCGGGAAGCTCCGGGGCGAACACCGTGTCCAGGTCCGCCTCCGTATACCCGCAGACGGCGGAGTAGTGGGGATTCAGGGTGATGTCAGTGAGATTGTTGAGACCGGAGAAGAGGCTCACCTTCGAGAACTTGCTCACCCCGGTGAGGAAGCTGAAGCGGATGTGCGCGTCGCTGTCCTTGACCACGGCGTAGAGCCCGCGCAGGTAGTCGCGGTTCGCCCGGGCGACCTCCGGCGCCTCCAGCGCATCCAGAATCGGCTTGTCGTACTCGTCGACCAGCACCACCACCCGCCGGCCGGTGCGCTCGTGCAGTGCCTCCAGCAGATGGCGGAAGCGGGCGGGCGCGGATTCGTGGCGAGTGACGATCGCCGCGGCATCCTCCAGGGTCCGAAGCCGATCGGCCACTTCCGTTCGCAGTCCGCCCGGCTCGGTGAAGTGTCCGCTACCGAAGCTCAGCCGCACCACGGGATGGCGCACCGACCAGTCCCGGTCGCCGTGAATGGCGAGCCCCTCGAACAATGACTCGTTGCCCTCGAACAGCTCTTTCAGAGTATCCAGGAACAGGCTCTTCCCGAAACGACGCGGGCGCGAGAGGAAATAGTGCTTGCCACCGTCGAGCAGCCGCCGGATGAAGGGGGTCTTGTCGACGTAGTAGCAGCCCTCCTCCCGGATCGTGCGGAAGGTCTGGATGCCGATGGGGAGTCTGCGTCTGGCCATGGGTGCATGATACTCCGAAGGAATGGATGCAGAGCGGGGCGTCATTCTCGATACTGCTCTCCATGAGTGCGTAATGGCACCATTACTCGCATGGTCGCATT
>JAJDUQ010000068.1 GCA_022826505.1 Gammaproteobacteria bacterium
CGACTGGCTCACCCTGCTCGGTTATCCGCCCTCGCCCACCCTCGCATAGACCGCGGGCGCGACTGCGCCCTCCGTCACCGGACCACCCGGCCCCGAGCACCACGTGCCTCGGGACGGCACCGCTCGCATGTGTAAAGATGATTCACCGGATTTTGATCGGTGCTGAGTCCGGGTCGTTGACCTATCGCAATACCGGCAATATGGTTTGCCATATGAAGACGACCCTCAATATCGACGAGACGGTGATGCAGCGGCTGCGAGAAGAGGCGGCACGGCGCGGGACGACGATGTCGGCCTTGGTGGAGGCCGGACTCAGGCGCGTCCTCGCCGCACCCGGGTCTCTCGGTGCACCACCCGAGACCCTGCCGCCGCTGCCGGTCTGGAAGAGCGGGGGGTTCAAGGTCGACATCGCCAACCGGGAAGAGCTGTACCGGATTCTGGACGAGGGGTAGGTGCTGGTCTTCGATACGAATGTCCTGGTCTATGCCGTCGACGAGGACTCGCCGTTTCACGCCCCCTGTCGCGACCGCCTCCTGCTGGCTCGCGATGACCCGTCCCCGTCGTTCCTTACGTGGAATATCTGTTACGAGTTCCTGCGGGTCACCACCCACACCCGCGCGTCGGTGTCCCCATGGACGGCGAGCGAGGCCCGGGGCTTTCTCGAAGCGTTGCTCGGCTCCCCGGGGTTCGACCTGCTGGTCGCGACGCCGCGTCATGCGGCAGTGCTGGCGCAGGTGGTGAGAGAGATGCCCGAAGTCGGCGGCAACCTGTTCCACGACCTGCACACCGCGGTGTTGATGCGCGAGCATGGCGTCAGCCGGATCTGCACCCGCGATACCGACTTTCATCGCTTCCCGTTTCTCAGCGTCGTGGATCCGTTGCGGACCGCCATCGACCGTTCGTAGCCTGTCGGTCGGGCGTGATCGGCTCGTGGCGACGTGCCGCGGCGGACCGCCTGCGGATTGGCGCCGCGGAATACCGCCGAATCCGCTACCGCGACGCCCGATTGAAGGGCAGAATCCGGCGAGCCCGGAATCCGGGCCAGCCGCCGCATGCTCGAGGACCCTGCGATGGACGAGCGAAAACACTTCTTCGACCACCCCGGCAACGTGAAGAAGGTGCTGCGGGTCTTCTACGTCATCTGCGCGGGGCTGCTGCTGGCGGACTTCGTCGTCCATCGCCACGTCTATCACGAGTGGGAAGGACTGTGGGGCTTCTACGCGGTCTACGGGTTCGTCGCCTGCGTGGTGCTGGTCCTGATCGCCAAGGAGATGCGCAAGCTCCTGATGCGCGGCGAGGACTACTACGACGATGAGTAGCCTGCCGCCGTTCGTACCCTTCTTCATCGCGGCGGCGCTCGCCCTCGTGCTGCACGGGCGGGTCCGGGCGTTCGTGCTCGTGGCGCTGCCGTTCATCGGCGCGTTCAATCTGTATCACCTGCCCGACGGTGTGCTCTGGCAGCTCTCCTTCCTGAGCAACGAGCTGGAGCCGATTCGGGTGGACCGGCTGAGCCGTCTGTTCGGCTACCTGTTCCACATCGGTGCGCTGCTGGGAATCATCTTCGCCCTCCATCTGCGCGACCGGCTCGAGCTCGTCGGCGCTCTCGTGTACGCGGGCTCCGCCCTCGGCGCGGTGTTCGCGGGCGATCTCGTCACCCTGTTCGTGTTCTGGGAGCTGATGGCGGTGAGCTCGGTCTGCCTGATCTGGGCACGGCGGACCGAGCGCGCGACGAGATCGGGGTTCCGGTATCTCGTCATCCAGGTCCTGTCCGGGGTGTTGCTGCTCGGAGGCGCCGCGGCGTACGCCCTCCAGCACGGGACCCTCACCTTCACCTACATCGGCCTCGACGGCGTCGCGGGCTGGCTCATCTTCCTCGCGTTCGGAATCAAGTGCGCCTTCCCGTTCCTGCACAACTGGCTGACCGACGCCTATCCGGAGGCGACTCCCACCGGGACGGTGTTCCTCACCGCGTTCACCACCAAGGTCGCGGTCTACGCGCTCGCGCGCGGATTCCCCGGAACCGAGATGCTGGTCTGGATCGGTGCCGCGATGACCTGCTTCCCGATCTTCTACGCCGTCATAGAGAACGACCTCCGCCGCGTCCTCGCCTACAGCATGATCAACCAGATCGGGTTCATGGTGTGCGGCATTGGCATCGGCACCGAGCTGGCGGTCAACGGGGCGGTCGCGCACGCGTTCAACGACGTCATCTTCAAGGGACTGCTCATGATGTCGATGGGCGCGGTCCTGCACATGACCGGCCGCATCAACGGCTCCGACCTCGGCGGCCTCTACAAGAGCATGCCCATCACCACCGTGCTGTGCATCGTGGGAGCGGCGTCGATCTCCGCGTTTCCACTGTTCAGCGGCTTTGTCAGCAAGTCGATGGTGATGAGCGCCGCGTTGTCGGAGGGCTACCACTTCGTATGGCTCGCGCTGCTGTTCGCGTCGGCCGGCGTCTTCCATCACGCCGGCATCAAGATTCCGTTCTTCGCTTTCTTCGCGCACGACTCGGGCATCCGGACCACCGAGCCGCCCGTCAACATGCTCGTCGCGATGGGCATCGCCGCATGCCTGTGCGTGCTCATCGGCAGCTATCCGCGCCTGCTCTACGACCTGCTGCCGTTCGCCACCGACTACACCGCCTACGACACCACCCACGTGCTCGCGCAGCTTCAGATCCTGTTCTTCTCCGCGCTCGCGTTCGCCTGGCTGAAACTCTCGGGGCTCTATCCGCCGGAGCTGCCGTCGGTGAATATCGACGTCGAGTGGTTGTACCGCAGAGCGGGGTGGCGGGCTGCGCTGGCGGTGCGCTCCGGCGCCCGGGCCGTCTACGCGGGGTTCGGCAGTGTGGGGGGGCGGGCCGTACGGGGTGTCGGGACGTGGGCGCGCCGCGGGTTTGGACCGTCCGGGAGACTGGGCGAGGCCTGGGACACCAGTCGGATGGCGATCGTGATGATCGTCGTGCTCTGCGTGTTCCTGATCACCCTCTGAGCGTACTGATTCGGCTACCATGCCCGGCGGGACAGGAGGGTGAACGATGACCACGCAAACCGCCGAAATTCACACCTCGCCTCGTCTGAAGGCGAGCGCCGCCGAGTGGCAGGCTCGGGTCGAGCTTGCCGCCGGGCACCGCGTCCTCGCCCACTACGGCGTCGACGACATGACCTACAACCACTTCAGCCTGCGGGTCCCGGGCGAACCGCATCACATGCTCATCAAGCGCGACAAGGAAATGTTCTGCCAGGTGACCGCCTCGTCGCTGGTCAAGCACGACCTCGACGGCAACCCCGTGCTGCCCGACGACGCACCGCATTGCCGCGGCGGTGGCCTGATCATCCACGCGGGCCTGCTGAAGGCTCGAGAAGACATCCACTCGGTGCTGCACACCCACACCCCGAGCATGATGGGCGTGTCGGCGCACAAGTCCGGACTGTTGCCGCTGAGTCAACAGGCGATGCGCTTCTACGGGGAGATGAGGTACCACGACTTCAAGGGCTTCGAGTTCGACCCGGAGATGACCCAGCGTCTGCTCGACGACCTCGACGGAGGGACCTGCATGCTGCTACGCCACCACGGCGCACTGGTGTGCGGGCGCAGCGTTCCCGAGTGCGTCGTCAACCACCACTGGCTGGAGGCGGCCTGTCAGGCGCAGATCGCGGTCCTTTCCGCCGGCGAGGGCAATTACCTGCTCCCGGATGAAGCCGCCTGCGAGTACGCCCACCAGCAGGTTGTGGAATCCGGCGAGTTCCTCAAGGGCGGCAGAGACTGGCCCGCCTGTGTGCGGCTCGCGGAGCAACTGGATCCGGACTACAAGACGTAGCGCGAACACACGCACCGGCTGCCGTCGGCATTCGGCGCGTGCACCGGTCACTCCTCCTCGACCACGACGTCGAGCAGGTGGGGCTTTCCAAGCGCTACCGCATCGAGCGCCTCGTCGAGGGCACCGGCCAGGTCGGCAAAGCGTTGCACCGGTCCCGTCGCCGCAACCCCTTGTGAGCGCGCGAGGGCCGCAAGGTCGATGGCCGGCCCGTCGATCCGCTGACCGATCCAGCGATTCTCAATCGGCCGGCCGCGTTGCCTCGCCATCAGCTCCTGGTGGCCGACGTCGGTGTAGTTCGAGCGATTGTTCGAAATCACGAACAGCGCCGGGATCTCGTACCTGGCGGCCGTCCACAGGGCGGTCGCCCCCTGCATGAAATCCCCGTCACCGAGAATTCCGACAACAATCCGGCCGCTGCCACGCAACCCGAGCGCGGCGCCAATCGTGTTGCCGGGGCCCGAACTCAATCCGCCTCCGCCATCGTATCCGAGGAAGTCGAGCGGACCCGAGAACGGATAGACGGTGCCGTCCCAGCCGATTGGGATCCGCGCCAGCGTAATCGGGCGATCTCCCCTGATTGCATGCAATACCCTGCCGATGTCCGCCGCTGAGATCGGGGCATCGTCCGGCTTGTTCCCGGCCGATGGCACCGCCGGGGATTCCGGTGGTCCGCCGGCCCACTTCGGGACCCCGTCGAGCCGGGCTTCCACCGCGGCGAGCAGATCCGCGGTGAAGGCCTCGGGGTCGGCCAGGACCGACAGATCCGCCGGCGCGAACCCGAAGTGGTCCATGGACCAGCCGTTGTGCAGATAGGAATCGAGGGTGCAGTTGACGATCGTCGCCGACACGTCACCGTCCACCGCGCCGAACAGACTGGCAGGATCGATCCAGTCCAGCACGAGCGTCACGTCCGAACGTTTCACCGCGGCCGTCGCATCGGGACTGATTCGCAACGTCAGCCCCCCCAGGTGCAGTCCATGCCCGGTGGGGAACACCGCCGCGGACTTGAGGTCGGTCGCGACCCGCGCACCGAGCATCTCCGCCAGCCTTACCCGTTGATCCCAGCTTCGCTGCGAGCGACTGGATCGGCCCATCAGGATCACCGGCCGCTCGGCGGCAACGAGAAGATTCGCGGCCTGCTCCACCGCTTGTGCGGATGCGCGCGGCGCTTCCGGCGCCGCAAACCGCTCGACCCGCGGCAGCTCGAATTCGGCTTCCAGCGCGAGTTCCTGCAACCCGACATCGAGGCTGACGTACACCGGTCCTCTGGGCGGTGTTCTCATCAGCGCCGCGGCCCGCAACATGCTCTCCACCAGCGCCTGGGGCGAACGCGGCTCGTCGTCCCACTTGACACTGTGGCGAAGCAGCGCGCCCTGGTCCTTCGATGCGTGGATCCACTCGATCCAGGGGCGGCGCCTGCATGCGTCGGCCGGTCCGCTCGCACCCATGACGAATACCGGCGATCGATCGCACCAGGCGTTGAAGATTCCCAGCAAGCCGTGCATCAGGCCGACGTTGGCGTGCAGCATGACCGCCATTGCCTGGTCCGTCGCCTTGGCATAGCCATGCGCGATCGCCAGCGCATGATCCTCGTGCAGGCACAACAGCAACTGCGGGTCGCGGTTACCGAGGTAGTTGACCAGGCTGTCGTGAAATCCCCGAAAGCTGGCGCCCGGATTGAGCGCGATGTACTCGAATCCGAGGCGGCGCAGCATCTCGGCCGCGATATCGCTGCCCCACGCCATGGCTGGATTGCCGCCCGGCACGGGCCGATCGATTCGCTCGATGTCGGTCATCTCGCCTCCTTCATCTGTATGCGGTGTTGCAAAGCGTCAGGCACCCATGAAATCGGATGCAGACCTGCCCGACCCGATGCCCGCACGGGCAATTTTCGTCTCCGTTCGCCACGCCGTCGGAAATGGCTCCGCAAATCCGGCTCCCGAGAGGCCGCACCCGAAGCGGGAACAGGCGTGCCATCGGCCCTGAGTAGGCACTACGGGTGCTGTGGTACTCTGATTTCATGCGGTACATTGCATTGAGATTACAATGCTTTTGTCGCAGATTTCCCTGCCACTCGAGGGACTGGTCATCCAGCTTTACAAATTGATGAGTGGGAGGGGCGCTGGGGAGGGTGAACTGGGAAGCCGCCGGGCGGGGGCTGTGGGATGATTCGAGGTGACGAAGACTCGGGCATCCACAGGAGCAAGCCAGTGACCGTACTCCAACGCACCGACCTGACGACTTCCCAGAAGATTCAGTGGGCCGCAGCGGCGGTGGCGGGACAACACACCCACGGCGC
>JAJDUQ010000038.1 GCA_022826505.1 Gammaproteobacteria bacterium
GGGGACAACAACGTAGCCGCCATCGACACCGCGCACCACACCGTGCGACAGTCAGGCTCGCCCTGCGTCGTATCCCGCGAGCACACCGCGGCTCCTCACCGCCTCACGCATCGAACATCCGGCCCAGCGGGAATTGCTGGAATCTCGCTCCGCACCTTGCGCCGCAGCGTGAAGTAGTCCAACTCTCACGTCTCCGCCCGCTGGCATCGGCCCCCCGAGTCGAAGATGATGACGGGTAGTGACGCCGGCACCGGCCCGAGGCGCACCCCCATGACCCGACGCAAGCTCCCCATCGGTATCCAGACCTTCCGCAGGATTCGCGAGGACGGCTGCTACTACGTCGACAAGACCCCCTTCATCCGGCGGCTGCTCGACGGCGGCACGCACTACTTCCTCTCGCGTCCGAGACGCTTCGGCAAGAGCCTGTTCCTCGATACCTTGAAGGCGCTGTTCGAGGGTGACGAGGCGCTGTTCGAGGGGCTCGCCATTCACCGCGACTGGGACTGGTCGGTCCGCCATCCCGTGGTGCGGCTGAGCTTCGGCAGCGGACATTTCACCGAACCCGATGGCCTGCGCACGGAAGTGACCGATCAGCTCCGGACCCTGGAGAACGATGCGGGCGTCACCGCCCGCCACGACTCCACTGCGGCCCGCTTCCGGCACCTGATCAGGACGACGCACGCGCGCAGCGGTCAACGCGTGGTGGTGCTGGTCGACGAGTACGACAAGCCGATACTCGATGCGCTGGATGTGCCGGAGGTGGCGCGCGCGAACCGCGACTACCTGCGCGGGCTGTACGCGGTCATCAAGGACAGCGACGCGCATGTCCGTTTCAGCTTTCTCACCGGGGTGAGCAAGTTCTCCAAGGTGAGTCTGTTCTCGGGGCTGAACAATCTCACCGACCTCACCCTCGACCCCGAGTACTCGTCCATCTGCGGGTACACGGACGCCGACCTCGACACGGTGTTCGCCCCGGAGCTTCCGGGTCTCGACCGCGACGCCATCCGCGAGTGGTACAACGGCTACTCGTGGCTCGGGGAGGAGCGGGTCTACAACCCCTTCGACATCCTGCTGCTGTTCCGCAACCGCCGGTTCGGCGCCTGGTGGTTCGAGACCGGCACGCCGACGTTTCTGGTCGAGACGCTGTTCAGGCGCCGGGTGAGCTCGGTTTGTCTCGGCGAGATGGTGGGGAGCAGCGCGCTGCTTTCGACCTTCGACGTCGACGACATCGCGACGGAGGCGCTGCTGTTCCAGACCGGGTATCTCACCATCTGCGAGGAGCAGCAGCGGGGAGGAAGGATCTCCTATCGACTTGGCTATCCGAACCGCGAGGTGCGCCGGAGCCTCAACGAATCGCTCCTCGGCTACCTCGTGCGCAACCCCTCGTGCCAGGAAGCGAACAGCAACCGCCTGTACGACCTGCTGGAGGCCAACGATTTCGACGGATTGAGGACGCTGTTCCACGCCTTCTACGCGAGCATCCCGTACGAGTGGTACACGGGGAACGACATCGCGCGCTACGAGGGCTACTACGCGAGCGTGTTCTACTCGTACTTCGCGGGGTTGGGGCTGGACATCACGGTGGAGGACAGCACGAGCCACGGTCGGCTGGACATGGCGGTGCGGTTCAACGGAAACGTGTATCTGTTCGAGCTCAAGGTGGTGGAGATGGCGGGCGAGGGGACGGCGATGGCACAGCTCAAGGCACGGGGCTACGCGGAGAAGTACCGCCACCTGGGCGAGCCCATCCACCTGGTGGCGGTGGAGTTCAGCCGCGAGACCCGCAACATCGTCGCGTTCGAGGTCGAGCGCGAACGAGTGCGGTGAACCGATGCCACCGAGTTGCGGGGAGCACGGACACGCCGCCGGCATCGGCACGGCAGGCTTGGCGCTGCGTGTGGGTGCGCAAGCGGGTCCGAAGCTGGAACAAGCCGCCCATGCAGCTCGACCTGTTCGTGCCGCACGCGCATGACTGCGAGTTCAAGGTCATCGTGATCAACCACACGCTCACGGCCCGCGTACTCGTAGCGTGCCATGAGGGCCGCGGGCGCTGGAGGGCATCTTCGCCGAACTGAAGGCGTGCCGCCGGACGGGTCGAAGCGAGCGCCTCGCCCGCGTTCCCGGGTTGGCCGTCAGCCGCCCCGCCCCACCAGCTCCCGCTTCAGCGCGATCTTGCCGATGGGCAGTCGCGGCAGCTCCGGGCGTATCTCGAAGTGCTTGGGGGTCTTGTAGTTGGCGAGGCGCTCCCGGCACCATGCGTCCAGCGCCGTCGCATCCAGATTCCTGTCGGGTTTCGGTTCGACGAAGGCGTGGCCGACCTCGCCGAAGGTCTCGTCCGGGACGCCCAGGACTGCCACCAGACCCACGTCCGGATGCGCCTCGATGACGATCTCGACTTCGCGGGGATAGATGTTGAACCCGCCGGAGATGTACATCTCCTTGGTGCGGCCGACGATCTCCAGGTTGCCGTCGGGCCACACCTTCACCACGTCCCCGGTGCGAAACCACCCGTCGGCGGTGTAGGCGTCGGCGGTCGCCTCGGGGTCGCGGAAGTAGCCGGCGAGAAGCCAGTCGCCGCGGGCCTGAATCTCGCCCTGCTCGCCCGAGCCCGCAGTGACGCCGTGCGCGTGCGCGACGCGGATGTCGAAACCGTGGTGGGGCTTGCCGATGGTCCACGAGAGCGTGTCCGCGTCCGCCCCGCGCTCGCTGTAGGTGACGTACAGGCCCAGCTCGGTCATGCCGAAGCTGGTGCGCAGCTCACCCGGCAACGCATGCAGCCGGGCCACCAGATCCGCAGCCATGGGGGCGCCGCCCCAGGTGATGTACTGGAGCCGCGAGAGGTCCCGGCACTCGAAATCGGGGTGGTTCGCCATCATGTGGAACTGCACCGGCGAGCCAAGGACATGGTCGATGCGTTCTTCCTCGAGCAGGCGCAGCATGTCGCCCGGGTCGAAGCGGTCCTGGAACACCAGGGTGCCGCCGACGTAGAGCCCGAAGACACCGACCATTCCCACCCCCGCGATGTGGTTGACCGGCATCATGTGGAGCAGCCTCGGCCGGTCCATGGGCCAGTGCTCGTTCTCCACCGCGGCCCCGGTCAGGAGAGCCCGATGCTTGATCATTGCCGCCTTCGGCCGGCCGGTGGTGCCGGAAGTGAAGATGAGCACCGCGGTGTCGTCGGGTCCGACCGCGCTCCGGGCCGCCCGGAGATCGCCGTCCAGGCCGGCGTCGCCGCCGGCCAGGAACTCGGACACCATCACGCCGCCGTCCAGGGGCTCGTCCAGCATCACCAGGTGTCCGATCGACGGATGCCTTTCCTTCAGATCCGTCAGCTCGTCGGCGTAGTCGCGGCCGTGAATGCGGCGCAATGCGACCAGCACCGTGGGTTCGGCGAGTTCCGTCACGTGACGGAATTCGGGCATCCGGTACCGCGGGTGATACCCGGTCCACACCGCGCCGATCTCGGTCGTGCCGAGCATGATCGACAGCCACTCGGTCGAAGGCGGTGTCAGCGAGGCAACCCGATCGCCGCGGGATACGCCGGCCGCGAGCAGGGCCCGAGCCCAGCGCGAGACGGCGTGGTCGAGGTCGCGGTAGCCGAGTCGCGTCTTGCCGTGAACGGCAGCCTCGCGGTGGGGTTCGCGTGCGGCATGGAATTCGACGCACTGCCCGATCCGCCGTGCATCGACGGGCAGGGCGTTCATGCGCTCTGCGCCGCTGCGTGCCGTTGCGGCTCGTCGATCATCGCTTCCTCGCTTCGCGCTTCGGTGGGCAACCGGTGAAGTCGGTATCGGTCGCGGCAGGACCTTACGGCACGGGAGCGACGAGGCAAAGCTTGAGGCCGGCGCGCCGGTGCCCGAACCTCGCGAATCCAACCTCACGACGCACCTGCGGGGCTAACGCTTTGATATGACTGACCGATTTCCTCACTCATTGTCCGGTTCAAGGCGGGAGCGTGCCCTGTTTCCTCCCCGCCTGCAATCGCCTTGCGCAGGAAATCGCCATGCCCCCTCGACCCCTGACCCAGGCCCGCGTCAACGACCTCAAGTCCCGTAAGTCAGTCCGCAATCTCCGCGACGGCACCCTCAAGGGATTCGGCGTCCGCATCCTGCCGCCGGGCAGGAAGCGCTTCTTCGTCCACAGCCAGAAGGATGGGCGACGCCGACGCCGTCCCTCTCGATGAGGCCCGCCGCCGCGCCGCGTCCCTTCTCGGCGCGATTCGCCGCGACGGGGATGCGTACGTCTCGCCGGACGAGACGGTCTTCGAGACCGTGGCCGATGAAGTCTTCCGGAACTACCGTCGGCACTGGAAGCCGAGAACGCTGATGGTCAACCGCGGCTACCTCCGGAACCAGATTCTGCCCTGGTTCCGAGGACGGAATGTTGCGGATATCACCCGAGCCGACGTGCAGCGCTGGTTCGCATCCCTTCACGCCACGCCCGGCGCGACGAACCGCTCCGCCCCCATCCTCTCCGTCATCCTGCGCGAGGCCGAGGTCTACGGCTATCGACCGCAAGGAACCAGCCCCTGCGTCGGCATCCGGCGCTACCGGCGCAAGGGCCGGGAGCGGTTCCTGTCCGGTGCGGAGATCCGCCGTCTGGCGCTCACGCTCGAGCGGCATTAGGCGTGTCGGCCCCTGCATGTCGCCTTCCTCCGGCTCCTGCTCCTGACTGGGTGCCGAAAGAGCGAGATTGCGACGCTTCCCTGGTCCACGTACCGGGAAGGGCACCTGTTTCTGCGCGACAGCAAGTCGGGGCCGCGCACCGTGTGGCTGTCGTCTCCGGCCCGCTCGGTGCTGGAGCGGCTGCCCCGGGCGGGCAAATGGGTGTTTCCGTCGTCGAGGACCAACAGACCACTGAATGTCCATGCACTCGAAGCGTTCTGGGCGAAGGTGCGAGCCGAGGCGAATCTGCGCGACATCCGGTTGCACGATACGCGCCACACCTACGCCAGCATCGCCATCATGCAGGGGGAGACCGTCGTGACGACGGGCCGATTGCTCGGACACGGTGCGCCGGAGACGACACTCAAGTACGCACATCTCTCCGATGCCTCGGTCCGCGAAGCCGCCGATGCCCTCGGCGACATTCTCGGCTGGGAGGGCTGACTCGTGCCGAGACGAAAGCGGCTGACCGATGCCGGCATCGCACGGCTCCGGCCCGAGCCACGTGAGTACACGGTGTGGGACACCCGCGTCCGCGGGCTCGGTGTGCGCGTCCGTCCGTCTGGAGCCCGGACCTACATCTACTATCCCAAGTCGGCCACGGGAACGCGGAAGGTCTCGCTCGGCCCGGTGACGCTGCGCGGCATCGAAGACATCCGCCGGAGCTGTCTCGCAATGGCGGCGGCGGCCGTGGAGGCGAGGGAGACCGTACAGGACAAGCCACCCCTGTTCCGGGAGTTCGTCGCCGGGCCCTTGGCACTGCGCCTGCTTCGACCGCTGCAAGCCGTCCACCCAACGGGTGATGCGAAGCGCCCTGACGCACCAGTTGCTTCCCACCTTCGGCGCGGTGCGCCTCGACCGAATCAGCCGCATCATGGTGGTCCGGTGGTTCGATGCCTACAGCCGAACGGCGCCCGGAGGCGCGAACCGGGTGCTGGACATCCTTCGCCAAATTCTCAACCACGCCGCCGCGTGCGGGTACATCGCGACCAACCCAGCCCGAACCATCCGGCGCAATCGCGGCGCGAAGCTCACCCGGTTCCTCTCGCGCGAAGAGATTGGCCGGCTGCACCGCGTGCTCGACCGCCACGCGGAGCGCTCGGAGTCGGCGCGGCAGCAGGTCGACATCATCCGCCTGCTGCTGCTGACGGGCTGTCGCAAGAACGAAATCGTGCGGTTGCGCCGGCAGGAGGTCGACGGAGACCGTCTCAATCTGGCCGACAGCAAGACGGGTCCACGACAGGTCTACCTGAATGCGCAGGCGCGGGACATCATCGAGCGGCGGATGGAGCGGGCAGACGGCCCCTGGGTCTTCCCGTCGGTGAGCAACCCCGCTCTCCCTCGGGGCGATGGACTCGCACTCTGGTACACCGTGAGGCGCGAGGCGGGCATCGCCGATGTTCGCCTGCATGATTTGCGCCACACCGTCGCCACGCACGCCGTCATGC
This sequence comes from Gammaproteobacteria bacterium, assembly GCA_022826505.1. Taxonomy (GTDB): domain Bacteria; phylum Pseudomonadota; class Gammaproteobacteria; order HK1; family HK1; genus HK1. Next base: position 6,113 of record JAJDUQ010000038.1, read on the forward strand.
AGGACGTGCCGCTCCCGGTCGTGGCGCGTCTCTTGGGTCACCGGCGCCCGCATATGACGCTGCGCTACACACATGTCGGCGACGGCGAAATCGAGGCGGCGGCGGAGCGTGTCGGGCAGTCCATCGCTCGGCTCATGGCAGGTTCACATTGATCCCCCGCTGCTACCACGACCTATCGTAGTCCTCGCCTACCGACGCCGGTGTCGCGGCTGCCGATCGTGGGGATGGCCGTGCACCCGGTGCATATCGCGGAGGCGCTCTACCTGCACGAGCCGTCGGGGGACGGGAAAGGTCCGGAGCGGAAACGCCGCGAAGCGACGATTGGTCGTATCGTCGCGAAGTTGCCTGCGGGTCGACCACGGGCAGCGGCGTCGTTCGCCCTGACCATGAGTACAATGGAATCCAAGCATCGCAGAGCGAACAAGACGCAGACGAAGGGAGTTGAGAGAGCCGGGATGGAAAGGTCAATCACGCGCAGCGCAAAGCGCACGGAGCAGTGGGCCACGCGTACTCACGGAAGAACATGATGGAAAGTGACGGGAGCAAGGCTCCGTGCGGTCGAAGGACCGACGAAATCTACCTAGATGCCAACGCGACTGTGCGACCTCTCGACTGCGTCGTCGAAGCTGTGACATCGGCGATGCACGAGGCTTGGGGAAACCCGTCAAGCGAACATGCCAACGGAATCACTGCCCGCAGGGTGCTCGTGCAAGCGCGAGACGCGGCGGCAGAGCTGCTTCCGGGAATGGAAGCGGAAAACGTGGTGCTCACCTCGGGAGGTACCGAGGCAAGCAATACGATGCTCGGAGGAGCGGACCGCGATTCGACGCTCATCGTGAGCGCGGTTGAACATCCGGCAACGATGCGACCCGCCGAGCGCGCGCGAAGCCGCGGCGCGAATGTCATTGTCGTGCCCGTCGACGGGCAGGGCCAAGCCGATCCGGACGCATTCTCACGAGCTCTCGCGCGTTCATCGACGCCGAATGTGTACGCCTCGGTACAATGGGCGAATGGCGAGACAGGGGTGATCCAGCCGGTAGCGGCAATCAGTGCGGCGATCCACGCGGTGCGACCGGATGCGGTCATTCATTTGGATGCAGCGCAATCGGCGGGAAGAATTCGCACCCCAGTACCACGTGAAGTCTCGGGGTGCAGCTTCTCCGGTCATAAGCTCCACGGGCCCCAAGGCACCGGAGTGCTCGCTCTCGGCCCCGGGGCGGATGCGAGCATCCCCGCGCTCATCACGGGAGGCGGGCAAGAGCGAGGCTGGAGATCCGGGACAGAGAATGTCGCTGGCGCGGCGGGGCTCGCGGCAGCGCTGGAGGCCCGGATGAAAGGCTTCGAAGCAACCATCGAGCGACTGCGTGCGCTGCGAGACGCTTTCGAGGCACGGATCCTCGACGCGCTACCCCACGTAACGGTCAACGGTGGTGGCAGGAACGTACCTCGGATCCCCAACACGACGAATATCCGATTTCCGGGAACCGACGGCATGCGGCTGATCGCTCAGCTCGACGCCGCCGGGATCAGGTGCTCTCAGGGCTCGGCCTGCTCGTCCGGCCGCCCCGAGGCCTCACACGTGCTGCGGGCAATGGGAATCGACGAGGAGAGTGCGTACGCAAGCGTCAGGTTCTCATTCTCGATCCTCAACTCGGAAGAAGAGGTCGAGCGCGCGGCGAACACCATCGCTGATTTGGTCAAGGACAAAGCATGATACAGACGTCGGGGGCGCGAACGCGCTTCGAATTCGGACGCCATGAGACGTTTCCCGTTCGACATGGGTGGCTTGCCAAAGGACTCGGGCGGGTGCACGACACCGGTCGGTATGACGGGGACCTGGAGACCGCGGATGCTCTAGGCCTCGGAAGTCGGATGGCAAAATCGCTCGGGTTCTGGCTTGAAGCCTGCGGACTGGCAGGGATCGACTCGAACGTGACGAATGGAACGGCGAAACGCCGCCGCAAGGGGCAGAAGTGGACGATCACCGACCTCGGCAAGATTGTCACACGATATGACCCTCACCTTGAGTACCCCGTGACTTGGTGGTTTGTACACATGGCGCTCGCGCAACGTCCGAGCACCGTGTGGGAATGGTTCTTCAACGAATTTCACGAGCGCCAATTCAATTGGCTTTCGGCGCCAGTGGGAGAAGCGACTCGCGGACGCAGGCATCGTGGTCGAAGACCACACCGTGCAGGAGAGAGTGGCGACCGACAGACAACCCAGCCTCGCCAACACAGGGGTCGAGCGGCACCGCACAGCGATGGCGCGGTCCGCTCTGTCGGCTCCGATGCAGGCACTGGCCCGGCACGGATTCCTCGACGGCGACCTGAGCGTCTTCGACTATGGGTGTGGACGCGGAGATGACATGGCGGTCCTCTCGAGCGCCGGAATCCAGGTGAGCGGCTGGGACCCGCATTACGCTCCGGGAACGAAGCTCGAGGAGGCGGATGTCATCAACCTCGGATTCGTGCTCAACGTGATCGAAGAACCGTCGGAGCGAATCGAAGCCATCCAAGCTGCGTTCAGCCTCGCACGGCGCCTCATGGCAGTCGCCGTCATGCTGGTCGGAAAGGCGGACACTTCGACCCTGAGACCGTTCCGGGACGGGTTCGTAACCGCGCACAACACCTTTCAGAAGTACTTCTCGCAGCACGAAGCACGCGCACTCGTGAGCGAGGCCGCAGGCCACGAGGCGATCCCGGTAGGCCCGGGCATATTCTTCGTGTTCCGCGACAAGATCAGCGAGCAACGATTCCTCGAAGGGAGACGACGGCGGCACCGCGACATCTCACACCTCCTGGCGATCGCGCCGCCGCGGACAGCAGGCACGAAGGCGGACGAACAAGCGCTGGTCGCAGAACACCGCGAGGTGATCGACGCAGTCTGGAAGACAGCAATCGAACTCGGACGACTCCCAGACTTGGAGGAACTGGACGACTCCGTGCGACAAGAACTCATCGAGCGCCTCGGCTCCGTGCGCAAGACGGCTCAGCTCGCACAACACATCTATAGCGTCGAGGCCTTGCACCAAGCAAGGCAGCAGCGAACCGATGATCTAACGGTGTACTTCGCGCTGAATCGCTTTAGCCGACGCCAGCGATACCGCGAACTGCCCGTAGAGATGCAACGCGACATCAAGGCATTCTTCGGATCGCACGGAGCGGCCGAGAAGACAGGCCACGATCTACTGTTCTCGCTAAGTGACCCAAACATCATCAGCACCGCAGCTCAAAGCGCCGAACGCCAAGGGCTCGGCTGGCTCGACGGAGCACACTCACTTCAGCTGGATGCGGGCCTGATCGAGCGGCTACCGCCTCCCCTGCGGGCTTACGTGGGTTGCGCAGAGCAACTGTACGGGCACATTGGCGATGCCCATGTCGTGAAGATCCACCTGCAGTCGAACAAGCTCACCCTGCTCCACTATGAGCAGTACACAGAGTCGCCACTGCCGCGCCTGCGCGAGAGAATCAAGATCAATCTACGAAATCAAGTGATCGATTTCTTCGATTACGGGGACGACGTTCCATGGCAACTGCTGTTCATGAAGTCGCGCTACATGGCTCCAGATCAGCCAGGATATGTAAAGCAGACGAAATTCGACGCTCAGCTCGAAGCGCTGAGGGATCTAGACTTCAGAAAGTTCGGTCCGTCAGTGGCTGAACTCGCACAGTACCTGCAGGCGTCAAAACTCACCATCGAAGGCTTCAAAATCGCAGGCCTATTCAAAAGTCCTTTTTCAGTATGGTCTCGGCGGGTCGGTGGAGGCGTCAGTTAATTTCGGCTGGCAGGTGGGGGATGTCGGTGCGCCCTTGTTGGCGGGTTGCTGGACTTGGCGCGGAGGATGCGGGGCGT
>JAJDUQ010000208.1 GCA_022826505.1 Gammaproteobacteria bacterium
GGCGTGCACGTCGAGTCTTCCGACTCGGACCGCTTCGCCGGGCGGGTGGAGATCCGGTTCGGACCCGTCGCCGCCGCCTTCCGCGGCGACGGAACGCGAAAGACCGACGCGGGACGGCGCACCGGCGTCATCTCCGGCCGCGGCTCGGACCCCCGCGGCCACACCACCCTCGACGCCGAACTCCGCTACACGATGAATGGCGAAGAACCGCTTGACGCACAGCCGCAGTCCCGCGTCGATCTGGCCATTCGCTTCCGGATCCAGGGCGGTCTCGCGCAGTTCAACCGCGCCGACCTGGTCGAGAGCTTCGCCGATGTGATGCTCGCGGAGTTTGTCGCGAACTGCGAGCGTCGGCTCGCGGGAGAGGAGGTACGGGCGATGGCCGACGCTAGCGGATTCACGCTGCTGTGGCGAATGATCAAGGCCAGGCTCCGATTCTGAGACCGCCGCTCGTGCCGGTGCCGTCCCTGCCGCGGTCGGAAGGTCTCGATGTTGTAACTCGTCCGGTTGCGTTCCTGGACTCTCGCGGCTTGCGACGAGCGCCGGAACCGTGCCCGGAGTCACCCGTGGACAGCGGGCAAGCAAGCCGCGGCGCCGACGAAACCCGGCAACGACGTACGAAACGATAGTGGAGCGGCAATCGATTCCGTTCAATCGAGAGTTTGGTCAGACGACGAACCGCCTCCGGACGAGCGCGACGGCGACGTAGAACCCCACACCGGCGAACCCCGCCAGCACCGCCAGATGCACCGCCGCGTCGCCGACCGGAGTGCCGGTCACGAGCGGGCGAACGAGGGCGACGGCGTGGGTAAGCGGCAACGCCTGCACCGCGTGCTGCGCAATCTCGGGCAGCGACGAGATCGGGTAGAACACGCCGCAGAGGATGAACATCGGCGTCATCACGAGCGTGATGTAGTAGCTGAAGAAGTCGTACGACGGAGAGACTGCGCTCACTGCGATGGCCGGCCCGGCGAACGCGAGACCGACGAGGAAGATCACCGGCACGCAGAGCAGGGCCTCCAGGCCCGCGACCGCTCCGAGCAGCGCCGCCACGAGCAGGATGCAGCCTCCGGAGATGGTGCCCTTGGTTGCGCACCAGAGCATCTCGCCGGCCACGATGTCGTCGATCTCGACCGGTGTCGCGAGCATGCCGTCGTACGTCTTCTGGGGGACCATGCGGGTATAGACCGAGTAGATTCCCTCGTAGGACGCGACCATCATCGCCGACGACGCCACCAGTCCCGACGCGAGGAAAGCAAAGTAGCCGACACCTTCCATTTCCCCGATGAACTGCCCGAGCCCGAACCCGAGGCCGAGCAGATAGAGGAACGGCTCACCGAAGTTGAGAACCAGACTGGGAATCATCAGCCGGCGCCATACCCGGAAGTCGCGCCTCCATACCGAAAGCGCCACCGGCCGCGGCGCCGGCAGGCGCCAGTGACTGGAGATGTCCGTCATGTCCATTTCTGCCGTTCCTTGGTCTTCGTGCAGAGCATCGCGTGCCGCCCCGCGGTTCAGTCACGCAACTCCCGCCCCGTGAGCCGCAGGAACACGTCCTCGAGGTTCGCGGGTCGATGCAGGTACTCCAGATCCGGAGAATTCCGGAGGACTTCGAGCACTTCGCGCGGGTCGTCGGTATGGCAGTGCCAGACCCCGTCGACCACTTCGAGCCGGGCGTGCCGGACGAGTTCGACGGGCGGCGAGACGCCGGGCCCGATCCGCACCTCGATCACGTTCGACTCGACCTCCGCCGCCACCAGGCGGCGCGGCGAGTCCTCGGCCAGGATGCGTCCGTGGTCGATGATCGCGAGCCGGTCGCAGAGTCGCTCCGCTTCCTCCATGTAATGGGTGGTGAGCAGCACGGTGGTGCCCCGGTTGCGGAGTTCGCGCAGGCGGGCCCAGATGAGGTGGCGAATCTGGGGATCAAGCCCGGTAGTGGGCTCGTCGAGGATGAGCATCTCGGGGTCGTTCACCAGGGCCCGCGCGATCACGAGACGGCGCCGCATGCCGCCGGAGAGCGACTGGATTCGCTCCCCTGCCCGGTCCGCCAGTGCGACGAAGTCCAGGAGCGACATGAGAAAGGGCTCCAGAGGCTCTCGGTCGAGATGCGGAAAGTAGCTCGCGTAGACGCGTAAATTCTCCATGACGGTGAAATCGGGGTCGAGATTGTCCTCCTGGGGAACGACGCCGATTCGGGCGCGCACCCGGCGACCCGCGACGGGCATCGGCTCCCCGAGCACGGTCAGCTCGCCTGCGTTCGGAGGGGAGTGGCCGAGAATCATTCGAATGGTCGTGGTCTTGCCGGCGCCGTTCGGACCGAGCAGCCCGAAGCAGCCTCCCCGGGGCACTCGCAGATCGATGCCGTCGACGACCGTCTTCTCGCCGAAGCGCTTCACGAGCCGCCTTGCCTCCACCGCACTTTCACTCATCGTCGACACCCGTCACGTCCACTGCGAATTCCCACCCCGACACGTATTGCGCTTGACTTCGGCAGTATCGGCGCGGAAGTCTAGTCGACCGTCGCCCAACCGGAGTCGAACCCATGCCGGAGCTTCCGATCATCGAGCTTCGTCGTATCGAAGCCAACATCATCAAGCCCATCTACGAGGAAATGGCGGCGGAGCTGGGAGAGGAGAAGGCCCGGCGCATCCTGGGTGAGGCAATCCGCAAGAACGCCATCGAGCAGGGCCGCACGCTTGCGGTGGCGGCGGGCGAACCGACCGGCATCGCGGGATTCGCGAAGCTGCTGGAGCGCTGGACCGCCAACGACGCGCTGCGAATCGAGGTCCTGGACCAGGACGACGAACGCTTCGACTTCAACGTGGTCCGCTGCCGCTACTCGGAAATGTACCGCGAGATGGGACTCGGCGACCTCGGCGCGCTGCTCTCGTGCAACCGCGACGGCGCGTTCTGCGAGGGCTACGATTCGCGCCTGGAGCTCACGCGTCCGCAGACCATCATGGGCGGCGCCTCGCACTGCAATTTCCGCTACCGGTGGCGTGAACGGGACGATGAGTGACCGCTCCCACGGTCGCAGAAACCCGAGTCCGGGCCGTCCCGATTCGCGACCTGCGGACCATCACGCCCGCCCGCGCGCCTCTGCAATCGATCGCTGCCCCTCGCGGGCAGATATTGGTCGGCCCGGCTGATATCTTCGCCCCACCGGAACGGACTCGGAGAATATCCCAATGAAATTCGGACTGACGGTTCCCTCGTACACTTGGCCCGGTCTCGACCAGAAGATGGCCCGGCTCGTCACCAAGGACATGGCGAAGCGGGCGGAGGCGCTCGGCTACGACTCGATCACGGTCTGGGATCATCTCCTGAGCGCGCCGGGGCTCTACGGCGGGTCCTGGATGGACCCCCTGATGGTGCTGAGCTGCGTGGCCGGCGCCACCGAGACGATCCCGCTCGGCACGCACATCCTGGTCGTCCCGCTGCGCCACCCGGTGCTGCTCGCCAAGGAGCTCGCGACCCTGGATCACATGTCGGAGGGCCGGTTCATCTTCGGCGTCGGCCCGGGTTGGAACGAGCCCGAGTTCACGGCGATGGGGATCTCGATGAAGGAGCGCGGCCGGCGCACAGACGAGGTGCTCGACGCGGTAAAGCTCCTGCTCACCGAGGAGAACGTCTCGTTCCAGGGGCAATTCTGGCAGTTCGAGGACGTCACCATCGTGCCCCGGCCCGAGAAGTACTTCCCGGTGTGGGTGGCCGGCGGGTCGCGCGTCCCCGACCCCCTCTCGCCGGACAAGCCCTACATGGTGCAGTCGGTGATGAACCGGATCGCGAAGCATGCGGACGTGTTCACGGTGCGCGCCTCGGGCAAGCTCGAATGGGTGGTGCGCGACATCCAGACGATGCGCGACTACCTCCCGACCAAGGGCCGCGACCCGAGCACGCTCAGGATCGCGCACGTCCAGGCCGGCTACGTGGTCGACACCGACGACACCGAGAAGGCGCTCTCCCTGCAGCGCGGTCCGATGGAGACCATCATGGGCACCAATCGGTCCTGGGAGCACCTCCAGGGCTGCTACCTGCTCGGAAGCGTCAACGACATCGTCGCGAAGCTCCGCACGCTGGAGGATACCGGCATCGAGCACGTGACCATCCAGCCCGCCGCGCCGGACATGGAGCAGGTGGAGCTCTTCATGGATCGGATCATCAAACCTTTCCGCGAATCCGGCCGATCCACGGCATCGGCTCCCGGGGTGGAATGACAGGACTCCCACTGGGGCTCGGCTTCATATGGGTCGCCTTCGACGGCAGAAAGATGAGGGTGCCATGACAAGCTTGCCGGAACGGTGGTCGTTCGGAACAAGAAATCCGGTTCGGAAGTCGTCGTGTTTGAAGACGACACCTGATGATCGGAATGTCCCGATGGTAATTCGCAGGCTTCGTTCGCGCTGATCGGATGCCCCGGACTGCCTCCCTCCCCACATCCCCCTGGCGCATCGCGGTCGATGTCGGGGGGACCTTCACCGACATGGTGCTCGTCGACGCCTGCGGCCGGTTCCACGTCTTCAAGACACCCTCGGTGCCGGCGGATCCCAGTCGCGGCGTGCTCGACGTTCTGGAGCACGCCGCGGGCGGACTCGAGACGGACGTCGAGGGCCTGCTGTCGGCGTGCACGCTGTTCCTGCACGGCTCCACGGTCGCCACGAACACGGTGCTCGAAGGCAGCGGGGCCCGGGTGGGGATGCTCGTCAATCGCGGCTTCCGCGATTTCCTCGAGGCACGCCGGGGATTTCGCGCCGATCCCTTCGACCACCGCCCGCCCTACCCTCCGGTGCTGGTGCCGCGTTACCTGCGCCTGCCGGTGGCCGGTCGGATGGATGCGCGGGGCACGGAGGTCGAACCGCTCGAAGAGGCGGACATCGACGCCGCGATCGAGACGTTCCGGACGGAGGAGGTGGAGTCCATTGCGGTCTGCCTGCTGCACAGCTTCGAGAACAGCGCCCACGAGCGCCGGTGCGCCGAGGCGCTGCGCGAACGGGGCGGCTTCGAGTGGGTGTCGCTCTCCCACGAGGTCGTGCCGGTCATCGGCGAGTACGAACGCGGCTCGACCACGGTGGTCAACGCGTACATCGGACCGAAGGTGGTGCGTTACCTGCAGGCCCTCGACAAGCGCCTGCGCGCGCTCGGGCTCGGACCGGACCTGCTCGTGCTGCAATCGAACGGGCGGGCCATTTCAACCCGTCAGGTCGCCCACTGCCCGGTGAACCTGGTGCTGTCCGGGCCGGCCGGAGGGGTGGGCGCCCTCGACTACTTCGCCGCCGCCACCGGCATCGACGACCTCATCACCATGGAAATCGGCGGCACCTCGTGCGACGTGATGCTGCGCGCGGGCGGACGGGTCGCGGTCACCGACCGGCTGGAGGTCGGCGGCTACGATCTCGTCTCGGCGTCGGTGGACATCCACACCGTCGGGGCCGGCGGCGGCACCATCGCAGGAGCCGACGGGGCGGGGCTGCTGTTCGCGGGACCGCGCGGGGCCGGCGCGGTTCCCGGACCCGCCGCCTACGGGCGCGGTGGCACCGAGCCGACGGTGACCGACGCGCAACTCGTGCTCGGGCGCCTCGCCCCCGGACCGTACGCGGGCGGCGCGGTCTCGCTCGACCTCGCGCGGGCCGAGACCGCGCTGCGGACCCGGGTCGCGGAGCCGCTCGGTCTCGACGTTCACGAGGCGGCGATCGGGGTGATCCGGCTCGTCGAGCAGAATCTGCTGCAGGCGGTGGAACGAATCAGCATCGAGCGCGGGCGCGACCCCTCCCGCTTCGTGCTTGTCGCCTGCGGAGGCGCGGGGCCGATGCACGGAGCCGCGGTGGGAAGGCGGCTCGGGGCACAGGGGGTGCTGGTGCCGAGGCTCGCGGGGGTGTTCTGCGCGATCGGGATGCTCAACGCGGACGTGGGCCAGGATTTCGCTCGGGTGTTCATCGCGCAACTCGACGAGGACACCGCGGACGAGGCGCGCGACGCGTACACGGCGCTCGAAGGCGATGCGCGGGCCTGGCTTCGCGAGGGCGGGTTCGAGACCGACGCGATGCGCTTCGAACACGAGGCCGATCTCCGCTACGCGGGCCAGCAGTGGGACGTGCGGGTGGCGGATACGGCAACCGGAGTGGCCGCGCTGCGCACCGCGTTCGAGCGCGAGCACGACCGTCTCTTCGGCCACGTCCAACCCGACAGCACCGTGGAGCTCACGAAGCTGCGGGTCGTCGGCATCGGAACCCTGCCGGCGCTGGTGCCGGTACGGGCGGAGCCGAGCGCCACCGTTCCCGAGCCGGTGTCGACCCGCGAGGTCTACGCGTTCGGCACGCGCGGCGAGCCGCTGGGCTTCGCTTCGACCCCCGTGTACCGAGGCGCCGACCTCCTGCCGGGCCACCGGCTCGACGGCCCCCTTCTGGTGGAGGAGCAGACGACGACGGTGGTGGTGGGACCGCGGGACCGGATCGAGGTGCTCGAGTCCGGCGATTTGTCAATACGTTTCGACGATCCGTGATTCGCTGTCCGAAGAAGATGCGGACCCCCGCTCATCGTCTTCTGTACAAGCACTTCGCAACGCGTCACATCGGCGCCGGATTGTTTCAGGAGATTCGGTCATGTCGGCATCTCCCGCAAAAGAATGCGGACCGTGCGCCTGCGCTGCCGCGCTCAGGACAAGCGGAGGTTCGAATGATCCTGCCCGATGCGCGCTCGGACGATGTTCGTGCACGAGTCGCGGATTCGGTCGCTCGTCTCGACCGGCGGCACGAGTCGGAAGCACTGCGATGGGCCGAGGCGGTTTCGGAGTTCGATGAATCCGAAACGAGGTGAGGTGGTGACGGTCGCGGCCTCCGGCGACTTCGGCAAACCCTGCCCGGCGGTGGTCATCCGGAGCGATGTCTTTCCGGAGCGACATGCGTCGGTGATCGTTTGCCAGATGACCTCCAGGCTGGAAGACGCGCCGGACTTCCGGCCGACGATCGAACCTTCGCGGGTAAACGGCCTGCGGGAGATGTCCCGGATCATGGCCGACGAGCCCGTGACGGTCCGGCGGGAGAGGATCGGCTCGCGCATCGGCCGGTTGGACCGGCGAGACATGACGCGCTTGAACAGCGCGCTTGCCTTCGTGTTGGGATTGGCGGATTAGACGGGCGGCGCGATGCGGCAGGTGTGACAAACTGGCGCCCGCGAAGTGTCATCCGGAGTGCTCGCAGTTCCCGACGTAACGAGTGCAGACGCAACCGACAAGGACGCACCGATGGGCAGGAAGGACAAGGCAAGACGCGCCGCAGGCTACCGGCATCCCGAGGCGAGCGCGCTGCTCCGGCCCGATGTCGGCACGCAGGCGCAGTTCCGGAAGAAGAAGAAGCCAGCCACCTGGCGCTACGACCCGTCCCTGTCGCCGGCGCTCGATTGGGACGGGGAAAACCCGGCGCGAGAGACGGCGGAGGCGAAAATTGCCGCGTTGCGGGAGCGCATTGTCCGACTCGCCGTCACTATCGGTGAGGGCGACGCCGGCACGATATCCGATAACGACCTCGAATCTGCGCGCAAGGAACTGACCGCCGCCCGCGCAGAAATCGACGAGCTGAGGGCGCTGTCGAAGCCGTTTCTCAACTGGGCCGGAAAGGCCGAACGGCTGTCGTTCGAGGTGCCGACGCTGCCGCTGTTCGTCCACGAACGGCTGTCCACCGCCGCGATCGTGGACACGCTGAAGGGACACAAGCGCGACCGCCAGACGGACATGTTCGACCTGTTTGGCGAGAGCGACCTGCCGATCCACGACCGGCTGCTCAAGGCCTACGAACACCGAGACGGCTGGGTGAACCGGCTGGTCCTCGGCGACTCCTTGGTCGTGATGAACTCGCTGCTCCACTACGAGGGGCTCGGCGGGCAGGTGCAGACCATCTACATGGACCCGCCCTACGCCGTGAAGTTCGGCTCCAACTTCCAGCCCTTCGTGCGCAAGCGCAACGTCACCCACGGCGCTGACGACGACATGGTGCGCGAGCCCGAGATGGTGCAGGCATACCGTGATACCTGGGAGCTCGGGGTGCATTCCTTCCTGACTTATCTGCGCGACCGGCTGCTGTTGGCTCGGGAGCTGCTGCATCCGTCCGGCAGCATCTTCGTGCAGATGTCCGACACCAACCTGCACCACGTCCGCGAGGTCATGGACGAGGTATTCGGGGCGGAGTGCTTCGTCTCTCAGATCAGCTTCCAGACCACCTCGGGGTTCCAGACCCGGACGCTCGCGACGCTCGGCGACTTCCTGCTGTGGTACGCGCGGGACCCGGAGCGGCTGAAGGTGCGGAAGCTGTTCGAGGAACAACCCGTGGTGCTGGGCGAGGGCAACGCTCGCTGGGTGCTGGAGCAGGATGGAAACTACCGGGGAGTGAAGGCCGCCGAGAAGCGTGGGGAGGAACGGGTGCCCGAGGGTGCCCGACTCTACAAGCCTGACAACCTTCAATCGCAAGGCGTGGCAAGTGAGCCCCAACCGTTCGAGTACAAGGGCAAAGTCTACAAGCCGGGCGCCAACTCGCATTGGAAGCCGAACTATCCGGATGGGCTCGAACGGCTTGCTACCGCCGGCCGAATTCACGTCGCTGCCAACAGCATTCAATACCGGCGTTTCGCCTCCGACTTCCCGTACAAGGAACGGGGCAATCTCTGGACGGACACCCTCACCGGCAGCTTCACCGACGAGAAGACGTACGTCGTCCAGACCAATCCCAAGGTGGTCGAGCGCTGCCTGCTGATGACGTCCGATCCAGGTGACCTCGTTCTCGATCCAACGTGCGGTTCCGGGACGACCGCCTGGTGTGCCGAGAAGTGGGGCCGGCGGTGGATCACCTGCGATACCTCGCGGGTGCCCGTGGCGCTGGCGCGCCAGCGGATGCTGACGGGCACGTTCGACTTCTTTCAGCTCCAGGAACCCGAGAGGGGTCCCGGCGGCGGCTTCGAGTACCGTCGCAGACAGAACCGGAAGGGCGAGGAAGTCGGCGGGGTCGTGCCGCACATCACTCTTGAATCCATCGCCAACGAGGAACCGGCGAAGGAAGAGGTACTGGTGGACCGGCCGGAGAAGGACGACGCAGTGACGCGGGTCAGCGGCCCGTTCTGCGTCGAGGCGACTATCCCGACCCCGGTGGACTGGGAAGGCGATGGCGAGGAGGACTCCGGCGACCTCGCCGCCGTCGACGCCTACGCCGACCACGTCGAGCGCATGATCGAGGTGCTCCGGCGCTCGCCGGTCCTGCACCTCGGGGGCGGACAGCGGGTCTCGCTGTCCAAGGTGCGCCGTCCCGCGCGCACGATGAGCCTGTCTGCCGAAGCGTTGATCGAAGGCGAAGGGCAGCAGACCGCCGCCATCGTCTTCGGCCCGGAGAACGGCGCGGTCTCGGAAACGCTGGTGTTCGAGGCGGCGCGCGAGGCGTACGCCAAGGGATACGCTCGACTCTACGTCATCGGCTTCGCCATCCAGCCCGATGCCCGGCGCCTGATCGAGAACTGCGACCGAACGGTAGGCGTGCCCGCGGCCTGGGTCCAGGCCAGCATGGATCTCGTGATGGGCGATCTGCTCAAGAACCTGCGGTCAAGCCAGATCTTCTCCGTCTGCGGTCTGCCGGACGTGCGCATCGAGCGATCGGGGGACGGGGAATACCGGGTCGAGCTTCTCGGCCTCGACGTGTTCGATCCGGTGGCGATGGACTCCGATCACCGGGAGGGGAGCGACGTTCCGGCCTGGTTCCTCGACACCGACTACAACGGGCTCTGCTTCCATGTGTGCCAGGCTTTCTTTCCGCGAACCTCGGCGTGGGAAGGGCTCAAACGCTCGCTGCGAGGCGAGTTCGACGACAGCGTGTGGGCGCATCTCTCCGGCACAGCCAGCGCGCCGTTCGGCCTCGGTGAGTATGGCCAGATCGCGGTCAAGGTCGTCGACGACCGGGGCAACGAGCTGATGGTGGTCAAGCGGTTGGCGGAGGCCCAGGCGTGAAATGCAATCGGAACGGACGTCCGCTGCCGAGACGCCTTCGTACACAGGGCGCGCACGGAAAGTCGCACAAGTACTGGGGCGCGAATTTTCCCCTCGCGGAGAGGACAGGTTCGGCTGGACAGATCTCCACTATGCGGTCGTGATCGGCGATTCGGCGTTGGCGCGACAACTGCTTCAGAACGGCGCCGACGCCAACGCGCGCCTGCGGGACGGATGCTTCCCGAGCCAGCGGTTGATCGAGGCGTTGGTGGGCGAAGGCGCAGGTGCCGAACACCGGCGCTGGCTGACCGATACGCCGTTGCGCCTGGCGACTCGACGAGACGACACCGCCATGGCTGATCTCCTGATTGCACACGGCGCGGACGTGAATGAAGCGGGCGGCGGGCATCACCCTCTGCTGATCGACGCCGCCAGGTACGACGCCTGCACCGTGGCGGCGCTGTTGATCGGAGCCGGCGCCCGGATTGGGAGCAGGATCCACGATGACCGTACGCCGTTGCATTGGGCTGCTGCGTGCAATGCAGTGGAAACGGCCGAGTGCCTGTTGGCAAACGGCGCCGACCCGGACATCGGGATACACCCCGACGAACCGACCGACGAGATGGAGCACGAGTTCGGATCTCCCGGGACTTCGCCGTTGAGGCTGGCGGACAAGGAAAATGCGCGTGACGTGGCGCGATTGCTCATCGCGAGCGGCGCGAAACAGCACATGCCTCCCCTGCACTCGGCGGTCTGGCTGGAGTCTTTCGCCGCCGTCGAAGAGTTGGTGGAACGTGGCGCGGATATCTGCCAAAGGGACGAACACGGACGCATGCCGCTGCACTTGGCGGCGAGGCGTGGCGACCCCGACTTCGTCTCCCTTCTCGTCGAACATCGTGCATTGGACGCCAGGGATGGAGACGGAAGAACCCCGCTCCATTACGCCACCGAATACGCTACCGGAGCCGGCGCTCATCGGGTGGCCGAGTTGCTGCTGAGCCAGGGAGCGCGGGTCGACGCAAGAGACGAGAGACGACGCACGCCTCTCCACCATGCCGCCGGGAACGGTGCGTTTCGGACGGTGGCGCTGCTGCTGGACCGCGGGGCACCGGTGAACGTGAGGAATCGATATCACGAGATGCCACTTCACCGTGCTGCGAAAGGGCATGCGCTCGCTGCCGCCGAGGTGCTGATCGAACGGGGCGCCGACGTCAACGCTCCCGCGACCGCCGTCGACAGGCTGACACCGTTGCATTTCGCCGGATGGGCAGGCCCGCCGTTCGATCTGCTCGAGCTTCTGCTCCAGCATGGCGCGGACGTTGACGCGCCCGAAATCGACCATAGCGACACGCTCCTGCACCACGTCGCGGCGCGAGACGACTGGCGCCTGGCGGAGCTGCTGATCGCTCACGGTGCGTCGGTAGACCAGACAAATGAGTATCGGTGGACCCCTTTGCACCAAGCCGCGGAAGAAGATGCCTGGGAAGTGGCTGGCGTGCTGCTTCGACACGGCGCTGATGCACACATTGAAACAGGCGGCGAAACCGCGTTGCATATTGCCGCTGGCGTCGATGGGGACAGAGTGGCCGACGTGCTTCTCGCTTGGGGCGCAGAGGCGGCGAGAAGGAATCGGTTCGGCGAGACACCGCTGGATGTGGCCATGCGGGAAAATGCCGATGCCGTGATCGCATTGCTGAGACTTCACGAATCCATGTATGGGAAGCGCGATGTCCCGGGTCCCGAAGGCGGGCTTCGATAGGATTCTTTCGATGCTTCCGCATGGCTTCTCGACAGGAGGTGCACCATGAGCCGACGATCCAGGGGTTCCAGGCTGACCGCCCGGGATCTCACGACGACGCCCGATTACCCTGGACGGGAAATCGAGAAGCCACTCGGAATCGTGACGTCCCTGTCCGCAGAAATGGACCATGGCCATTCGGCAAGCCGCCTCAAGGAGTTGATGTCGACCGCGATATCGAACTGCTACACACAGCTCCTGCGGCAGGCGGAACAACTTGATGCCGACGCGGTCGTGGCCGTTCATTTCGACTACAAGCAGAGCCACTTCGATCCCGAATTCGGATCTTCTTCGGACACGCTCGCCCTCATCATGGCCTACGGCACGGCCGTGCGGCTGAAATAGTCGCCATCGCCATGAAGTGCGCCGTCATGGACAAGGCTCGCGATTGGCCAGCGCCGGATCGGGCGGTGGATGCACCCACCGAGAAGCCGAGGGAGAGCACGGAGCCTTCGGTCCGGGTCACCGTCGGCGCCTCCGTCGCGACAACCATGAAGCCGAGGCGGCCGGTGGGCCACGGCGACTCTCCACCTGTGGCCACCCGGCCGCCGAGGGAAAGAATGGCGCTGCGGGCAGACAAAGTGATCGTCTATCTCGTCTTGGGTGGGCTGTGGGTGGTGTGCACCGCATGGTCTCTGGTCATGGGATTTAGCGACGAGGTGGGGGTTGCCGTCGCCGTCGGCTTCATCATGACGTTGATCCTGGGCTTGCCTGTCGTGTTCCTTGCCGCGCTGCTGTGGCGATTGATGGAGGTCCTGTCGGGCTGTGCACAGTGGACCCGGAGTCGCTGGAACGCAGCATTGACAGCGTGTGGGCGCACCTCTCGGGCACGGCCAGATTGAGGTAAAGGTCGTCGACGACCGGGTGAGCGAACTGATGGTGGTCAAATCCCTGTCAGGTGAGACATGAATTCGCATGCCTTCGTCGACCCCGTCACGGCCAGAGCCGTGGACATTTTTCTTGCTCGTCTGCCGATGACGCCACTGCCACCGGTCAAGCGGGCGTTGCTCTACGGCAGTCGCGCCAGGGGCGATTTCCACGAAGAAAGCGATGTCGACCTTGCCATCGTTCTGCAGGGGCAGAGACCAACGGCAAAGGGCCTGCTGGATCTACATTTCCTGCTGGCCGATGCGGAATGGAACGCGCTGGACGAAACGGACCTTCGGGTTTCCGCATGGCCGGTCTGGGAGGACGACCTTGCGAACCCGGAACGGACGCTGAACCCGGATTTCTTCCAGAACATGACGAAGGAAGGAATCGAGTGGAAGTGGCGGTGGCATGAGTGCTGAGCAACACATGCAGAATCCGACATCAGAGACCAGATGATGATCCGCACAGTCCGTATCCGCGGCTTCAAACGCTTCGACGAGGTGGAGTTCCGCCTGCCGGGGCACGTGGTGCTGGCCGGCCCGAACAACACCGGCAAGACGACTGTGCTCCAGGCGATTGCGTCGTGGTCGCTCGCCCTCCAGCGGTGGCGGGAGCTCAACGACTTCAACCGGCGCAACGGTTACACCCGGGCGCCGATCGCTCGACAGGCATTCACGGCGGTACCCCTGCAAAGCTTCGACCTGCTCTGGACGGACCGCCGGTACCAGGGGCAGATCGAAATCGAGCTTCGACACGATGCCGGATGGTCGGTAACCATGGAGCTCATCGCCGACAGCACCGAGCAGATCTACGTCCGACCCAGGAAGGACGTACCGCTTGATACGCTGCGAGAGCTCTCGATTCGCACAGTGTACGTACCGCCGATGTCGGGCCTGGAGACCAGCGAGCGACTGCTTCAGCCCGTGGCGGTCGAGCAGCTTCTCGGCCTCGGTCGCCCCGGCGAGGTCCTTCGAAACCTGCTGGTGAGCGCACACCACGACGAATCCGCGTGGAGTGCGCTGCAAGCTTCTATCAGAAATCTGTTCGGCTATGAGTTGCTGCCCCCCGACGCCGGCAGCCCGTCCATCCGCGCCGAGTACCGAATGACCGACGACGGCCCGTCCTTGGACATCGCCAGCGCGGGTAGCGGCTTTCTGCAGGTGCTGATGCTGCTCACCTTCCTCAATACGCGAGAAGGTGCAGTCCTGC
Source organism: Gammaproteobacteria bacterium (assembly GCA_022826505.1). Taxonomy (GTDB): domain Bacteria; phylum Pseudomonadota; class Gammaproteobacteria; order HK1; family HK1; genus HK1. The sequence continues at coordinate 13,836 of JAJDUQ010000208.1, forward strand.
TGCTGGATGAGCCCGATGCGCATCTGCATATCATTCTGCAAGACGCCATCTATCACGAGCTGCGGACGGTGGCCGCCCGACAGCGCTCACAGCTTGTCGTGGCAACCCACTCCGAAGTGGTCATCAACGCGGTCGAGCCTCGCGAGCTGTGCGTGACGCTCCACGACCCAAGGATGGTCGCCGACAACGAGGAGCGCAGCCGACTGATCTCCTCTCTGCGCGTGCTCGGCAATGCGGATGTCATGCAGGTGATGGGAGTCCGTGGCGTGCTCTATGTGGAGGATTACACGGACATCAACATCCTGCGGGCGTGGGCGGCAAGGCTCGAACACCGGGCTTCGGGGCTGCTCGCCACGGAGCTGATGTGGAAGCCGCTGGTGTTCCAGGCACAGGAGGGGCGTCCGGGGATCAGCGCGCGCGATCACTACCGGGCATTGCAGCTCGTGCACGAAGGACTTCCCGGACTCGAACTTCGCGACGGCGATGCGCGGCCGGAGATCCCGGACACCGAGATCACGGGCGCCGGCTTGCAGCGGCTGCGCTGGCGGCGCTACGAGATCGAAAGCTATCTCGTTCACCCGGATGCCCTCGCCCGCTTCGTTGAAGCGGTGGTCGGAGCTGCCTCCGCCGCGCCGCACATCAGGGACATGCTCACCTACTGGCGCGACGCTTTCCCGCCGGCGGTTGTCAAGAGCCCGCTCGCCGATCACGAATACTTGGTCGAAGCCAAGGCCCGCACCCGACTCATCTCCCCGCTGCTCGAAGCGGGCGGCATCCATGACCTCCCCTATACCCGCTATCACGAGATTGCCGCGCTGATGCTCCCCGAGGAAATCCACCCCGAGGTGTCCGAGAAGCTCGATGCCATCTGCCGCGCCTTCGGGGTCGAGCCGTGAATGCGCACGAGGTCCCCGAGCCGATCCTCAACTCGCCGTTCGAGGAGCCCCGGGAGCACTGGTGGATCACCGAGCACGATCCACCGGAGCGGCGGGTGGGCCGGCGGCCCGCCATGTACTTCTATCGGCGGCCGGGACGCGAGTCGTCGCCGGATCGGGAGGGCGGCGGAACTGCCATCGAGCTGAAGCTCGTCAACCGCATCCGCGCCAAGCTCGCCGAGTGGCGACCGCTCGCACTGAAGGGCGAGGCTGGCGTCACGCGCACGACCATGGAGCTGCTGCGCCACTGGCACCGGGACGGACGGCGCCACCGGCTGTTCTTCGCCCAGCTCGAGGCGGCCGAGACGATCATCTTCCTCACCGAGGCGCGCGCGGACTTCCTCCAGGGAATCGACGTACCGCTCGACCAGCCCGGCGAAGAGGCGAAGGCGGCCGGGATGCGGGCCTTTCGCCGTCACGCCTGCAAGATGGCGACCGGCAGCGGCAAGACCACGGTTATGGGCATGCTCGCGGCCTGGAGCATCCTCAACAAGGTGACGGACAGAGGCGACCGACGCTACTCGGACGTGGTGCTCGTCGTCTGCCCCAACGTGACGATCCGCAACCGCCTGGAAGAGCTCAAGCCGCAAGGGGGCGAAGCGAGCCTGTACCGCACCCGCGATCTCGTCCCCTCGCACCTCATGCCGCAGCTCGCGCGAGGGCACGTCCTGGTCACCAACTGGCACGTGTTCGAGCCGAGGACCATCCAGGCCGCGGGCCAGTCGGCGAAGGTCCTCCGCGCCGGGCGCGAGGTCCGCACCCGGGAGACCATCCGTCTCGGTTCCAGGACGACGACGGTGCGCGGGACGCGTTACCTGACCCCGGAAGATCTCGATCTGCAAAAGGCGACCGGTCTGGTCACCGTGCTAGACGAGCACCGGGACCGGCAGGGGAACCTCAAGTCGGTCTCGGTGGAATCGTTCCGCTACGTCGAGAGCGACGCGAAGCTGATCGAGCGCGTGCTCGGTCGCGAGGTCGGCGGCAAGGGCAACCTCCTGGTCATGAACGACGAGGCCCATCACGCCTACCGCATCCGGCGCGCGGAGCCGGACGAGGACGAAGAGGACCTGTTCGGCGAGGAGGACGACAGCGAGGCGTTCTATCGGGAGGCCACGGTGTGGGTCGACGGCCTGGACCGCATCCACAAGCACCGCGGCATCCACCAGTGCATCGACCTCTCGGCGACCCCCTACTATCTGGGCCGAGTGGGCCAGGACGCCAACCGGCCGTTCCCCTGGGTGGTGAGCGACTTCGGCCTGGTCGACGCGATCGAATCCGGCCTGGTGAAGATCCCGCAGCTTGCGGTCCGCGATACCAGCGGCAGCACCGTCCCCGGCTACTTCAACATCTGGCGCTGGATCCTGCCGAGGCTGACGCCCGCGGAACGCGGCGGCCGACGGGCCACGGTGAAACCGGAGGCGGTGCTCAAGTACGCGCACGTGCCGCTCGCCATGCTCGGGGGCCTGTGGGATGCGTTGCGCGAGGAATGGGAGAGCCGGGAGGGCGAGAGCCGCCCGCCCGTCTTCATCATCGTGTGCAAGAATACCGCGCTCGCCAAGGTCGTCTACCGTTGGCTCGCCGAAGACGAAGCACCGGTGGGGATTCCGCCGGCCCGTCTCGACGGATTGCGCAATGTCGACGGAGACATCCGCACCATCCGGGCGGACTCGAAGGTGGTGCGCGAATCCGACGGCGGGGAGTCGAGGTCCGACGCAGACCGGTGGATGCGCCTGACGCTCGACACCGTTGGGAAGACCGACTGGCCGAGGGACCGGCAAGGTCGGCCTCTCTACCCGGAAGGGTTCGAGGCGTTGGCGCGGAAGCTCGAACGACCCCTTCACCCACCCGGCCGGGACGTGCGTTGCATCGTGAGCGTCGGGATGCTGACGGAAGGGTGGGACTGCAACACCGTCACCCACATCATCGGGCTCCGACCCTTCATGTCGCAGTTGCTCTGCGAGCAGGTCGTCGGCCGAGGGCTGCGGCGCTCGAGCTACGCGGTGGGAGACGATGACAAACTCGGCGAGGAAGTCGCGAAGATCTTCGGCGTGCCGTTCGAGATCGTGCCGCTCAAGGAGAATCCCCCGGGCAGCGAACCCAAGCCGGTGCCGACGACCTGGCGCATTCGGGCGGTTCCCGAGAAGGCACATCTGGGGATTCGATTCCCGCGCGTCGAGGGCTACACGCAAGGCATCCGGCATCGGGTGACGGTGGACTGGGAGAGCATCGCTCCGCTGCATCTCGACCCGATGAACATCCCGCCCGAGGTGGAGATGAAGGCCGGGCTGCCGAGCAACACGGGCCGCCCGTCGCTGGTGGGGCCGGGGCGCTTGGTGCGGGTCGACCTGAACCCGTACCGCGAAGGCCGGCGCCTCCAGCGCCTGGTGTTCGAGATGGCGCGGGATCTGACACGGGACTACCTCCGGCGACCCGGCTGCGAGGCCCCAGCTCACGTTCTGTTCACCCAGCTCGCCACGATCGTCACCCGCTACGTTGACGAGAAGGTCCGGCCGGTCCCGCCAGCGCGGGACGTCGATGCCTTTCTGTCGCCCTGGTATGGATGGCTGGTGGAACGGCTGGTCGCCGCGATTCGATCGGACGACCGGACGGGGAAGAACGTCGAACTGCCGCGTGTCGAGCAGGGGCGAGAGCCGGGGTCGACGGTGGAGGTCGATTTCGAGACTCGGCGCGAGCCGTACCCTGTCGTCAAGAGCCACGTCAACGCGGTCGTTCCTGACACCGACAAGTGGGAGCAGACCGCCGCCTACCGTCTGGACACCCACGACCTCGTACACTCGTTCGTGAAGAACGCCGGACTGGGCTTCGCGATCCCCTATCTGCACAACGGTGAGCATCACGAGTACCTGCCGGATTTCATCATCCGGCTGGTGGGCAACGGAGAACGCTATCTGATCCTGGAAACCAAGGGCTACGATCCGCTTCAGGACGTGAAGACGCAGGCCGCCCAGCGCTGGATTCGCGCGGTCAATGCCGGCGGTGGCTTCGGTTCGTGGGACTACTCAGTGGTTTCTGAGATGAGCAGGGTCGGGGACACGGTCACGCGGGCGGCGGAATGAGACGGCTGCTTCGGAGCGTCGGTGCAATGGCGAGTGGTGGCGGCCCGGACGCAGACGTCGCGGCGGAAAGAGCGTCACACGACGACCGATTGGCCGTCGAATCGTTAGACTGAACTTCCGAGAGAAATCTCCTGTAGTTTCAGTATATCTCATTGATTCTCTTCGTTTTGTTGGGACGAGATTCTGTTGTTTTGTGTCCATGTAAATGGAGGAGATATCCAGACTCTATGCTTGATTATGTCGATGTGAATGGTTACTATTGGTAGCCATGTACATCGAGTCCGTCCCCAACCGCAACTCCCCGCCCGCCATCCTGC
>JAJDUQ010000065.1 GCA_022826505.1 Gammaproteobacteria bacterium
TCGGCGCCCTCCTTGCCGACCACCCGAAGGCGCAGGAGCTGGCCGACACGCTGTGGGGGTTGAAGGAAGCCTTCCTGGTGGGGTTCTTCCTGCTCATCGGCATGTCCGGACTGCCCGGGCACGAGGCATTCGTCCTCGCCCTCGTGGCGCTGGCCCTGCTGCCGCTGAAGGGCGCGCTGTTCTACGGTCTGCTCGTCGGGTTCAAGCTCCGCGCGCGCAGCGGGGTGCTGGCCGGGCTCGCGCTCGCCAACTACAGCGAGTTCGGGCTCATCGTGGTGCAGGCCGCGGCCGCCCGCGGCCTCCTGCCCGAGAGCTGGGTGGTGGCGCTCGCGATCACCGTCGCATTGTCGTTCGCGGTGTCCGCCCCGCTCAATCGCGCCTCGCACGCGATCTACGCGCGGCTTTCGCCACTCGTCTTGCGCCTCGAACGCCGGCAGCGGCATCCGGACGACGAGCCGATCTCCATCGGCGCGGCGGACGTCATGATTTTCGGCATGGGCCGGGTCGGCCTCGGCGCCTACGAGCGGCTCAAGGCGCGGGGGATGCGGGTGGTGGGCCTGGACTCCGATCCGGGAGAGGTCGAGCGGCATCTCGCCGCGGGGAGGCGCGTGGTGTACGGCGACGCCGAGGACGCGGACCTGTGGCACCGCCTGCGCCTGGACGGCTTGAGCGCGGTCCTGCTGGCGGTGCCCGACCTCGAGGCGAAGCGGTTCGCGATCCACGAGATCCGCCGCGCCGGCTATCGGGGGCTCCTGAGCGCGACCAACGTCTACCCCGAGGAAGCCGCCGATCTCCTCGACTGCGGGTGCACCAACACCTACAACTACTACGAGCAGGCGGGCGCGGGGTTCGCGGAGGAGGCCTGGACGGCGTTGCGCGAAGGGGACGAGAAGGCGGAACGCCCGGAAGGGGAGGTGTGAACGCCGGCGGTCGCGTCGAGCGCTGCGCTGCCTTCTCGCACGCGGAGTCACCGGCCGGGGCGAAGCACGCTCAGGCAACCTGCTCCTCGAACGGAACGAGCTCGATGTCACCTTCCCGCTTGCGGACCTGGGCAATAGTCCAACGGGTCGAGCACGACATCAGTCGTTCCGTCCCGGACGGGGTGCTTGAGCCGAATGCAGGAGGTCATGGACTACTACGAGGGCCGCAAGGCGGCGCGGGAGACCGACCGCTACCTGATGGGGGGGCGACCGGTTGCCCTGACAGGTGCAGGAGGCGGGGTCGCGCACGCGCGAGAGGGGGCAGGCCCGCGGCGGTATCGAGCCGTCAGTCTTCGTTCTCGAAGCAGGAATCGACATCCATCGACACGTGCGGCACGCCAATGATCTCGATCACCGTCCCGCGTGTGCGGTAGAAGACAATGTGCGAGCCCTCCCGAAAGCTGCGCAAGTCGGGGAGAATTTCCGGCCGCGCTCGTCCGATTTCCGGATGTTCCGCCAACCAGCCAAAGCGGTCGTTCAACGCCTTCAGGTAGGCGGTGGTCTGCCGCCGCCCCCAGTTCCGGAGTGTGTATGTCGCAATACGGTTCAGGTCTGCCGCGGCGCGCGGCGTGACCCGATACCGTGCTGTCACGTCTGGTCCGACAAGAGCTTGTCCGCATTCGAGACGATCGTCTCGATGTCGAAGTCATCGACGAAATCTCCCCGATTGGCCTGCTCGACTCCTTCCGCCAGGTGAGCCCGTAGCGCATCGAGCTTCCTCACCTTGTGCTCGTATTCTCGCAGGGCCGCACGAACGACTTCGCTCGCGCTTGCGTAGCGTCCGGTTGCGATTTCTCCGCGGATGAAGTTCTCCCAATGCGGGCCGAGACTCAGAGAAGTGGTGGCCATCGGTTGCTCCGTTGCGAGGCAACTATTCATTATGAATATATCGCCATCGCTCCTGATGTCCAGCAATTCCAGTGGCGCACCGACAGGACTGGCGCCTCATCGAGTCGTCCGGTGGATCTCCGCCGCCCGCGCGACGGCATCGCGGTCGAGCTCGAATCCGGGGCCCGATCCGTCGACCACCGGCCACCGGCCGCACAGGCGGGTGTCATGTGCCCGTTCCGTTTGAACTCCAGAGTCTTGCCCTCGGGTTCCCGCAGTGTCTCGGTGAGGTTCATTACTCGGAAACCTACTCTGAAGCACTCTGAAGTGCCAAGCCTCCGAGTCTGGCACGATTGGGCCGATCAGGCACTCGACGGCGCCGGCGAACAGGCTGCCCCGAGGCACCGCAACCCGGGGAAGTGGTCCTGAGGGCTCGGCGAACGGAGCCCAGCTATCCCGGGCGGCGCCACTGACAGCCCTGAACTCGGACCCGTTCCCGACATGCGCTCGCGCTTGCGTCGGCGGCCATCACCAAGTCCCGGGCATCGAGCCGGAGTCTGGGTCGGTGAAAGCGATTCAGGCGTTCGGCATGCCGTAGCCCAGCGTGCGTACCGCCTTGCGGAACGCCGCCTCGGATTTCGTCCGAACGACGAGATGACGCTCTCCGGCGCGCAGGCAGAACCTCGCCGTGCGCGTGTCGGTGGCCAGCCGGGCGGCGATGTCCGCGTCCGCGCACTCGATCAGCAAGGCCATGCCTTGCGCACTCAGAGCGCGCGCCCCGCGTTCGGCGTCGCGCAGGAAGCCCTCGACCGTCTCGGGCAGCGGCTGGTCGTCTCGCGCGGCCAGGAATCGGCGCAGGTCGTCCGCGTCGTGTCCGCTCTCGACGGCAGCCAGGATCCGGTCGCGATCCAGACGCCAGACGTCATCCGACTCGGCGTTTGCCCAAGTATCGAGAACCAGCCTTTCGTCGGGCGACAACGGCATGTTCGCGCACAGCCGCCGGTCGGGAAACACGGTCAGCGAAGCGCGGCCCGGCGGGATGCTCGGCTCGTACTCCGCGGCGAGTCCCAGGCAGTACGCGCCAAGCGGATTCAGCCGGAAGTACTGCAGGCCGTCGTAACGGCTGAGCCAGGCCATCTCGTCCGTCCCCCACAGACTGGCGAAATCCGGTCGCGCGTCCTCCGGGTCGATGAACGCAACGTCGATCATGCCCAGCGTGGCGGCGTACTCGAACAGGAAACAGAGGAGGTATCGGCCCTCGAGGAGGTCCCAGTCGTGACTGCCGGCATATCCCAAGCTGCCGTAATGGGCCTCCTCGATGTACAGCTTCCACGGGTCGCGCGTGATGCCGAATTCCAGGCCCGACGCCTGCATGAAGCGCGAGAAGTCGTCGAAGCGCACCCACCGGCCCACCGGACACTGCGCGAGGGCTTCGGCGATCACGGGGCGCCGGCCGGACACGGCGGTCATGGCACGCCTGCCCTTGCCGCGGTGCTGCCCCTTGATGTCGTCGACCCGGCTGAACTCGTCGAGCAGGGTGCTCTTGATCCACCGCTGCCACAGGCGACGCAACGTCTGCGGTGCGGGCGCACCGAGCGCGGCATGGCCCGCCTTCGTCAGCGCGAGCTTCGAGCCGCGGCACTCGGCCAGCTTGCCGACCTGGATCAGCCATGGCCAGGCGAACGCCCTGATCGGACCGATCGTCTGCTCCCAGCGCTCCTTCCTCTCCGTGGGGTCGAAGAAGTCGCCCTCGTCCAGCACCTCGGCGATACGCTGCATCGCGGCCGCCGAAGCCCGGCGCGTCTTCGCGCTCACCGCCACTCGGCCGCGATCGATCAGACGCAGCACGGACTGCAAGTCCCGTGGCGCCGCGGATTCCATGTCGCGTCGAACGAGCTCCACTCGATCGAACTTCGGCTTCTCGCCCCTCGGGAGATAGCCGCGCCGGCGTCGATCGACCGCTTCGGGCAGCTCGTCCTCGGCGGCGAGCGTCACCTCCGGGGGCAGCGGGACGAATGCGCGCAGGCGCTTCGCCAGATCGGACGGGATTCCGAGCCGCGCGTCCCCGTACCCGTCCGCGGGATGGAGCAACAGGCGCAGCAGGGAAGGCTCGGGCGTGCCGAGCCGGCCGAAGCCGGCGGGCAACGCACCGTACTTGGCCTTGAACCGTTCCGGATGGAATCCGCTCTCCGGGTCGTGCAGCGCTTCGCTCACCGCGAGCCGTTGCGTCTCGTCGAGATCGTCCCAGAGACACCGCAGCGACTCGCCGGCGAGACGGCTCTCGACCGCCGCCACCATGTCGGCCTTGCGGGTGGGACGAGGCTTGGGCACCGACAGCCGACTCATCATCGGCCGCAGGTCCTCGCTTCTCAGCAAGGCGAGCGCATCCGACAGGGTGGTGTTCCGGGGACCGGTGGGACGAACCATCGACGGACCTCCCTATTTTGAATTTCTGCAGCGGCGTGCGCAGTGACCGCACGGTCTGATGTCAAGGGCTGGTCGCACGACGCGGCGCGCTTCAGTGATAGCGTGTTCGGGGGACTTGAAGCGCCCGAGACGATGCCAGCGGTCTCGCCACTCATCGTCCCATCGAGGCAAGCGCTCCCGCACATGGCGGCAATCCTCGTGGTGGACCAGGACGTGACCGCGCTCCCTGTCTTCATAGGCGCAGTACCGATGTGAACGCATGGAAAGCCCTCTTGATGATCTCGCGTTGCGCCTGGACTGCCAGTGAGGATAAGGGATGGAAGGGCACAGGGTCGGCGGGGAAATTCGGCGAACTCCAATTACTCGTCAAATTGATGGTGGCATCAGGGTGCACGTCAGGATTGTGCGACGTGAATTAAGTGTAGGGATATCGGGCGGTTTCGGGTATCTTTCTGACAGTTTATCTAACTGTCAGCATGGAGACTCCGAATGATGTCACCGCCCGAGTTGTCCGAACTCTCACGCA